>DASZZV010000133.1:0-1843 GCA_035544835.1 Thermoanaerobaculia bacterium
CATCGGGCATCCGTCGGACCGCGCCCGCGATCTCCTGATCGAACGACGGCCAGCCGCAGCCGGAGTGGAACTTCGCGTCCGACACGTAAAGTGGGGCTTCGCAACGGCGACAGACGTAGGTGCCCTCAACGAAGAAGTCGTCGTACTCGCCGGTGAACGGGCCTTCCGTTCCCTTGTTCACGATGACGCGCGTTTCTTCGGGCGTGAGCTGATTCAGCGTTCCCACTCCACTTGACCTCCGCGAGATGCACGTAGCCATCTTCTCCAGCCGCTCTCGCGCTGGCCTGGCGTGCAGCATGGATCGAGCTTCTTGACGGGATCGTAATTCACCGAGGCGCCCGGGGCTCAGCGCTCAGCGGCGCCAATCGTCAGAGGCTCAGTAGCTACTCGCCGGCTTGGAGCTGAACAGTGAGACCAACTGGCGGGTGTCGTGGCTGGCGCACTTGGGGCAGATCGGCGGGTTGGCTTTTAGGTTCTCGTGCTCGCTCATCGGCACCGTGACCTGGAAATGTTCGCTGCACGCGTGACACTCGAACTCGTAGCTCGCCATGGCGTTGAACCTCCGCCCGGAGAATCTACTCCAGGCCCGCGCCGTCATCCGCGTATCCGCACATCGTCGCGCGCGTCGCAGGCGTTAAGCCGCTCACCGACAAAGACGTGACCGAGATGGCCGGCGCAAGTTGCGCACTCGATTTCGACGCGACTCCCATCAGTATTAAGTTGTGAGGTCGTGGTGTCGTGGTGCCAGTGACACCATTAGTAGATATCTGATTTCAGAGGGCGACCCCCTGACTATTTGCCCTTCATCCGGCCGAATCATGTTGACCGTCCGACGACGAGGGAGGCTGAATTTGTCGGAACTCTGATCTCGCCACATGACGAGAAGATGATGGGCTGGTTCGACCACAGTGGAAGTCGAATCTACTACGAAGAGGATGGCAGCGGCGAGCCCGTGTTCATGCTCCCCGGATGGGCTGGCAGCATTGAGGAATTCGCATCATTGAGAAGGCTTTGATACCCACGCACCGGGTAATCGCAGCCGACCTGCCTGGATCTGGCAAGTCCGGGCCGCAGCCGCGCGAATACACAGTCGCGTACTTTGAGGACGACGCGTTCTGAACGACGAGATCCCGAATGCGCGAAGACGGCATCTACCTAGAATGCCCACGGCGTCCGGCTACTTTCGGCCGCCCTGCCACAACTGACTCCCCACATCGGGCAACTGCCTAAAATCCTGAGGTTCGCGGCGTAGCCCGCATCGTGGCCGTATCGCGAGCTTGACCCTGACCTTCACTCTCTCTTGGCATCGGAGTTGCACCCCCACGCAACCACAATGCGGGTCATGGCAGTCGAGGATGACCCGGATACCCGTCACTTCTACGAGCGGTTCCTCAAGGAGGTAAGGGCACGAGCCCGTCCTGGCCCGGGACGGCCTGGAAGCGATGAGCCGCATGGATCCCTGCCCCGACCTCATCCTTCTCGATCTCGGGCTCCCGACGATCGACGGCTATGAGGTTCTCCGGCTCCTCAAAGGGAACACCGAGACCCGGGAGATCCCGGTGCTCATCGTGTCTGGCCGCCCGCTCGCCGACGGCGTCGAGCTTTCCGGGGTCGTCGGGGTCCTGCGCAAGCCCTACGACCTGCCCCTGCTGGCGGATGCCCTGCATCGCGCTGCCGCAGATCACAAGCGGAGGTAGGGCCGACCGACGATCTGCGTTCACGGACAAGCTTTGTTCATCGCGGGATCCCTGACTGAGATCGAGTTCGAGATCAAGAAGCGTGCGACAGCCTCGCGTCGGCCCAGGTCGACAATCGTGCATTGCTGAAGCCACGCGCCGGTGTC
>DASZZV010000134.1:0-5050 GCA_035544835.1 Thermoanaerobaculia bacterium
TTGTCATCCTGAGGGAGCGCGCGCAGTTCTGAAGAGCGAGCGGGAGTGAGTGCGACCGAAGGATCTCCGGTGACATGAGCCGGTAATTCGCCAGGTCGCACCGCGTGATGTCACCAAAGATCCTTCGCGATCTTCTAATGACCCAGAGGCCACTTCCCTCTCCCCGGCGGGGAGAGGGTGCCGCCGCAGCGGCGGGTGAGGGGCCGTTCGTGAACGCTGCCTGACCTTGAACAGGCAGAACGAAAAGACCTACATCAGTGAGCAGTACTGTGCAGCGCCAGTTCGTTACGCCCCTCACCCCGCGCTGCGGCGCGACCCTCTCCCCGCGGGGGAGAGGGAAGTGGGGTGGTGTCATCCTTCTCATCGGCGACGTTCGCGTCGTTCCTCGCTCAGGATGACAAGCCTTGACAACTGACAACTGACAACCGACAACCAACATCACTCCAGATTCAAAACGATCGCCGAAAACCCTGCCCCGTCGAGCTTCTCTTTCGCCTCGATCGCCGCCGTCCTCGTCGCGAATGGCCCGACCCGAACCCGGTACAACTCGGCGTTGTGCTCGATGAACACCGTCGCTCCCGAGCTTTCGATCTTTTTCCGGAAGTCATCGGCGTTCTTCTCGATCTGAAAAGCGCCCAGCTGCAATACGTATCGGCCGGATGCCGATACCGGAATCGTCATCTTCTTCGCCGGAGTTGGAACGGGGGCCGGCAGGGGCGCCTCGACCGTTTTCGGGGGCGCCGGCTTCGGCGTGGGAACAACCTTTCCTTCCGCGTCAACCTGCTCGATCGAGGTGCCGCTCGCCGATACCTGCTTTCTAGTCGGCACGCCGCCATGTTCTTCCGCGACATCGACCGTGAATCCGTGGTCGTCGGTCTTAGTCGAAGAGATGTCACTCGATGCCACCGGTGTCGCTGATGGTGGCAGAGGGAAGGGAACCGGTGGTGGTGTCGCCGTCGTTGTCTTCTTCGGTACGGCCGGGACGACGACCGGTTTGGCAATGATGGGGATTGAAGCCGGCGGCGCGTCGGTCGTCACTACATAAGGACGCGGCGGCTCCCGATCGCCTCGCCCCAGCCGGACCACGGCGAGATCGACGGGAGCGATTCCCTGATCCACCAGCCCGATCTTTTCGGCTGCCGCGTACGACAGATCGATCAGTCGGTCGCCGACGAACGGCCCGCGATCGTTGACCCGCACCTGCACTGTCCGTCCATTCTTTGGATTCTTGACTTCCAGCACCGTCCCGAACGGCAGGGTTCGGTGCGCCGCCGTCAGCAGCATCGGATCGAAGATCTCGCCGTTGGCAGTCGTTCGCCCTGCGAACTCCTGGCCGTACCAGCTGGCCATTCCCGACAGCGGGGTCGTCGGCGGAGGAGGCGCCACGTTGGTCGTGACGCAGGCGTGCAGGAAGAAGGTCACCGCGATGACGGCGAAGCTGCGCGTTCTCTTCATACTCGCACCTCACTGACCTCCTCGGTCATTACATCGCGATGTTTTTCGATGAGGGGATCGACATACTCGGACAGGAACCGCTCCACCTGCGTTACCGACAGCCCGATGAACTCCTCGGGCCGCGCCATCGAGCGCACCGTTTCCTCGTCCAGCGAGAAGGCCGGGTCGCCGGCGATCCGTTCCAGAAGATCGTTGCTGGCCGCGCCTGATTTCAATCCGTCGTTAGCGGCCAGCGAGTGAACCCGCACCCGCTCGTGCACGTGCTGGCGATCGCCGCCGCGGTTGACCGCCTCCATCATCAGGTTCTCCGTGGCGATGAAGGGAAGTTCACGCGCCACGTTGCGGGCGATGATCTCCTCATGTACCACGATGCCGCTCATGATGTTGTCGTAGATCAGGGCGATCGAGTCCGCCCCGAGGAAAGCCTCGGGGATGGCGATGCGTCGATTCGAGGAATCGTCGAGCGTCCGCTCGAACCATTGAGTGGCCGCAGTGTGTGCCGGGTTCTGCGAGTTGATGATGAGATGCCGGGCCAGTCCGTCGATGCGTTCGGCGCGCATCGGGTTTCGCTTGTAGGCCATGGCCGACGAGCCGACCTGCTCTTCTTCGAACGGCTCCTCGATTTCGCGAAGGTGCTGGAGGAGGCGCATGTCGTAGGCGAACTTCGATGCTGATTGCGCGAAGCTCGACAGCGCGTTGACCACCCCGCTGTCGACTTTGCGTGTGTAGGTCTGCCCTGAGACCGGATAGACGCGCGTGAATCCCATCTTCCGGGCCACCAGGTCCTCGAGCCGCTGCACGCGATCGGCATCGCCGCCGAAGAGCTTGAGGAAGGAGGCCTGCGTTCCCGTAGCCCCTTTGACTCCCAGCAGCGACAGTGAGTTGATCCGGAACTCGATCTCCTCGGCGTCCAGCAGCAGATCGTGCAGCCAGAGCGTGGCCCGTTTCCCGACCGTCGTGAGCTGTGCCGGCTGAAAGTGCGTAAAGGCCAGGGTGGGAAGGGCGCGGTGGCGGAACGCAAACTCCCGCAGTTTGGAGATGATGTTCAGCAGCCGGCGCTGGATGATGCGCAGCCCGTCGCGCATCTGGATGATGTCGGTGTTGTCGGTGACGTAGGCCGACGTCGCCCCCAGGTGGATGATCGCCTTGGCCGCGGGAGCTTGCAGCCCGAACGCATAGATGTGCGACATGACGTCATGCCGGATCTCCCGCTCGCGCCGTTCCGCGTCCTCGTAGTTGATCGTCTCCGCCGCCGCCTCGAGCTCTCGGATCTGCTCCTCGGAGATTGGCAGACCCAGTTCCCGCTCCGCCTCCGCCAGGGCGATCCAAAGCTTTCGCCAAGTCCGGAACTTGAAATCGGGAGAAAAGAGGTATGACATCTCCCGCGACGCATACCGCTCGGCAAAAGGATGGGAAGGAGTATCGCGTTGCACCAAAGAATTATACCGCGCCGTCGCCGGTCGCTGGCCTGCTCAGGCACAGTAAATCAGCGCGCGAAAGCCAGCCACCAGGCCCTCTCCCGAGGGAGAGGGTGGCCGAAGGCCTGGTGAGGGCACCTGTGGCGAGCCAAACTCGAGAGCGGAGCCATCCCATTCCTTCAATTCCCAATTTTCAATTTGCCAGGCGATTGACATCCCGCCCACTCCGAGGGAGCCTCGGTACATGGCTGACTCGCCCGAACCGCCCCGACTCCTCGACCGCGTGCGTCACGCCGCCCGCACCCGCCATTACAGTCGGAGAACCGAGGATGTCTACGTCGACTGGATCCGGCGTTACATCCTCTTCCACAACAAGCGTCATCCCTCGGCCATGGGCGCGGACGAAATCAACGCATTCCTCACGTATCTGGCCGTCGAGCGCAACGTGAGTGCCTCGACCCAGGGCCAGGCACTCAGCGCGATTCTCTTTCTGTACAGGCGTGTGCTACAGGAAGAGATCGCCGATCTCGGCGACATCGTTCGCGCCAGCAAACCTCGGCGGATCCCCGTCGTCCTGACGCCTGACGAGGTGCGGCGCCTCATTGCAGCCATGAAAGGAACTCCACGCCTCGTAGCGGCGCTGCTCTACGGCTCCGGCATCCGGCTGATGGAAAGCTTGCGTCTGAGAGTTCAGGATCTCGACTTCGCTCGCTGCGAAATTCTCGTGCGCGACGGCAAAGGGGCCAAGGATCGGCGCACCATGCTTCCTGCCGTCATCGCCGAGTCTTTGCGATCGCATCTCCTTTCCGTCAAGGCGCTTCACGAGGTCGATCTCGACGACGGCTTCGGTCGCGTCTATCTGCCGCATGCCCTGGCCGTGAAGTATCCTGCCGCCGATCGCCAGTGGCGCTGGCAATACGTCTTTCCTGCGCCGAGGCGCAGCGTCGATCCTCGCACCGGCATCGAGCGCAGGCACCATCTCGACGAAAGTGCCATCCAGCGCCCCGTCACGCGCGCAGTCAAAGCGGCAAAGATCGAAAAGCCTGCCAACTGCCATACCCTGCGGCATTCCTTCGCCACACACCTGCTCGAATCCGGCTACGACATCCGCACCGTGCAGGAGCTCCTCGGTCATGCCGACGTGGCCACCACCATGATTTACACCCACGTCCTAAACCGCAGTGGGGCGAAAGGCGTGAAGAGCCCGGCCGACGCACTCGGTCTTGGTGCCGGCGGGTGGGGAGGGGATGAGGGACCATGAATATCACCAGGACTCTGAGGCGAGGAGCCCGCGGCACGGCCCGTCTACGAGAGAAGCACGGCGACGCCCTGATCTGTGTTCGCTATCGAGTCGACGAGGAGAACGCCCGGCGTTACAAGACCGTCGAGCTCATCGTCGAGGAGATGCGGTTCGTTCCCTCGCAGCGATGGCGCTGGTTGCATCAGGAGGTGCTGGTGACAGTCCGGTTCGAGGAAGTCAAACTCCGCAGCCAGGTGAAGACCGCGGGCGGAATCTGGGATCGCGAAGCCAGGTCCTGGCGCCTTGCTCGCTACGTGGCTCTGCAACTCGGCTTGCGAAAAAGAATCACGACGACGGTTTCACAGCGTGTGCATGGGTAGACACGTCGTGTGTAGACCTGCACACGCGTGTGTATATGCGAACACAAGTGAAGTGAGCTAAGCTACAAGTTAGGTGCCGTCGCGCGCACGAGAAGAAACCGTGCGCGCTCTTCACGAAGCGCGCAGAACTTTGAGATCGTGCTACCCGCCGTCTAGGCCAGCGTGTCCGTTTTCAAGTCTCGGCCCACGGATTGCGCTTCGAGTGACCGAAAAGAACCAGCGGCACGCTGGGGCGAGTTCGGCCCTGAGAACCTTGGTGGGTAAGGTCAGCGCGGAGAGAGTCGCGCCAAGACCTCCGTCGCCACGATCAGAGGAGAGTTCGGCAAGTGGTGTCGTATCAGTGTATTCGAACGGTTTTGGTGGCTCCCAAGCGCCACGCAGAGCGCGAGAAGCAGGAGAAAACCTCCCGCGAGCCGGAGACCAGCGCTGAAGGTCGAAGGGATTCGGGTTCAAACCCAAGCGGCACCTAACTTGTCGTTGGAGCGGACTTCGCCCGCTCGTCTGCCGGGTGGTACCATGGGCAGCGCGGCGGGCTCGCCGCTCAACTCGGACGTTAG
>DASZZV010000135.1:0-3158 GCA_035544835.1 Thermoanaerobaculia bacterium
GGCGAAGGATCTCCAGCGGCAGGATCTGAATTCAGATCGCTATATCTTGAGATCCTTCGCTGCGGCTTCTAAGAAACTCCCAGTATTTAGGCCGGTTTGCGGAGGTGTCATCCCGAGCGTCGAGCGAGGGATCTGGGCGGGAGACTCGACCCTTCGGCGCCTCGCACAATCGTAAGAGAGCTCCAAGACTCCACACCGCAAGGCCCCCTCCCAGATCCCTCGCTCGACGCTCGGGATGACACCCTGGTTTCTTTCACTCAGACGACGCGCTCCGAGGTCAATCGCTCAGGATGACAACGGTTCATTTGGGCTTCATCAACGTGCCACCGTTGTTCCATCGCTCGGGATGACAGCAACGGCACGGCTAGGTTCCAGTCAAGCTTCCGCCTCCACCTCCGCCATTCAACATCCCGCTCCCCCGGGCGTAATGCTATCGAACGCGCTGATGACGGCGCGGAAGCCTGGAGGAAACAAGTGATGAAGAGAAATCTGCTGATTGTCCTGTCGATGGTTGCGGTGATCGCCGCGGTGCCGTTTCTTTACGCCGATATGCACCATGGCCAGGGTTTTCATGGAGAGAACGGTTGTGGTTTCGGGTTCCTGGGTCACCTTCAACATCTGAAAGGAGCGCTCGATCTCAGCGACGACCAGTCGTCGCAGATTCAGACCATCGCGACCCAGGTACGCGAACAGAACACTCCCTTCCGTGTGGAGATGAAGAAGAACCTGCACGAGGCGGGGAAGCTTCTGATCGCCAACCCGGGTGATGTTACGGGCGCTCAGGAGATCCTGGATCGTAATGCCTCGGCCGAGCGTCAGTTGAAATCCAACATTCTTCAAGGGGTGTCAAAAGCTCTGGGTGTCCTGACGCCCGATCAGCGTACGAAGCTCTCCGAGATCGTGGCCCGCCGGATGAACCGTGGCTGATTCAGCGGTGATCCTGCAGAATGGGTTGAGAATCGATGGGATTCTCAACCCCTTTCTGTTTGGGCAGCAGGCCGTGACGGCTCCGGCGGCAGCATCGCCGGCGGTCGATCCGCTCGAGACCCGGGCCATCGTCTCCGTGAAGAACGGCGATGCCGGCGCCTACTCGTACCTCGTGGAGAAGTACATGAGGCGCGTTCTGTCGGTGGCCTGGGGCATCGTCAGGAATCCTGCTGATGCCGAGGATCTGACGCAGGAGGCGCTGGTCAGGGCCTTCGAGAAGATAGGGACGTTCCGGACCGGTCAGTCCTTTGGTCCATGGGTGTTCCGGATCGTGACGAACCTCAGTCTCGATCTAATGAAGCACCGCCGTAAGTTTCCCAGCGAGCCGATCGAAGCCCGAGTCGATTCCGGTGTGGCCCCGGCCGACATGGCATCATCGGAGAAGGCGCGCCGGATCGATGAAGCGATCGAATCGCTGCCGCAAATGCAGCGTGTCGTGGCGCGGTTGTATCTCGTGGAGGAGTTCAGTCATAGTGAGATCGCGTCGATGACCAATTTGAGCGAGGGCACGGTGCGCTCGCACCTTTCAATCGCGCGCAAGAAGCTGCAGCAGATGTTGTCTGACTATCGCGAGGTGAGCTGATGAACGACGAACAATTTCGTGAGTCACTCCGCGCTGATGTCGCCGGGTTGAAGTATGAGCCGCGGGACGAGGTTGTTTTCGCGCGACTGGCGGCACGGATTCGCGAGCGCACCGTGTATCGTCCCCAGGCTACCGTGGCCGGTCTTCTGAGCCGCTGGTTCCGCCCTGTTGCCGCCGCGCTGGCGCTGGCCAGTGCCCTGCTGTTGATGGTCACTTACACTGAGCAGCAGCTGGAATCGATCGACGGCTACAGCTCTCGCCCTGAAGTCACGATGGCCGCTGAGGATCTCTATCGTGTCGTCGAATGAGCCCTCGGCGGTCAATCCGCCGGCCATTGCATCGCGGCCCGCAGAATCGCGGACCCGACTCCGGGCCGGCGTCCTTCTGGTCGTCACGTTTCTAGCCGGAGCGATCGTCGGAATGCTCGGCGATCGTCTGGTGCTGCTGCATCAGCACCGCATGCTTCCGCGCCACGGACTCCGTTTTGTCTCTGCCCGCATCGTCAAGGCGCTCACGCGAGAGCTGCACCTCACCGACGATCAGCAGAAGCAGGTCGCGGCGATCCTCGAGAATCATCGCAAACGTGTCGAGGCCATCTGGAGCGAGGTACATCCTCGGATGCGCCAGGAGGTGGAGGCGACCGATCGCGATATCGAGCGGGTGCTGACTCCAGAGCAGCGTCCCCGCTTTCGAGAGCTCTCCAACCGCTGGCACGCCGGCGCCGGTCGACTCGTTGGGGGGACTCACTGATGGCAGGGCCGGCAGGTGGGCCGTCGGTCCCGGGGGAAGGCGAATTTTGAATGCTGAATTGTGAATGTTGAATTGTGAATTTCTGATCTCTCCGGCCCAATTCACAATTCACCATTCAAAATTCAACATTCACAATTCGCCTTTGACTCTCACCCCGTCGCGGCCATGCGGATGCCCGCGAGCGTTCCGAGCGCCCGCTAGCACTGAACGCGCCAGTTGTCACGAATTGACATTCGAGGCAGCCCGTCAATATATTGACTTCGTGCCCAGGTCCTCCAGCGACTTCGATTCCACCCAGACCGTAGCCGGTCTGATGCGGCTTACCAACACCCTGACCCGCCACCTCGGACCTCTCTTTCAGAAATCGCGCGTCACTCCGCAGCAGTGGATGTTGCTCTCTGCTCTGGCTGAGAGCGACGCTGCTCCCACTCTGGCCGGTCTGTCCCGGAAGCTGCTGGTCTCCAAGCAGAATGTCACCGGGATGGTACGGCGCCTCGAGGACCTCAGCCTCATCAAGCGGAGCGACGATCCGAACGATCTCCGTTCCAACCGTATCGCCCTGACGCGTCGTGGGTCGGACGTCGTCGATCGAATTGGACCGCTCTACAGCAAATGGGTCGAGGAGCTCTTTGGACGCCTCTCAGCCGCAGACCGAAAGCAGCTCGAGCGTGCCGTGTCGACGCTGACCGTGGCGCTCAGCGATCTGGACTGAACCGGTTTATCGGAGTGGCGACATCCTGTCGCCTGGCTCGGCGGCGTCCCGCGCCGCCGCCCTCTACCACAGATCGCTGAAGCAAATCGCTTGCTCGAGAACGGCGGCGCGGGACGCCGCCGAGCC
>DASZZV010000136.1:0-2654 GCA_035544835.1 Thermoanaerobaculia bacterium
CCTCGCTGCGGCTCGGGATGACACATCAGGGAACCCGCGTAAATACAGGGAGTTTCTTAGAAGCCGCCGCCACGGGGCTCAGGATGACAAGGAGCGACGCGTGTTGCGGTAAAATGACCCGCTTTCCGGAGCCCTCCTTCCGGAGGCCTTTCGTACTCATCGCTTCGGAAAAGGATCCATCGTGAATATTGCTGTTGTCGGCACCGGCTACGTGGGACTTGTGACCGGTGCGGGTTTGGCCGATTTTGGAAACGAGGTCGTCTGCGTCGATATCGATGTAAAGAAGATCGAGGCTCTGCGCCGCGGCGAGATTCCCATCTACGAGCCCGGTCTCGATGCCATCGTGGTCAAGAACGTCGCCGAGGGACGGCTCCGTTTTACGACCGACCTGGAAGAAGCGATTCGCTTCGCGCGGGCTATCTTCATCGCCGTGGGAACCCCGCCTCTCCCCGATGGTTCCCCCGATCTTCGCTATGTCGAGGAAGTGGCGCGATCGATCGGCAAATACATGCAGGGGCCGAAACTGGTCATCACCAAGTCGACCGTGCCCATCGGCACCGGCCGGATGATCGAGCGCATCCTTGGCGAAATGCGCCAGGACATGCCGGCCTCGGTTGTCTCGAATCCCGAGTTCCTCCGTGAGGGCTCGGCCATCGAGGACTTCATGCGACCCGACCGTGTCGTCCTCGGCGCCTCCAACGAAGAGGCCATCGAACTGATGAAGCAGATCTACGCCCCCCTTCACTCGGTCGAAACCCCGTTCGTGGTGACGAATGTGGAGTCGGCCGAATTGATCAAATATGCTGCCAATGGTTTTCTGGCGACGAAGATCTCCTTCATCAACGAGATCGCCATCCTCTGCGAGCGACTCGGGGCCGACGTTCAGGCCGTGGCCAGGGGTATCGGACTCGATCACCGCATCGGTCTCAAGTTCCTTCAGGCAGGCCCCGGCTTCGGCGGTTCCTGCTTCCCCAAAGATACGTCAGCAGTCGCCGACATCGCCAGGCGTTGTGGTCACGAGTTCAAGATCATCGAGGCGGTCATGAGTGTCAATCGAGACATCAAGAACCGTATGGTCGACAAGATCGACAAAGCGATGTCGGGTGTCGATGGGAAGCTGATCGGGATCCTCGGGCTGGCCTTCAAACCGGAGACTGATGACATGCGCGATTCCCCCTCGATTCCGATTATCGAAGGGCTGCAGAAACGCGGAGCGAGAGTCAAAGCCTACGATCCTGCGGCCATGGAAAGGGCTGCTGAGTTTTTTACCGATCTTCAATTCTGCGACGACGCTTATGAGGTGGCTACCGGCGTCGATGCTCTGGTGATCGTCACGGAATGGAACGAGTTTCGCTCGCTCAATCTCGACAGGATCAAGAAGCTGATGAAGTCTCCGATTCTGATCGACCTCCGGAACCTTTATGATCCACGCCGTATGCGCGAAGAGGGTTTCCAGTACACCTCTGTGGGAAGGGGATACCCGGTTCCTCGCGACGTACCGACAGGAGTCGTGAACTAATGGGACGTGCCCTCATCACCGGCGGCGCCGGCTTTCTCGGATCGCATCTCTGCGAGCTTTTCCTGTCGCGCGGTCACGAGGTCATCTGTATGGACAACTTCCTGACCGGTTCGCCCAACAACATCGGGCATCTGATCGGGCAGCCCGGCTTCAGCTTCGTGAAATATGACGTGACGAACTACATTCATGTGGAGGGACCGCTCGACTTCGTTCTTCACTTCGCCTCGCCGGCCAGCCCGATCGACTACCTCGAGAAGCCGATTCAGACGCTGAAGGTCGGATCGCTCGGAACGCACAAGACCCTGGGCGTGGCCAAAGACAAGAATGCTCGCTATCTCATCGCCTCAACCTCCGAGGTCTACGGCGATCCTTTGATTCACCCGCAGAAGGAAGACTACTGGGGAAACGTCAACCCGGTCGGCCCTCGTGGCGTTTACGATGAGGCCAAGCGCTTCGCCGAAGCCATGACCATGGCCTACCACCGGTTTCACGGCGTGCAGACGCGCATCGTGCGGATCTTCAATACGTATGGCGAGAGAATGCGCTTGAACGACGGGCGCGTAGTGCCGGCCTTCGTTTCTCAAGCCCTTCGCAACGAGCCGATGACGGTATTCGGCGATGGCTCGCAGACCAGATCCTTCTGCTATGTGTCCGATCTCGTGGAGGGAATCTATCGCCTTCTCATGTCGGACGAAGTGCAGCCGGTGAACATCGGGAATCCCAACGAGCTGACAGTGCTCGAATTCGCGGAGCGGATTAAGAAGATCTGCGGATCGACGGCTCCAATCGTGTTCAAGCCGTTGCCGGAGGATGACCCGAAGGTGCGGAAGCCGGATATCTCGAAAGCGAAGAGACTTCTGGACTGGGAGCCGCGCGTGTCGCTAGAGGACGGATTAGTGCGGACCATCGACTTTTTCCGTCACAAGATCGTCGATGCCGACCGCCTGGCAACATCCTCATGATTCCGTGGGGTCGAGGCCTCCCGGCTGCAAAGCAAAAGTAGTAGCCGCCTGATTGCTTCTTGTGTGGCACAGGCACTCTTGCCTGTGTGCCGCGGCGTCGAGCCGCGGCGTTTCTGCTGCAATTCAACAGGGAAGTCGGCCTCGACGGCCGACACACAGGCAAGAGTGCCTGT
>DASZZV010000137.1:0-4148 GCA_035544835.1 Thermoanaerobaculia bacterium
GCCTCGCACAATCGTAAGAGAGCTCCAAGACTCCACACCGCAAGGCCCCCTCCCAGATCCCTCGCTCGACGCTCGGGATGACACCCTGGTTTCTTTCACTCAGACGCCGCGCTCCGCGGTCAATCGCTCGGGATGACACAACGTGCAGCGCCGGGTGACCGAGCGACGCCCCTACAGCACTTTCTGCACCACCCGGCCCGGTGGGACGTCATGCGTGAACATCGACAGCGCCGCTTTCACGACCTGTTTGTGATGCTGGCGATCATTGGCGCGCCCGACGATCCGTCCGATGGCGCAGCCGTCCCAGGTCATGGCCCGGGGAGGCCGGACAGATTCTGTGGCGGCGGGGCTGGCTGAAATGATCAGCGTCGGTACGCCGCGCGATTCGATCTCGCGGGCGAGATTGGCGATGGACCGGTGACAGGTCTCGGGGCACCCG
The DNA here is from genome assembly GCA_035544835.1 of Thermoanaerobaculia bacterium. Classification (GTDB taxonomy): domain Bacteria; phylum Acidobacteriota; class Thermoanaerobaculia; order Gp7-AA8; family Gp7-AA8; genus DASZZV01. Next base: position 440 of record DASZZV010000137.1, read on the forward strand.
GCCGTCAGCAGGACCAGCTTTGTCTTCGATCGCTCGACCTTGTCGGCGATCTCGGGAAAGGTTTGTTCGTAGAGCTCGCGAAGGCGCGTGGTGAAGCCGTACGAATAGTGGTTGTCATTTACCGCGCCGATGAAGTTCTCAGCGGCCAGCTCACGGAGCGATTCGAGCGGGAAAACGATATTCGGATCGGCATCGGCCTCGGAATGGTCGTAGTGATGGTGTGAAATTCTGAGGTCGATGATGGGCGTATCGCGCGCGATCACCCTGTAGGAGACGTCGCCGGGATCCTCAGTCGGGAAAGGGTCCTGGCCGGGTGCGAAAACCCCGGTCGCAGTGACGAGGGTGACGGTTGCCGACGACAACTCTTTCTCGAAGGGGGTGTAGGGAACACAGCGGCGTGCAATGGTCAACATGTCGATTACTCCTCGGGTGAGATTGCAAGCCCGGCCCTTCGATGGATGGTACTGCGGAAAAAAGGAGCCGGACGAGAGGACCCGTCCGGCTCGAATGATCATGTCAGATCGCGGAGAACCTCGATCAGCTGCGCGTTCTCAGGCTGCTCGCTGATATCGTGAACGTCGACATAGGCGACCTTTCCCTGCTTGTCGACGATGAAGATGGCACGTTCACAAATGCCTTTGTCTTCCTTCCAGACCCCGTACTTTTTCGCGACCTCACCTTTGGGATGGAAGTCAGCGAGCAACGGATACTCCTTGATGCCGCCAAGCGACTTTGCGAATGCGATGTGACTCGGTTTGCTGTCTACCGAAATGCCGAAGACCTCGGCATCATACCTTTCGAAATCGGCGTGCTCCGCCTCATACGAAGGCATCTGAATGGTTCAGACAGGGGTCCAGTCGAGCGGGTAGAAAACGAGTACGACATTCTTCTTTCCGCGGAAGTTGCTTAACCGCACGTTCTCATCGCCTCGATGCGACGGGAGCTCGAAATCGGGAGCCATGTCCCCGATCTTGAGCGTCGACGTCTGCGAGGCCATGGAGGTACGGCCTGCTGTAATTGCCATGAACTCTCCTCCTTAAATTCCGGGTCGCGCCTTTTGCGCGCGGACAAGAATACAACCAGATACGAAAGGCGCGCCAAGCGCATTACGCTCGTTGGTTCTTGTGTGGCACAGGCACTCTTGCCTGTGTGTCGGCCGTCGAGGCCGACTTCTCTGTTGAATTGCAGGAGGAACGCCGCGGCTCGGACGCCGCGGCACACAGGCAAGAGTGCCTGTGCCACACAAGAACCAACCGATGGCTTGACGCGCGGTTTCGCAACTAGCGGACCAGGCGCGGCTCAGGCAACTCTTCACCCTGCCTCGTCGAGGGTCGTGCTACCCGGGGCAGGCGCGCCAGCAGTTCCTCGGTAAGCAGGTCGACCTTCTCGTGCATGTGCGCGATCTCGAGCTCGGCTCTGAGGTTGACCTGGTAGTCGGACTCAGCACGCAGACGGTCTTTCTCGGTCTGACGATTCGAGCTGATGAGGAGGAAGATCGACAGGAAGATGGCCTCCAGAGAGACGATCATGGTCAACAGACCGAAGGGGTAAGGATCGAAGTGGTTCAGGCCTGGGATCATGTTCCAGCCGATCCACGCACCAAACCAGGCGACATTCATGAGCAGGAATACCGGGCCGCCGCTGAACTCGGCGATCACGTCGGCGGCCTTCTCGAAGAGAGTCGAGCGGACTTCCATCTCTTCGTTGATGTTTCGCGCCGCGCTCTTGCGCAGCAGCTCATCGGCGGATCGGATGCGGTGACTCATCATGGCCAGCATGTCGATGGCCGCGTCTGGCGTGCGCCGCACGAATTCGAGCAGATCGGGGCGGTCGAGAGTGAGTACCTCGGAGTCTTCGAGCGCGTAGGCACTGGCGGTCCGGGCGCCGCCGTCGAACAGCGACAACTCACCGAAGACGTCGCCGGCGTGACAGACCATCAAGGTGATCTTGGTTCCGGTGGTGTCTTTGACAAAAAGCTCTACGCGACCGGACGTAACGATGTAAAGGGTGTCGCCGGGCTCTCCGAGGTTGAAGAGCTTCTCGCCCTCGCGGATAGCGCGGCTCTCGAGGACTCGTAGAAGCTCTCCACGTTCCCGCTCGTCAAGAAGCTTGAAGAGCGGGACTTCGGCTACGAGCTGCTCTGTCTCGGCCACGCCTAGATTCTAACAGGGAGCGTTTGGGAAACCGGCGGAAAAGCTGCCAGCTATTAGCGATAGCTACTAGCAACATCAGTCGGCAACGACCTAAGGCTTGTCCTTCTTCTTCGCTTCTTCGGCTTTGTTCTGCATGGACTTTCCGGCTTGCTGCATCGCCTCGCCGGTCTTCTCGGCAGCGGTCTGAGCGCCTTCCTTCAATTTCTTTCCTGCTTCCTGTAACTGCGGCTTGAGCTCATCGGCGGCTTTCTGAGCGCTCTCGTTGATTTCCCGTCCCGCTTCCTGAGTCTTTGCGGAGGCCTTTTCCGCGGCGGCCTTCGCCTCTGGGGTCGGGGCTTGGACGCTATACGTGTCCTGGCCGGTCTTCTCTACCTTGCACGCTGTCGCCATCGCAAGGCTGGCGATGGCGGCTGGAATGATCCACTTCGTGAACATATGTGGCCTCCGCCCTGGAGCGAAGCAATTCGCTGGCCATTGTCAGAGGCCGATCGAGAACAATTCAGGGCAGGGCTGCGTTACGCTCTAGTCCAATGGAAAACCTCGACGATGATCGTTTGATTCAGGGGATGGCCTGGAGTGGCGACTTCAGAATCATCGCCGCCAAAACAACCTCGAGTCTGAACGCAGCCCGTCTCGGCCGCGATCTTTCACCGGTCGCCTCGGCTGCCCTTGGCCGTGCCATGACCGGCGCCGTCCTTCTGGCTCGCCTGCTCGACAAACAGGTCAAGCAGCAGCACGTCACACTTCGCTTCGATGGTAAGGGGCCGCTCGGTGTCGTGATCGCCGAAGGAACGTTCAACGGCACCATGCGAGGGTACGTCACGAATCCGGCCGTTGAAGATACGGCCGTGGACGTGGGCGCGGGGGTTGGAAACAGAGGCCTGATGACCGTTACGAGAAAGACTCCTCCGCTCGGCAAAGCCTACGCGTCGCAGGTCGAACTGGTGAGCGGTGAGATCGCCAAAGACATCGTTCACTTTCTGGCCACGAGCGAGCAGATCGCCAGCGCCGTGATGCTCGGTGTACTGACGAACCGACAGGGTGTTGCTGCGGCCGGTGGAATGATCGTTCAAGCCTTTCCGCACGCCAGTCTCAAGGCGATCGAGGCGATGGAGGACAAGATTCGCCAGGCTCCCTCCTTCAGCTCCCTTCTCGAAAAGATGCCACTCGAGGAAGCGGTTCAGGAAGTGCTCCGAGGTGCCGATTACAAGGCTATCGACGCGAGTTTCAATACTCCGCTGGCCTTTCAATGCTCCTGCACGCGTGAGCGCGCTTTGGCCAGCTTCCAATACTTTTCGCGGCAGGAGCTCGGCGACATGATCGAGCGAGAAGGTGGCTCGGAGGCGACGTGCCAGTTCTGCGGTCAGAAATACACATTCTCGGGCGAAGACCTGCTGGCGTTATCCTCGCTTCCTGATGCCTGATAAGCTCGTTGCGGATTGGGAATCAATGTGTCATCCCGAGCCGCAGCGAGGGATCTGGGCGGGGGCCTTACTGTCGTGGTAGCAGGCTTGTTCGTATGCGCTCGGGGGAAGGGCCCCCGCCCAGATCCCTCG
>DASZZV010000138.1:0-6572 GCA_035544835.1 Thermoanaerobaculia bacterium
TCAGTTTCTTTTCTCAGTGGCAGCGCGCACGCTGTCCGCGGCTCGGGATGACAAACCTGGGAGAGTCGTGCTTTCTTAGCAGCGCACCTACCCGATGTAGGGATCGTGTACGTGCTCCAGCATCGCCATGATCTCCTCCACGCGATCCCTGGTTACGGGATCGGGATCTGAGAAGTTGCGGCGCGTGAGCGCGATGGCGATGGACTCCTGCTCCGCCTCGAACTGGCGGTAGCGGCTGACCAGGTTGTACTCGAAGCGGTGAAAACTCTCGTCGTCCATGACGTGGAGGTACTCGAGGATCTCCGGCAGCCCTTCCATCTGTGCCGCGCAATGCTGGACGGTCTCGAAGAGCCGTTCCAGATCGAACGGTTTGGCGACCAGCGCATAGATGTTGCGGCTGGCTACCAGCGACATCAGTTTGCGATCGGCCACCGCCGCCGTGATGACGATGACTCGACTCAACGTGTGAGGCAGCGCTTCGGCCATGCGGTTGATCACAGCCGCTCCGTCGACGCTGGGCATACGGAGATCGAGGAGGATGACGGCGAAATGATGGTTGGAGATCTGCTCGAGGCCTTCCGCTCCGTCGTGGCAAATCTCCGAGGTGTAGCCCCGAGCCTCCACCATCGCTTTGAGCAGATGGCAGATGGCGAGATCGTCGTCGACGATCAGCACCGAAGGCCGCGGGCGTTCAGAGACGGCTTGTTCGTCGGGGTCTCCATACATCCAATCAATCTTACGCGATCGAGATGGATGCGGATCAGCGCTTTCCATGACTGCATCTGGTGCAACACTGTTGCCGATTGCCGCTGCCACGTTGTGAATCAGTGCCATCTAGCTCACATGAATTACTCCGTCGATCCGAAACGGGAAGGAAGAGCCATCTCCCCCGTGCTATCCTTTCGCTCTTTCTTTCGGTCAGCGCCCTTAGCTCAGCTGGATAGAGCATCAGACTTCGGATCTGAGGGTCGGGGGTTCGAATCCCTCAGGGCGCACCATATGCCTGCAGAATTCGAGAAGGCAGTAAGCGGAATTGCGCACCTGCATTCCCTCACCCCGAATCGCAGGGGCGCCTTGCAGGCGCCGACATGCCGAAATGGTATTGCTTCAAGTTCTTTGCGAGTCCAAGGGTGTCGGCGGCCTCTGCGCGTCCTTGTGCGGGGTTTCACTGTTCAGCAATTGTCTGAGCAGGTGAATCACCTCCGCCCAGTCTTCGGGGTCGAGCAGATTGTAGGTTCTGTTGAGGGTTACCTCGTCGGTTGTGCAGACTTCGTTGTCGATCGTCATTCGCTCTCCTTTTCTGGAGAGCCTGAAGATTCACGATGGCTGCCGCGGCCCGATCGTCCGCAAGGTGTATACGTGGCTAAGAGTTACACGACATCCGACGTAAAGGCCGAGTCAAGATTTCTTGACGTATCCCCCGGGAGCACCGTGATTTTGCGCTTCCGCAAATCAGCATGCGACTTGCAGCAGTTCGGCTGTCAACCTTTTTCAACTCAACCGCAACCGACCAAGGAGTTCACAATGGATCAGCAGCAGCCGATATCTCCCTTACAGGAGCCCGCGTCGCAAACTAACACCACCGGTCAGCATTCGATCCTCGGAGACCTGCTCAAGACTCTGGGCGTAGGTCAACCGCACATCGACGCCGTCCACCAATCTGCCAGCGGCGCTGATGTAAACAAGCAGCTCGATCACGTTCACGCCTATGTCACCGAGGCGATTGCGCACGCCCGCGAACAGGCCCAGAAGAATCCCGGGGCCGTCCTGGGAGGTCTCTCCGCGCTCGTAATTGCCGCGGGCCTCTTGAAAGGCGGCATGAACAGGCGATAGATGGAATGCAGAATGGCGAAGGCGGGATGCAGGATTCGCTGCATTCTGCCATCCTCCGTTCACCAGAAGTTTGCACCACACTGAAATTCAGGAAACCCTCCTCTCGTTGCCCAGCCAGTCGTCCAATAAATGTCTTCTGAGGCTCAACGTGTCCCATGTCGAGAAGCGCCGGGTGCAACGCGTAATACCCGACTATCCCATCCCGGCTTCCCTTGCAGGCTTGCCTGTTTCGATCGTCGACCTCAGCACGGTCGGTGTGCGAATCGAGCATGATTTCCCGATGACTGGCGGCAAGGTCGTTCGCCTCAATTTCGCTTACCTCGCAGAGAAATTCTCGCTTCAGGCCGAGGTGATCCGCTGCAAGCTTCATAGAAGCGCGGCCGGCGATGGCAAGGTGGCCTACAACTCCGGTCTTCGCTTTTCCGATGCTCAGGAACCGTCGCGCGAAACACTGCGCCGGCTGGTGGCCGCGCTTCTGCTCAGGACACTCGAGAGGTCTGAGGTCAGCGAGCTCTCAGAGGCCAGATATCTGATGTCCGGCAAGTGACGCTGTAGGACGGTAGCTTGTTAGTTAGCTAGAAGCTAGAAGCTAGAAGCTAGAAGCTAGAAGCTAGAAGCTAGAAGCCAAGTGCCCTCTCCTGATTGAGTCTGCTTCATACGTACATCCCGCCGCTCACGTTCATCACCGTTCCCGTGATGTAACTGGCCTGTTCGGAGGCCAGGAAAACAGTTGCGAAGGCGACATCATCCACCGTGCCCAGGCGCTTCATGGCAATCTTCGATTCGAGGCCTTCTTTCGCCTCGGCGGTCATCGCGCCGGTCATGGCCGTCTCGATGAAACCGGGTGCGATGGCATTCACGGTGACGTTGCGCGATCCGATCTCCAGCGCCAGCGCTTTTGTGAATCCGATGATGCCCGCTTTCGAGGCCGCGTAGTTGACCTGCCCCGGGTTTCCCATCAGACCAACCACCGAAGAGATGTTGATGATGCGTCCCCACCTGGTGCGGATCATCTTCTTCACCACTTCCTGAGTGATGGCGAACATGGCGTCGAGATTGGTCGTGAGGACCGTATCCCACGCTTCCTGTTTCATGCGGATGAAGAGGTCATCCTGCGTGACGCCGGCGTTGTTGACGAGGATGTCGATGCGCTCGTGCCGCGCGATGAGCTCTTTCACTTTCTCGCGGACGTCCGGTCCGGCGATGTCCAGCGCGATGCCGGCGGCCTTCCCACCGTCCGACTGGATCGAGTCGGCAATGGTCTTGACCTGATCTTCGTTGCGCGCCGCGCAAAGAACCATGGCACCCGTCGCCGCCAGCCTCCGCGCTACACCTTCACCAATTCCGCGCGACGCGCCGGTTACGAGCGCGATCCGGCCAGTGAGATCAATGTTCATAGGAAGTCCTTTTCAAATTAACAACTTAAAATGGCGCCGATCGGATTTCTACATTCTGCATCTTCACCGCGTGCGGACACATAGGCTGGATCTGTTGCCCGCCTTCGCGGGCTGTTGGAGAAAGAAAGCACGGAGAACTGGCGCGATCGCAACACACCGGGCTTACGCCCGGTGCTACAGATCTTTCGCGAGCCTTCGCGCGCTGCATTCTGGTGGATTCGAAGATAGCCGTACTTCAAATTGATGTTCCCTCATCGCGCAATGGATACTCACCGGCCCTCTCGCGCAATAGGATTCTCACGTGCCTTCAGCGCGCGAAGGCGCGCGGTAGACCTGTAGCACCGGGCGTAAGCCCGGTGATCTTCGCGAGAGACCGTCTCCGGAGCCCGCGAAGGCGGGCGGCAGAGCACCGGCACAGATGTGAATTGCACCGCACTAGCTCGCCGCACCGTGTGCGTACGCTTCGAGCGAGTCCGCCGAGTTCACGTTCACAAGCTTCGCATCCGGCGCGATTCGCCTGATCAATCCTGTCAGCACCGATCCCGGACCGACCTCGACGAAGGTCTGTACGCCCATGGCCATCATCTTCTGGACCGACTCCACCCACCGAACCGGCGAGGCGACCTGCCGGATCAGGGCGTTGCGAACGGCTACCTCCGTCCCGATCGGGGAGGCGTCGACATTGGAGATCAGTTGCATGTACAGCGGGTGAAATGGAGCCGATTGCAGAACCGGCCGGAGCTTCTCCTCGGCCGGCTTCATGAGGGCGCAATGGAACGGAGCCGAGACCGGAAGCAGAAGGCTCTTCCGGATCCCGCGTTTCTTCGCGATCTCCATGGCCCGCGTCACTGCGCTCCTGGTCCCGGCAATCACGATCTGCCCCGGTGCATTGATGTTGGCTGGCGAGATGACTTCCCCCTCGGCGGCCTCGTTGCAGATCGATTGAATCTCCTCGATGGAGGGACCGATGATGGCCGCCATCGCTCCCACGCCGACCGGCACTGCTTCCTGCATGAATTGACCGCGCTTTCGAACGATGGCTGCGGCCGTCGCGGCAGGCAGGCCTCCGGCGCAGACGATTGCACTGTACTCACCAAGGGAGTGGCCGGCCACGAGATCGGGCTCCGGCGCTGACAACTCCCGCAGAGCGGCCATCATGGCCGACGAGACGGCCAGAATTGCCGGCTGCGTATTCTCGGTCAGCTTCAACTGCTCCTCAGGGCCCTCGAAGCAGAGCGTTGAAATCGAGGCGCCTGTAGCCGCGTCAATCTCTTCGAAAACCCGCCGCGCTGCCGGAAAGCGCTCCGCGACATCACGCCCCATTCCGACCGACTGGCTTCCCTGCCCGGGAAAAACAAATGCAAGGGTGTGCTCTTTCACGAAGCACGAATCATATCCCGGCGCGGCGCCGCCGCGTCGCCTCTGAAGGAAAGAAACAGCTTGTCATCCTGAGCGAAGCGAAGGATCTTTGGTGACCTCACCATGGCGTTCATTGACGACCTCGCAAGTGTCACCAAAGATCCTTCGGTCGCACTCACTTCCTGCTGGTCCCTGGTTTCGCGCGTGCTCCCTCAGGATGACAAACGTTCCGGAAACCTCGTAGGTACCAAGGCGCTTTCTCGTCAGCCCTCAGCCGCCGATGTGAAAGAACTTTCGAATCCGGTCGTGCCACGACGGCCGATGGTCGCGCTTCGGTTTCGACGCGCCGTGTCCCGGGGACGACACGGTGATCGACCCATCGGAATGCTTATCCGCCCGCAACATCTCTGCGAGCCCCACTTTCGCTGCCTGATTGTCGGGATACCTCCGCAGCAGACTCTTGTAGGTCGCTGCACTCTCCTGGAACTCGCCTTGTTCCTGCAGCATCCGGGCATGTGTGAGCATTCCCTTCTTCTCCTCGAACTCGGCGATTTTCTCCGGCGGTATGAGCTCGACGGCCGGTCGATTCGCCGACCAGAGCAGAAGCCCGGCCGGGATGAGGAAGGCCATCATCAGCACCCCGATCACCGACCAGAACGTAAGCGGCCGAACATAGGAGATCGTGGGGGCCGTTTCAGCATTCAGATCGATGGGAGTCACTTCGCGCGGCGTATCGGCAAACGTCGGCAGAGCTTCGGTCTCGCTGCCCGGTTCGCCGCGAACACGACGCAGCTCACCGAGCGCATCGCCCGCCGAGGCGAAACGATCCTCGGGTTTCTTGGCCATGAGGCGGTTCACAAACGTTTCGAGCTCATCGGTGATGTCGGGTCGCATGTGTTTTGCCGAGAGCGGCTGCTCGTGAACGACCTTGTACAGGATGCCGGGCAGATCCTCGCCAGGGAAAGGTTTCTTCCCAGTGAGCATCTCGTACAGCATTGCACCGACCGAGAAAAGGTCGGAGCGCGTGGAGACGTTCACCCCCTTGACCTGCTCGGGGGACATGTAATTCGGAGTTCCCATCAACGCGCCGGAAGCGGTGAGGTTCGAGGTCTGCGGCCGGGCGATGCCGAAGTCGGCGACTCTGGCCCGGCCGTCACTGCCGACGAGGATATTGGCCGGTTTGATATCGCGATGAATGATGCCGCGGCTATGGGCGTACGACAGTCCCCGCAACACATCCTCGGCGATGTTGAGTGTCTGGCCGATCGGCAGATGCTCGAGCCGCCGCATGAGATGCTGTAGAGATTCCCCGTCGATGTACTCCATGGCCAGATAAGAGATGCGGTCATTCTCGTAGCCGGCCTCGAAGAGGGTGACGATGTTGGGGTGGTGCAGCGAGCCCGACAGCTCGGCCTCGCGCTGGAGCCTGCTGAAATACTCGATGGCGCTGTTAGAGTCGTCGAACTGCCTGCGGTCGATATGGACGGTCTTGAGGGCGACCCGCCTTCCGATGCGGCGATCACGGCAGAGATAGACCGTGCCCATGGCCCCATTCCCCAGCACTGACTCGACATCGTAGTGACCCACTGATTTGGGCAGTCCTTCCGTCTCGGTTGCGCTCATCTACGCAGACTCTACCTTCTACTGCCCCCATGTGCGAAGTTCCGGCCAGCGCGTGGGCGGTCCTCGACAAACGAAGATCGATGAATATAATGTCGCGCTGCCCTGTTGGAGCGGTTCCCGCAGTCTCTCTCAGCCGATGTAGCTCAGTGGTAGAGCAACTGATTCGTAATCAGTAGGTCCCCGGTTCAAATCCGGGCATCGGCTCCAGTGGAGTCAACAACTTAGCCGCCAGGAAGGGCGGCCGTCTGTCTGCAGAGACGAGTTGACAGCCATCTTGACAGCCATTCTGCCCATTTTCGGTATCTGGCGTATCTATTCGTGCCTTAGTACCCTGAGAGAAACCTACCCATCCGGTCTGCA
>DASZZV010000139.1:0-2080 GCA_035544835.1 Thermoanaerobaculia bacterium
CGATCGAGCTTCCAAGTCGAGCCCCGGAGGGGCGATCGAAACGAACCATCAAACGCCCCTCCGGGGCTCGAAACATACTTCGAGAAACCGGTACCCAGGACTTCGTCCTGGGCTATTTTCAAACGCCCCTACGGGGCTAGATGAATGTCAGTCGCAGTCCATGTCATCTTTCCCAGTAGCGACGTTCGCGTCGTTCCCCGGCTCAGGATGACAAGCCTGTTTCTTTCTCCCCACCGGCGCCGGGAGCTATTTTCCCGGCGCAACCACCACGGAGCTTACGCGCGAGCCGAAGCTCTCCGGCTCCTCAGCAGAGAAAGCCTCGAGCTCCGCGAAGGCGCGATTAGCGAAGGGACTCCGCCGGATTCCATAGCAGCGGGCTCTCGTGAGAAGGAGGCGCTTCTGCCACGGCACATGCGGCTCGAATTGCGACAAGGCCTCCATCGTGGCGTCACCGCATTGCTTGCGGTCCACCAGCTCGGCCACGGAGAGTAGAGCGAGGTGACGCGAAGCGTTGAGCATGTGGACCGCATAGGGTTCATCGAGGGCCCCAAAAATTCTTCGAGCCTCGGCAGGATCGCCGCTGGCAATGTTGAAGGCCGTCTTGAGCGCGCGCGTCATGATCTTGACGTCCGGCCACGGATCGGTTCTGTATCGCACGAGCGCTTTTGTGATGGCGTCTCCCGCTTCGGCGAACCGCCTCTGCTTCCATCGCAACTGAGCCGTCATGGCGTCAGCCTCGGCCGGCTGGAACATCCGAAGATTCTGAATGTAAGGCTCGGCGGCATCGAGTCCCTCGCTGGAAAGCAGGTCGGCCACCATCGACAGCTCGAGGAGATTGGCGGGCGACCGATGGAGACCCGACCATCGATTCAGCGCCAGCTTGAAATCCTCGGCTGCGTACGCTTCGGCCACCCGGCCCAGCAGCGCCTCATCAGCGGTCGGGGTGATGGGAAACGAAGGCAGCCCATCGTTGGCGGTCTGCAGAATCCGTTGCCGTCGAACGCTCTCTGAATTGATCGTCCCCCGTTGAAAGAATGGCATGTTTTCGCCCGCTGAAGCGGATGATTTCCACAACTCCGAGGCATCGAACGCGGCGTCCCTTCCAACCCCGCGCGCAAATCCGAACTCGATGAAATTGTGGTCGTCAGAACTGTGCGGAGCACCAGAGCGGCTGACGCGTGTGGCGAATGAGTCACGGGCGACAAAGTGAGAGAGAAGCCCCTCCAGATCGGTCAACCGCCAGACGTTCATCAAAGCCGATCGAATCGGGGGCTTCGCGATCCGTTCGCGAAGCTCGTCCGCGTCGAATTCCACCGGAGAAAGCGAGGCGACGAGAATCAGGTCGCCTGGAAGGGTCTGCCAGGTCTGAACATGAGGGAAGACATCGCCGATGGTCGCGTAGATAGTCCGGATGCTGCGACTGTCGATCTCATAGGCCTGCACCCACTGGATGAAGACACCGCGAGGTTTGAGCCTCCGCGAGACGGCGCGATAAAAATCGTTCGTGAAGAGACTGGCAATGCCGGCTCGAAAGGGATTCGAAGGCTCGGAGAAAATCAGGTCGTATTTTTCGCGCGAGGTGACAAGGACCTCACGCGCATCACCAAACGAAAGATGAAGCTTCGGATTCTTCATGGCCCCGGCGTTGACCGCTGTACAGGCTTGAGCGACATGCACGATCGCCGGCTCCAACTCGACGACATCAACACGGTCGATTGACGGGATGGCAGCCAGCCAGCCGCCGGTGCTTCCCGTTCCCAGACCGATCACCATGGCGGTGCGCAGATTGGTGACGAACAGGCTGCCGATGAGGCCACCCATGACCTGCGTGCCGGCGTCGCCTCGCGCGTGACCATCGGATTTGCCGTTGATCAGAAAGGCATATCCCTCCGAATCCGAAAGAGCAACACTGCTTTCACGTCCGTCTGCTTCCCAGGCGATGGTCTGGCGAAACGAATTCTCCCATTCACGAAGTGCGTTTCTGTTCTGCCGGGGAAGTCTGGCCCGGCCGGCGCCGATTGGCGTGTACCGCCACACGGCGGTCGGTCCCTGCGCGAAGATCATCAGGATCGCCACCACA
>DASZZV010000140.1:0-16005 GCA_035544835.1 Thermoanaerobaculia bacterium
GCGCCTCGCACAATCGTAAGAGAGCTCCAAGACTCCACACCGCAAGGCCCCCTCCCAGATCCCTCGCTCGACGCTCGGGATGACACCCTGGTTTCTTTCACTCAGACGCCGCGCTCCACGGTCAATCGCTCAGGATGACAACGGTTCATTTGGCTTCAACAACGCGCCACTGTTGCTCCGTCACTCAAGATGAGAATGTCATATGGAACGAGGCTTCCAACCACTAAAGGATCAGAATTGAGGACGGAATCGTCGCTCATGAATCAAGCCGACCTGGAACACGAGATGGAGCAGCTTCACCCGGCGAGCTTTGCATGGGCGCTCGGTTGCTGCCGCCGCAATCGCGACGACGCGGAAGAGATCCTTCAGATTGTCTATCTGAAAGTCCTCGAGGGAAAGGCGAAGTTCGACGGGAGGTCGAGTTTGAAGACATGGCTCTTCTCGGTGATCAGAAACACGGCTGCCGCGCGCATGCGGAGCATCTGGATGCAGCCGCCGCTGGAATTCGCAATGTGGTTTGCTGGCGCTCGGGAGCAGGCCGCGGTGGAGAGCGCAGACGTTTCGATCGAGCACTCCCAGCGAAACGCGAAACTAAACGACGCGGTGGAACGTCTGTCCAGTCGCCAACGTGAGGTATTACAGCTCGTTTTCTATCATGACATGACGGTGGAAGAGGCGGCCATGGCAATGGAAGTCTCCGTCGGATCGGCGCGAGTCCACTACCACCGCGGCAAGAGGCAGCTCTTAGCGATGCTCAATGGAGACCTGAGATGAACGATCGCGACGATGCACTTCGTGAGCTGTTTCACGCCCTCCACGCCGAGGATGAGGCCCGGGCTCCTTCGTACCAGCGGGTGATGTCACGCCGTTCTACGGCGCGACGCCGGATTGGGCCGCTGGTCTGGGTCGCGATGCTGTTGCTTCTCGTGGTGTGGTGGAAGCCATACCCTCCGACTGAGCATCCCACGGAGGCGGTCGCACCACCGTCCGAGTCGCTTTCAAACTGGCACGCCCCGACCGATTTCCTGCTTCGCACTCCTGGTCGGGAGTTGCTCGAGGAGCTTCCCTCATTCGGTTCGTCCACTCCGGTGATTCCATCAATCGATCAATCTGCGAAAGGAGTCTCATCATGAAATCTCGTCTTATTTTTTTCGCCGTTGTCGCCTGCACTGTTCCGCTCTTCGCGCAGCAGCACCCTCCACAGGATCAGGATCCCATCGGCCGCCACCTTTTTCCGCCGGAGCTGATCATGTCGCACTCGAAGGACATCGGGCTTCAGGAGAAACAGCGGGCCGTCATCAAGGCTGAAATCCAGAAGGCACAGGCAAAGTTCATCGATCTTCAGTGGGACATGAAGGAGCAGGCCGAGAAGATGGAGGGTCTGCTGGATCAGTCACCCGCCGACGAAGCGAAGATTCTCGAGCAGGCCGACCGAGTCATGGGTCTGGAGCGCGAAATCAAACGAACGCAGCTTGGGCTGCTGATTCGAATCAAAAACTCATTGACGGCCGAGCAGGTCGCCAAGCTGGCGGTGATCCGACGCTCGGACGAACACTGATCTGCGGATGCGCGTTCTTGTGAGGACAGCCCCTCGGTGGCTGACAGATTCTGCGCCACCTGTCAGGGCGGAATTTGCCGTCATTCCGGTGCAGACTCATGATCCTCGCGCAGCAGTTTCAGGATAAGGTTCACCACCGCGGTCAGGAGCAACAATGCTGTCGCGACCTCGAGCCAGATAGTCAGGTTCATCGTCAGCGTGTGTGCCGAGAGTGGTGCGAGGCCGTAATGAGCAAGGCCGGCAAGGCCGAGCACGCCATAGATACCCAACACGATCAGCCCGGTGAGCTGATACCGCGAGCGAACCAGAGAATACCCGACCAGACCGACCGCGCTGACGACGAGCCATGCGATGTACACTCGCCCCCGCGACAACCAGGCCGGCATACTCGGGTACTCTCTCAAGAACTCGGCGTTGTGGACGTGATGAAAAAGGCTGGCCGCTACGTACGCGAGCAAAAAGATCAGCAACATATCAATCGGGACTGCGCGGCGCTCGCTGCTCATAACCGCTCCCTTGACCGAGGCTCCCTAACTAATCAAGTTAGTTCCTGTCCGGAAATGAGCTCATGGCAGGGACTGGAGAGTCAACTAACTTCAGAGAAGGGGGTGCTCAGAACTTTATCTCCTGGCTGGCTGCTCTGGCGTTGCAAGGTTCGCAGCGCCATCCGTGATCGGTGAGCTTGAAGGGGCCGTCATCCTCGTCGCGGAACAGCGTTCGGGTCTCATGACACCAGTCGCATCGGACGACATGGGGGTTCCCGAAGTCAGGGTTCGCTCGGAGGATTTCCGCTGCCACCTCTTTCTCGTCGGCAATCAAATCATCACTGCGAAGTACCTTCCCTGCCGTCGTTCGAACGACCTGTCTCGTCAATTAGTCCTCCAGTCGCTGCATGCATAGCTCGAGTTCATAATGGCTCCTCTGATTCGGTCCCCTCTAAACCCGGCGGCTCGACTCGGCCGCCGGACCTCCCGAACTGAAGCCTGGGCCGGGGGGAGCGTGTGCCGGCGGCCCGGTCGGATACGCGCAGGGGCAGGGTAATGATGAACGTCGATCCCCGGCCGACGCCCGGGCTCTCGACGCGACCCGTACCTCCGTGGAGCCTCAGGATCTGCGCGACGATAAAAAGACCGATCCCGAGTCCCGGCATAGTACTTGACGACTCGTCGGCCTGGCGATACAGATCGAAGACATGCGGCACGAATTCGGCGCTGATGCCGACGCCGGTATCCACGACCGACAGCAGCGCGTCATTACCGTCCCGCTCGAGTCGGACGTTGATCTCTCCTCCGGGTGGCGTGAACTTGATGGCGTTGCTCAACAGGTTCCACATGACCTGCAACAACCGCACGTGATCACCGAGCAGCGGCGCAGGATCGAGCTTGAGGTGCAAACGGACCTGAATGCCGCGCCCGGACGCACTGAGCGCGGTCATCTCGATGGCCGACCTGACGACGGCCGCCAGATTGATCTCAGACATTTCCATGTTCAGCTTCTGCTCCCGGATGCGGGTGATATCGAGCAGGTCTTCGGTGAACACCTTCAACAGGCTCGAGCTCTCCTCGATCCGGAGGAAGGCTTCACCGTACATGTCGGGATTTATCTTCGCCAACTGGATCCAGCCGAGAATTGAGGTCAGCGGGGTGCGCAATTCGTGAGCAACCGTGCCTAGGAAGGCGTCCTTGTATCGGTTCGCGCTCTCCGCTTCGCGAAACAGCATGGCCGTATCGATGGCCACAGCGGCGCGTTGCGACAACTCCTCGGCGAGCTGCAGGTCGACGGCCTCGTAGCGGCGCCGCGACGAGGAGAAAGTCGTCGTCCCCAGCACCTTGTCACGGACGATCAGCGGCACGCTGATCAGTGATCGCACCCCTAGCGCGCCGATGAGCTGCGTGATCTTCGCCTCCGGCTGGACGCCGCTCAGTTCCGACTCGGCAATGTCGGTAAGCAGCACCGACTTGCGCAGCCGCAGCGCCTGGGGCGCGCCCGGCGCGCGCTCCGGCTCGCGGAAGGCGGCCTGTTGGAACTGCAGCGCCAGGTCACGCAAGACAGGGTTCGCGTGCGAGACGGTGAGGTGGCGGATCGAGCCATCCTCGTTGACGAGATCCACGGCGCACCAGTCAGCGAACGCCGCCGTCGAGTACTTCGCCAGAGACTCCAGCGTCGTCTCGTAGTCGAGTGACGACGCCAGCAAAGCGCTGGCCTGCGAGAGCATGGTGGCGGCGCGCGTCGCCTCCTCGGCGACGAGGACGCTTCGCTTCAGGACATTGATGTCGAGGACGGCCACGATCGCTCCGTCGATTTGCCCCCTGGAGGTGCGGTAGGCGCGAATGCGCAGCAGGCGCCAGTCACCTGCCGAATCCTGGACCTCGACGTCGGCGGCGTTGGCCGTTTCTATGACCGCCCCGACGAGCTTCTCGAGATGAAAAACGTTGAGGGTCGACTTGGACTCGCGAAGTGGCCGCCCGGTCGCATCCGGACGAAGGTTGAGCAGCAACCCGGCGGTGACGTTGAACCGGCGCACGGTCAGGTCGATGCCGACGAAGAGGATCGGGACTTCCACGGCGCCCAGGAGGTTCTCGATGTCGTCGTTCAACCCCACCAGCGCCGTGTTGCGGATCCGGAGCTCGTCGTTGAGCGTGCTCAGTTCCTCGTTCGCCGACTGAAGCTCTTCCTTGGCCGTCTCCAACTCCTCGTTCGTGCTGCGCAGCTCCTCATCGCTTGACTGTGCTTCCTCCGCCGCGGCGGAGGCCTCGTCGGCCAGCCGTCCGCGATCGTCGATAGTGGCCGCCAGCGCTTGCCGCAGACCGTCGATCTCCGTTCGCTCGGCGGCCGACTTCGCTTTGCGCCTGGCCGGCTCAGGGAAGCTGTGAAACACGATCCAGCAGCGGTCGTGGCCGGGCGCAGCGGCGTCGTACGGAATCACTTCGAAGGCCACACTGCGGCGAACGTCACCGCCCACCACGAGAATATCTTTCATGGTCACGGTGGTCCGTTCCCGGAATGCCTGGATGACGGCGGGTCGGAGTACCGCCAGGACCTCGTGATGCCGGACCAGGCTGAATAGGTTGAATGAAGCCTCTCCTGGTTCCAGCGCGATGAACGGATCGACGTCCCCGCGAATCCGCGTGATCTCCATCCGGTCGTTGATCAGCACCCCGCACGGGGCGAGATGAGCGGCGAGGAAGGTATCGTCATCGTCGTGCGCGCCGCTTCCGACGCGACGCGCCAGGGGCGCAGAAGAGGCCACGGCAAGTCTCGACCGCCGTGAGCGAGGCGCGACGTCAAACGTGGCCAGCGCGCCCGATGTCTGGCGCTTGCGGTAGATCAGCGGCTTTGCCGAGACGGGAGTGAGCTGATTCGTCGTGGCGCGGAGATTCTCCGAGCTTCCGAGCATCAGGAATCCGCCCGGGGCAAGCGCATACTGAAGGAGGGCCACCGCTTTTTTCTGCAGTTCCGGATCGAAGTAGATCAGCACGTTGCAGCAGGTCACGAGGTCAATTCTCGAGAAGGGCGGATCGTGCGTCACGTCGTGCGCGGCGAAGACGCAGAGCTCGCGCACGGCCTTGGCGATCTTGTAGCCCCCCGGCGCGGCTGTGAAGAATCGTCCCAGCCGTTCCGGCGAGACCACGCTCAAGGCATGTTCCCCGTAGATCGCCGCCCGCGACTTCCTGAGGGCTTCCTCGTTGATGTCGGTTCCGTAAATCGAGATCCGCGGCGCATCGTGACGGCCGTCGAGGAACTCGAGCAGCGTGATGGCGAGTGAGTACACCTCCTCGCCGGTCGAGCAGCCGGCCACCCAGATCCGGAGCATGTCCTGGGGTCCGCGGTTCTGCACGATCGAGGGAAAGACGACCGTCTTGAGCGCCTCGAAGCGCGCCGGCTCGCGGAAGAACGAGGTCACACCGATCAGAAGATCCTGGTACAAAGTCTCGACGGCGACGCTGTCTTTCTCCAGGAAATCGGCGTAGCTACCCAGGTCGTCGTGATTTCCGAGGAGTACGCGCCTCAGGATGCGCCGCTCGAGAGTGGCGCGCTTGAAGTGGCTGAAGTCGACCGAGTGCTGGGCGCGCAGCAATTGGAGGACGCGGTCGAAACCCGCGGCAGCCGGCGACTGGGCGGGCTGCTCGACTTCCCCCGAAGTGTCGCCGCGGGCGAGGCTCACCAGCCGCTCGGCGATGCCACCGGGCGGCAGCACGAAGTCCGCTGCGACGGCTGCTGCGCGCGGCATGATATCGAACTCTGCACTCTCCGGACTCTGAGCGAATGTAGTGCCTCCCGCGTCGCGAATTGCCTGGAGCCCGAGCGCTCCGTCCGCGTCGTTTCCGGAGAGGACCACGCCGAACGCGCTGCTCTTTCTATCCTCAGCCAACGAGCGGAAGAAAATGTCCAGCGGACGATGCGGCACCTTTGGCGTCCGGGACACGAGCCGGAGGGTGTCGCCCTCAATGGTCATCTGCGTATCGGGCGGGATCACGTAGACGTGGTCACCCTCGATACGCATCCGGTCGGCCACTTCCTGCACGGGAATCGCCGTTGCGCCGGCGAGGATGTCGACGAGCATGCTTTCGTGGCGCGGATCGAGGTGCTGGATCAGCACGAAGGCAAGACCGGTATCGGCCGGGATGACCGACAGAAGTTCGATGAATGCGTTGAGACCTCCGGCCGATGCTCCGATCCCGACGACGCGCACCGCCCCGACCCTGCGGCCTGACGTCAATTGCTCCTCCGGAATGCCGGCGCTGTCATCGCGCGGGGGAGAGCCCGGCTGCAGCTCCGCCCGTTTGGCGGGGCGCTTGGACCGGGTTCGCGTAGCCATCAGTTCGCATCCTTTCGGGAAGACCCGTCTGAGGATGTAGGCGGTGGCGGAACGCGCACGGGGTTTGCCGGAGTGGCAGCCAGCTCGTGTGCGCCTGTCGCGACCGTCTTGATCAGGCGTGTACAGTAACGCATTAGACAGCATACGCCGATGTCTGGCGGCCCGCAAAGGCCGTTCATTCCATCTGCGGCCCCTTTCCGATTGGGAGCTGTGCGGCAGCCAGCTCCCCGAGGAATGTGTACAATACACCTGAGGTTACACATCCGATGAGAACCAACATTGAGATCGATGACGAGCTCATTCGCGAGGCGATTCGCCTGACCGATGCGCAGACCAAGAGAGAGGTAGTGCACGTCGCCTTACAGGAGCTGGTCCGCTCCCGAAAGAAAAAGAGTCTGGCCGGACTCGCGGGCCGGGTCCGTCTCAGGGACGGCTACGATCACAAGTCGATGAGGAAGCTGCGGAACAGTGGTTCTCGTTGACACTTCGGTTTGGGTCGATGTTTTTCGAGACACGACTCTGGCCCGGCGGAGGCTTCTGGAACGGGCAACCGAAGCAGACGACATCTTTTTGACCCGATTTCATCAGATCGAGATCCTGCAGGGCGCCCGCGATCAGAAAGAGTGGGATCTACTCGATGACTATCTCGCCGATCAGGATTATCTCGAAACCTCCACGAGCACCTGGGCGGCAGCGGCACGGATCTACTTCGACCTTCGCCGGCGCGGCCGAACCGTCCGGAGTACGATCGACTGCTGCATCGCACAAATCGCGCTCGATCATGAGGTCCTTCTCCTCCATCGCGATCGCGACTTCGAAACCATCGCCACGGTCCGCCCTCTGCGAGAGCGCCGCATGGCATGGTCCTAGCCCGAAGAAAAACCACGACGCGGCGACGCCCGTCGTACTTCTCTCGGGAATGACAGCTTACGCGGGTCGATTGTCGTAACTGCACGGCAGGATTACGCGAAACGTCGAACCCTGTCCCGGTTTCGTTGCCAGTTCCAGGCCGGCGTCGAGCAGCTCACAGAGCCGCTTCACGATCGACAGACCGACGCCCTCTCCCGGCTGGCTTTGTGGCGGGGCGTCCTCCGATGCGGAGGGGAGTGTCGTAGCAGGAGCGATGTCGCGTCGCCGGTCCGTGCTCGTTTCTCTGGCGTCGTTCGCGACTTCCGTGGCGTTATGAAGTTCCTGCGCGATCGGCGGTACGTGGGCTTCGTCGATCCCCGGCCCCGTGTCCTGGACCGAGAAGGTCCACCGGTCGGTGTCGCGCGTTTCGTCGAGTCCCCAGGTTACCGACACGCCACCGCGCTGCGTGTACTTCACGGCGTTGAGCAAGAGGTTTTGAAGGATGCGCAGAACTTTCGGTTTGTCGCCCTCGACGGGCAGCTCGCTCGGGCCGTCCATCTTCAGAAACAAGCCGCGGTCGGTGGCCGCCGCCTGCGACGCGGTGCAGAAATCGCGCATCAGAGTGGCGGCATCGAACGTGGTGAGCTCGCGTTGTTCGTGCCCAGCCTCGAGACGGGCCAGACTCAACAGGTCGTTCAACATGTCGTGCAGCGAGGAGACGCTCTTACTGAGCATGTCGGCGACTTCGGCTCGGTCCGGCTCTTTCAGCTCCGAAGCGCTGTCGTTGAGCAGGTTCGTAGCACCCTTCACGACCGTGACACTGCCGCGCAAATCATGCGCCGCCATGCGCCACGCCTCGGCGCGTGAGTGCTCCATGGTTTGGAGGGCGGAAAGGGCGTGCTCGAGATCGGTGACGTGCCCCGCCGACTCAGTCTGCTGGAGACGCGAGTACTGCGTCGCGCTTTGCGTGACACCGCCGGCACACAACTGCGCCCACGCTCGACGAGCTGTGGGCATGACACCAGGATCGAGGGAGGGATGAGCGGCAGCGTAGCGTTCCAACTCGTCGCCGACGCTCATCTGCAGGTGCCCCCACTCGCCGATCAGCTCACGCAGATTATAGCCCTGCTGCCAGCGCTGCAGACCGTGCTCACCCACCTTCTCGGTTTCGATCTGCTCGGCGCGAGCATCATGCTCGGCAGGCCACGCCTGGAGCGTGTGGGCCAGACAGTCGAGGACGGCGGGGATGTGATCGTTGAACTGGGCGCGAGAGAGAGAAGCCGCAATGTTGTTGCGCTCCGGAGCAGCCTCAGCCTCGCCCACGGCGCGCCAGGCCTCGAGAATCGCATCGCGCCGTTCGAGCAATTCCGCGGCGAGGGCTTTCAACTGCTCACTGGCGGGATCTGCGGGAAACACGACGTGAATGTCTCTCGCGGGGCTTTGATCCGGAACAATCGATCCTTTGGCGGACATGAGAGTCTCCTTTCGTCTGAGTCGAGGCAAGCGACGGCCGTCGCAAACCAGGCGAAGAGAGCTACCGGTCGGTCAGGCGTGCAGGTGATTGAAGAGCAAGAAACGATCCATAAACCAGGGCTCGGCCACGAGTACCCGATTACTCCGGCGCGCCATGTGCCAGCCGCGCGATGTCGAAGGCCAGGTCGGCTGGCTCGATCGGCTTTTGCCGGAAAATAGAGTATCCGGCCTGCAGGGCTCGCTCGCGGTCATTCGGACGAGCGTGAACGCTCAGCGCCATGGCCGGCGTCCTGCCTCCCTCTTCGTTCGCGAGGGCTCGAATATCCCGAAGCATCTCGCAGCCGTCCCTTCCCGGCAGGATGATGTCGCTGAGAATTACATCCGGCTTCCAGCTGGGAATCTTTCCCAGTGCTTCATCGGCAGTCGTCGCCGAGGCGACCTCGGCACCGCAACGAAGGAGAACAGCCTCGATGACGTCTCGGTTGTCGTTCTCGTCCTCGACCACGAGCACCCTGATTCCCTTGAGAGAAGGCAGCGACTCGTATCGCTCCCCATCGTCACGATCATTCAGAGACTGGACTTTGCCGGCATCGTCCGCGACCGGCAAGTCCACCCTGAACGTCGCTCCCTTGCCAACGCCATCACTCGCCGCCGTCACAGTTCCGCCGTGGAGCTGAACCAGATGAAGGACGATCGACAGACCCAGGCCAAGACCATCGCGACGTTCGGTCGAGATGTTTTCATCCTGCCGGAAGCGATCGAAAACGTAGGGAAGAAAGTCCGGGCCGATGCCCCGCCCGGTGTCGGCCACTTCGAGGGATGCGTGCTGGCCCTTGCGGCTCAAGGACACCGCAACTCTCCCACCGTGCGGCGTGAACTTGATCGCGTTCGACAGCAGATTGCTGACAACCTGCTGCAGCCGTGTGGGATCGCCGCAGACGATCAGCGGTTCTGGCGCGGCCTTCCTCTCGAGTCGCACGCCATGCTTCTCGGCCAAGGGAGCAACCATGTCAAGGGCGGTATCAACCACATCCTTAAGCTGGAGGTTACGCACGTCCAGGCGCAATTTTCCAGCCGCGATCCTCGATTCGTCGAGAAGATCCTCGATCAGTTGCGCCTGCGCTTTTGTACTTCGATCGATTGAGTCGAGGGCTGTTTGCAACGTTTCCTCGTCCAGTCCGCCGAGCATCAACATGCGTGTCCAGCCGAGAATGGAGGTGAGCGGCGTCCGCAGCTCGTGAGAGATCGTGGCGATGAAATCGTCTTTCTCGCGGTTTGCCCGATGCAGCGATGTCGTCAGCGCCTCTGCTTTCCGACGCGACTCGACGAGCTCGGTCACCTCGAATGCGAAAACGAGGATTCCATCGATCGCGCCGTCTGTGTCGCGAAGGGGCTGATAGGTAAAGTTGAAGAAGGCCTCTTCGGTCACGCCATCGCCACGACGGTCGATCTTGACTTCCGATTCCTTCCCGATGAATGGTTCTCCGGTCTGATAGACACGGTCGAGAATTTCCAGATACGGCTGCCCCTGCAACTCCGGGAGCGCATCCCGGACCGTCTTGCCGGTGAGGTTACGGTGCGGGAAGAGTTGCGCATAGAGAGGATTCACGAGCTCGAACACGTGCTCCGGCCCTCTCAGGATGCAGATCAGAGCCGGTGCCTGCATCAGCAGGTTGTCAACGGTCGACCAGGGAACCATCGCTTCCGGGGCATGGCTTCCCGGCGCCGAAGCAGACCTCGAGGTCCTTTGTGCTGGCAGTCGTTTCGTCATGGGTCGTCTGTTTGTAAGAGGCGTGCTTTGGCTGCTCCGCATTCTCGGAACAATCGTGCAGCAGGAAACAAGCCTTCTTCGCGCTCCATGACTTGTACCACGAGTGTCGCTTTCCTACCCTGCGTGACCTGGGCAATCACTACGGTTCATTCAGAACACTTGGGGCTCACCGAGGACGAGAACAGAGCGGTGGCAGAACCCTTGAAGTCGCCGTGAAGGCAGAAGGGGAAAAAAAGGGCAGAAGGCACTTCTGCCTTCTGCCCTCGAATTTGCTTTCTGCCGTTCCGCTACGTCGTGAAGCGATTGACCACGAATGCTCCTGCCGCGGCGAGAAGGATTGCGAGAATCGCCAGGGCCCGGGGATCGAGAGTCGGGATGCCCGGAGCAGCGGAGAAGCCCCCCAACGTGTACTGTCTCGCGCCGATGCAGCCGAGAGAATCCCTCGCCTGAATCGTGAAGTTGAAGATGCCCAGCTGCAGAACCGCGCCGCTGATGAGTCCTGTGGCGGGGTTGAGAGTGAGGGCGGCCGGCAACGCTCCACTGACGATCGTGTAGACGTAAGGCGCGGTCCCCCCCGAGGCGGTGACCGACTGTGAGTAAAACGTCTGGGGCATAGCTGGCGGCAGCGTGGTGGGACTCAGCGTGATGACCGGGCATCCCGGGCTGGCGATGGAGATCGTGTACTGGCGGCTGCCCGAACAGCCGTTCTGGTCCGTCGCCGTGATCGAGAAAACGAACGTCCCGGCGGCAGTCGGCGTTCCGGTGATCGCTCCGGTAGCACTGTTGAGGATCAGACCTCCGGGCAGCGCACCGCTCGATACTGAAAACGTATACGGCACGGCTAGCGAGCCGGACCCGGAAACGGTCTGGTTGTAGGGAGTGCCGACCGAGCCGTTCGGCAGCGTCGCCGGATTCACGGTGATGGTCGGGCAGACCATCGCGCCGCAGGTATTGACGTTGTTGGTATCGAGCGTAACGGCGCCATTGCGCGCCAGCGCTCTGCCGGAGGTGTTTGCCCCGGTTGTAATCGTGATACTCGAGAGGGCCAGGATGTCTCCGGCAAAAGAAGTCCCGGTTCCGATGGTCGCGGAGCTGCCGACCTGCCAGAACACCTTGCTGCAAGCGCTGCCGCCGGTGTTGATGACCGTGACCGATGACGCGCTCGCCGTCGTGAGCGTGCTCCCGATCTTGAACAGGAACAGCGCGTTCGGATTGCCGAGGGCGTCGAGGGTCAGCGCGCCGGTCAGTTGCGCGGATCCCGAGTAGCAGTAGACGCCCGGTGTCAGCGTCAGTCCTCCGAGATTCTGACCGGTCAGATCAACCGTGCATGGGGTCGCCGCGATGTTGTTGTAGGCCGTGGCGAGGTCGACCTGTGCCTGCATCGCTACAGCGTCGTTGTTGTGGATCGTTCCCCCTATGACGATACCCGGGGGAAAGCCGGTCACGGCGCTACCGGCGCTGACTCCGACGTCGCCTCTGACCGTCGTCGCGCCGGTGTTGGTGACCGTGGAGCCGCTGAGGGCGCCGAAGCTCTGCGCGGTCCCCAGCGAGACTTGCGCGGCTACGGGACTCGAAGCGAAAAGGAGAAGCGCCGCGCCGAGCATTGCCAGATCTAAGCTTGATTTGTTATTCATGAGAGGCTCCATTCATTGTCTGCCATGAACCGGCAGGGCGCGTCTAAGCGCCTGTAATCGGTACATCATACGATTGATGTTTACGATGTAGCAATATTTCTGCGAGTGATTTACATTAGGTTGCGAAGCACATGGCACGCCAAGTTTCTCTCAGCGCGTGTCGCCAACTCCACAGTAGCGTCGACGTGAAGACCGACCTGCGCGTTCACAACCGAGGCCCTCACTGCCGGTGGTCGGGCCGGTGGACCTGAACGTGCAACGGTAGTTGTAGTCAGCTGATGGAAAGCCATCACGCGGAGAGCAACTTGAACGGGCACAACATCATTGTCATCGGGACTTCGGCGGGCGGCCTGAAAGCTCTGAGCGCCGTACTCAGCGCGCTCCCTGCCGACATCGGCGCGGCGATCTTTGTCGTCCAGCATCTGGCCCCTGACAGGAAGAGCTATCTGCCGAAGCTTCTCGGAGACATCAGTGACTTACCTGTCAGCTCTCCGGCCGATGACGAGATCTTTCTACCCGGACAGATCTACGTGGCGGCTCCTGATTATCACCTCTGTTGAATGGCGACCGCGTTCGCGTCCTGCGCGGTCCGCAGGAGAACCGGTTCCGCCCCTCCATCGACGCTCTCTTCCGGTCCGCCGCGCGCTGGCACGGTTCCAGAGTCATCGGAATGGTGTTAACGGGATACCTCGACGACGGCACCGTCGGGTTGCAGACCATCAAGAAACGGGGCGGTATTACGGTCGTCCAGGATCCCGACGAAGCCGAGTACCCGAGTATGCCGAGGATCGCGCTGCGCTATGTGAAGGTCGATCACACGGTTCCGATCGCGGACGCGGGCGCCCTCCTGATCCGACTGGTTGCCGAGCCACCAGCCGATCAGAGAAACTTCCCGACAACGGCGGCGATTGAAATCGAGTCGAACATTGCCGAGCAAGCCATGAACACGAAAGAGTTCCTGGAAAACGTGGAACAGATCGGTGCGCGAACCACCTACACCTGTCCCGACTACAATGGCGCTATCTGGCAGATAGGCGACGAAGAGCCTCTCAAACTTCGCTGTCACGTTGGACATTCGTTCATGGGTGAAGTCTTCTCCGTGGAGCAGAGTCGCAACATCGAGAGCGCTCTCTGGTCGGCCATTCGGATCATGGAAGAGAAGGTCACCTTCTCGCGTCAGCTGGCGGACCGCAAGAGAAAGCAGAATATGCTCAGCGAAGCCGACGCCTATGAGAAAGAGGCGAATGCTCTGGATAATGAAGTCCTCAAGGTTCGCGACCTGATCGTCAGTGGAATCGCTACCCAGCGTTCCATCTCTGAAGCCGTCGAGGGAACACAATAGAACGAAGTGTCTGGGCGTGAGGAAGCCATTCCAGATGTTCTCGATGGCCGATATTCGCCGACTCAACTACGCGCAAGCTTCAGCGCCGCTGCGACGATCGCCTTAGCCCATTCCGGCGTGGCCTTCAGGTCGCGTGGCCCCATTATCTTTCCGTGTTCCATGTGCAGCACCAGGACCGGTTCCGGCGTCCGACCTTTGGCAGGATCGGCCTGCACGCTATTGTCGAATACCATCAGCGCAGTGAGCCGGGGCATCAAGTGGATCAGGTTGATTTGACTCTTCGCGTAACGTCGGCGGATGTCCGCCTTCGGGATGTCGTGACCGCCCTTTCGCACCCGGGCCGCCACGCGCCGGATGTGCAGCTCCGGGCTGCTCAGTCCGGCGTACCACACCCGGACCTCCAGTCCTGATCCGGCAGCCTCTTCGAGCAGTTGCACGATGGTGTTCCCGCCGAGGGTCGTCTCAAAGGTGTAGTCCTGACCGCTCTGAATCGCCGCCCGCAACTGCTCGACGCCCTCCCGCCAGGCCAGCGCGTTGGCCTCGGTCTGCAAGAGCGTGGGGCTCAATTCCAGGATCCGGCGCGCGACCTCGTCGGGATTGAAGTACTGACCACCCCCGTCGCGGACTACCTGACCGGCAATGCTGCTTTTGCCGGCGCCGTTGGTTCCCGCCAGAACGGAAATGCGGCCCGTGACAGGCATTACGTTTTCGTCGACTTTGCCCGGAACAGGGCATCCACCGCCTTGCGGGCCTTTGACGTGCGCATGCCGGCGACCAATTCATCGAATTCGCCGCGCAATTGCTCCAGCGGATCCGGAAGACGGCGCAGTAGCCCCTCGTACTCTTCCAGCGACAACATCACCGCGCGGGCGTGGTTCTGGCGCGTGATCGCCACGATGCCGTGGGCCATAGCGGCATCCAGGATCGCGCCGAACGATTTCTTCGCATCCGTTGCGCTGAACGCCTCCACCTCGGACAAGACTCCGGATGGATGCTTGAGGGTAAATGCGGCCATGGCGTTTGCTCCTCGCAGATTCCTGGACAAAAATAGCACACTCTGGGCACAAAGGGTAACCTGGGTAAAACAGTGTCAAACTGGCCCTATTCGGGGCGCCTCCTCCAACGGCTCCATCCCGGCGGCGCGGCGGCAGACGGCACGCCGGCAATCAATCCCACGGCTACCGACATCGTTTTGGATCTGGAGACCAGTTCGCCACAGACGGACAAAAGAGGCTCGTCTGAAGCGCCTCATGCCCCCCGCAAACAAACCCACCGACGTAGCGTTCAAGCGTCGCAGCCGGCGGCCACGGCAAGCGCTCGAGAAACGGCTCGCATCTTCTCGGCGCTGAGATGTCCGATAAAATCGACCAGACGTGCCTGCTCCACGGTCTGAACGTGATCGAGATTGACCGCGGAGTCGTGTTTGAGACCCTCGGCGACCCCGATCGCCACCTCGCTGGGCGCCCCACGATTGGTCGATGTGATAGGAGCGACCATGACCGTGTGCAGGAGCCCGATGACCTCCTGGCGGGTCAGGACAAGGACCGGGCGAGTCTTGTCGGGTGCCGAGAAACGGTACCGCCAGATCTCGCCGCGGTTCACTTCTCGGGCCACGACCCCTCGTTCTCCCACCCTGCGAACCCCTCGCCGAGACCTTCCTTGTTCGCTTAGGCCCGGCGGTAGGCGTCCGTGACACGACGAGAACGTCGCCGACGCAGGTACTCGTCCGCCGCGCGACGAAGCACCTCGGATCGCCCAAGCCGTCGCACCTCTTCGTCGGCATCCAGCCGCCGAAGGAGCGGTTCGTCAATGAGGATCTGTATAGGTTTCATGTGTGAATTCTATTATGACCTGACCCATGGGACGCCTCTCGGAATTGGTTTCAGCGCAACGCTTCATGGCTCCATGCGGTAACGCCGGAATCACCAGCTTTCAGAAATCTGCGAGAGGCCAATCCTGAGCGCCAGCACGGCGGCGCCCCCGACCGCTGCCAGCATCGCCGCCTCGCCCAGAAAAAATCATCGATACCTGTTCCCGCCGGGCGCCAAGAGCGCCCGATCATTTTTCGAGAGCGGCCACGAGATTGGGTGCAAAGCACAAACCTTTCTCACGCTGCGTTACGATCTCGTTATGGATTCTCTTCCCACCCCCGAGGAGCGCAAGTGGCTAGGCCGTTATTTGCGTAAGCTCATCGAACGGAGGGGAATCGATGCGTTCGTGGCGGCGCCAATCCTCGAGCCGACATCGAAGACGTTTCCGGATCGGTGGAGCGGACAGCTTGCGGATGTGCATCGACTCACGCAAAGACTCATGGACGCCGCCGGACTGGCGCAGCTGGAGATTCTACTGACGGGTGTCGATGCCGGAACACAGTCTCGTGAGTTGTGGGACGCGGGAACGGCGGGGTGGTTTGCCGGCATCGTCGACGGGCGCTGCAATTTCGGCGTCCATCCCTCGCAGCTGCGCGATCCGGAACAGGCCATCGGTGTTATGGCGCATGAGGTTGCTCATGCCTACCGCACGCATTATCATCTTCGCGCCGACGATCGCGGCCGCGAG
>DASZZV010000141.1:0-2173 GCA_035544835.1 Thermoanaerobaculia bacterium
ACGGAGGCGCCCAGTACGCGCACGCCAGTCCGGCCCTACACTCCAACATCTTCATGTCGATCTCGGCATGGGGGCTGCTCGTGGCACAGGTTCCCTTCATTTTCAATTTCGTCTGGAATATCATTGCGGCGAGGTTCATCGGCCACAATGTCGACTCCAATCCGTGGCAGGCCACGACTCTGGAATGGTCGGCTGCTCCGACCCCTCCGCTGCCGCACAAGAACTTCGCCGAGCTTCCGGTAGTGCGACGCGGTCCCTACGAATACAGCGTTCCGGGCGCGGCCACGGATCACATTGGCCAGCATGAGGTCGTGAGCGACGAGCCCGTTCCGATGATTCCGCAGGTCGCAGTGCAGGAGGCTTGATGGAGATTCCTTACACAGTTCAGGAGCGGCCGGACACCGGTCTCTATAACGGCAAGCTCGGCATCTGGCTGTTTCTGGCCTCCGAGGTCATGCTCTTCGGCGCGCTCTTCTCGTCGCTAATTTTATTGAGGAGTGGCGCACCGTCGTGGCCTCACGGATACGAGATCCTGAATGTGAAGCTGGCGACGCTCAATACGTTCATCCTCATCTTCTCCAGCGTCACGGTCGTCATGGCCTGGGCCAACCTCCGGCTCGGGAACTTCAATCGAGGCCGGATCTTTCTCGGTCTTACGTTTCTCTGCGGCTGTGGCTTCATGATCATCAAGAGCATCGAGTATTCCACGAAGTTTCACCATCATCTTTTTCCCCGCAACAACAACTTCTTCGCTACCTACTACGTGCTGACGGGACTTCATGGTCTGCACGTGCTGGCCGGGATGATCGTCTTCGCCTATTTCATCGGACCGGGCTCGAAGATGTGGCATACCGACCGGCAGCGTTTCACCAACAGGATCGAGGTCACCGGCCTTTACTGGCATTTCGTCGATCTGGTCTGGATCTTTCTTTTTCCGACTTTGTACCTTCTCTAGGAGGCGGCATGAGCGACCACGGACATCACGAAGGCGGAGAGGCGAGGGAGGCCACGGCTGGGCACGCCCACAGCCCGGAAGAGATCAAGAAGGAGATGCGCCTCTACATCGTCGTCTTCGTCGGGCTGGCCGCCCTGACTCTGGTCACTGTCGGTGTGAGCTCCCTTCACCTGCCGACTCACAAAGCGATCGCGCTGGCTCTGGCTATCGCCTCGGTCAAAGGTTTTCTCGTCGCAGCGTTCTTCATGCATCTGCTGTCCGAGAAGAAGCTGATCCTGATCGTGCTGGCCATCACTGTGATTTTTTTCGGCATGCTCATATGGGGGCCCTGGCAACACCATTACAGCCCCTTCGGGGTCTGAGAACATGTCCCTCAAGGTCTTCCACCTGGTTTTCATCGCCGCTTCCGTTCTTCTGTCGTTCGGCGTCGGCGTGTGGGAGCTTCGTTTTTACACCGTGACTCGGAGTGCATCGGAACTGTCGATGGCGGTGTTGTTTCTGGTGATGGGAGCAGTTCTGGTCGGGTACGGGTTGCATACGTTTCAGAAATTCAAGGAGATGCGGTGAGACGCGGCGATATGGACAGGCGCGCCAGAGCGATCGCCGTTGCGATCCTCACGTTTCTGGTGGCCTCGGCCATCCAGGCCTGCCCTGTTTGCTACGGCGCTTCAGCTAACTCCGCGATGACGCGCGGCACCAATAACGCCATCTGGTTTCTTCTGGGTGTGATTTTCTTTGTGCAACTCGGTTTCGTGGCGCTTTTCTGGACCTTCTGGCGAAGAGCGAAAGAGATCAGCAAACGTCGTGAGCGGTTCCAGCTGATCAGGGGAATGGCTCGGTAAGGGTTCGAATCGCGTTCGACGGAGGACGTTTTTATGGATAAGTTCCTGGCCCGGTACATGCCGATCGACGTATCGGCGCACGGACATCAGCTCGACCACATCTCGGCGCTGGTGCACTGGCTGATGCTCGTACTGTTTCTCGGCTGGAGCGCATACTTTGTCTACGCGCTATACCGCTTTCGTGCGAAGAACAATCCGACCGCCAGTTACCACGGGGCTACCTCCCACTTCTCCACCTACACGGAAGTAGGCGTCGCTGTGCTGGAGATCATCCTCCTCATCGCCTTCTCCATTCCTGCCTGGTACCGCTGGTCCAGCCCTGTTCCCAACGAAACGAACCCACTCACAGTGCGGGTGGTAGCGGAGCAGTTCGCCT
>DASZZV010000142.1:0-4152 GCA_035544835.1 Thermoanaerobaculia bacterium
CGTCGAGCGAGGGATCTGGGCGGGGGACTCGACCCTTCGGCGCCTCGCACAATCGTAGCTCCAAGACTCCACACCGCAAGGCCCCCTCCCAGATCCCTCGCTCGACGCTCGGGATGACACCCTGGTTCTTTCACTCAGACGCCGCGCTCCGCGGTCAATCGCTCAGGATGACAAGCTCTTTTCTTTCCCTCATTGGCCACGCGGCGGCCCTCCACGACTCAGGATGACAATGCTTGTTTCTTTTCGGTAGCATGCCGGGCGATGGCGATCACCTCGTCCGAGACAACTTCTACGGGTCGTGGAGTGCTGCTGCAGCGCTTCGTGGCCTTTGTCGCCGAGCGCTGTCCCTTCGCCCTGCGCCACTCCGTGGAGATCTTCGAGAGCGTGCTCCTCAAGCGAGGCGACCCCGGCCGGGACACAGCTGCAATCGATGCCCTGCGTGAGCCGCTGCGGGCCGCACTCGCACACAAACTCGCCGCGCCGCTTTTCGAAGCGAAACAGGTACTGACTGGCAATCTTCCTGAGACGACCCCGGGAGTATCCGTCCCGAATCGAATCGAGGTCGAGGTCTCCCGGTTTCTCGACGAGTGCGACGGATTTCTCCGCCGCGAGTCGCTGGCGGCCTCGTTCAGCGCCGAGGAACGACGCGAGATCCTCAGGGGAATGCTCCTCACGCGGGCCACCGACAACCGGCTCAAGCTGTTCTTCAGCGGAGGCGACGTACGCCACGGCAACAGCTCCTTCCAGGGCAAGGGGTTTCGGTCCCTCGGGCAGGAGGCGATTTACGCCGCCGCCATGCGTTTGAAGCGTGGACCGATGTATCGCGACGAAGACAGCTCCTGGCATGGCGATGTGGTCGCGCCGCTCATCCGCGACCTCGGCGTGGCCCTGGCGATGAATCCTTCGCCGGAAGCGGTACGTATGGTGCTGAGCGCACAGATGGGCAAGGAAGGTCCCCCCATGAACGGAAAGGACCTCCACATCGGGGACCTTTCCTGGGGCGTGCTTCCAGCATCGGCGCCGCTCGGCATCTCCACCCTTACGGCGGCGGGAATGGCCATGGCCTTTCATCGCGACGGCTCCGGCCGGGTGGCCCTCTCCTTCATCGGCGAGGGCGGCTCGTCGCTCGGCGAGTGGCACGAAGCCATCAACCTCTGTGCCGCCAGAAAGCTGCCGGCGATCTTCTGCATCCAGAACAATCAGACCGCACTCTCGACACCGCTGGGCGAACAGTCGGCCGTGCGCGTGTTCGCCGACAAAGCGATAGGCTACGGCGTTCCCGGAATCACCGTCGACGGAACCGATGCCGACGCTGTCGCTGCCGCCTTCGCCTGGGCGGCGGAGCGAGCCCGTGAGGGGAAGGGGCCTACGCTGATCGAGCTCGTGGCCATGCGCATGTGCGGCCACGCTCATCACGACGACATGCTTTACCTGGGACGCGATCCGCAACCGGGCTGGGAGTATCCGGCGCTCACTGAGCAGGGCTACGCCGATCGAGATGCCTACGCCTTCTGGTCGGCCCGCGATCCGATCGCACGTTACGCGGCCCGGCTCATCGAAGAAGAAATCATCTCGGCCGACGACGTGGATCGCTGGAAGCGCGATTGCCTCGGGATCGTGGAGACTGAGGCCCGAAAAGTGATCGACGCTCCCTGGCCCTCAGGCGAGGCAGCAGGCGTCGGCGTTCTGGCCAACGAGAGCCCGCGACAGAGAATAGAGATACTCGACGACCCCAACCGCCAGCGCATCGAGACACTGCCGCTGCCAGCGTTGGACGCCGGCCTTCCCTATGACCCGAAGGGACGCACTTTTCTCGAGGCGGTCATGCTGGGGATTGGCGATGCGCTTCGCAATGATCCTAGAACGTTCGTGTACGGCGAGGATGTGGGAGGGAAATACGGCAATGCCTTCCTCCTCCTTCGCCCTCTTCTGCCGGAATTCGGCAATCGGATCATGAACTCGACGCTGGCCGAGGGGGGAGTTCTCGGCGTTTGTGTCGGGGCTGCGCTGGCGGGGCAGCGTCCCATCGGCGAGATTCAATTCAATGACTTTGTCGCCACCGGCTTCAACCAGCTCGTCAACAACGCTGCCAAGATCCGTTATCGCTGGGGCGGCGGCGTTCCCATGGTCGTACGCATGCCCTGGGGCGGATTGCGTCACGCCGGTCCGTATCACAGCCAGAACACCGAGGGCTGGTTCTACCGGACGCCGGGATTGAAGATCGTCTGCCCGTCGACGCCGCAGGACGCCAGGGCGCTGATGCATGCGGCGGTCGAGGATCCCGATCCCGTTCTCTATTACGAGCACATCGCCCTCTATCGCGATCCAAAGATCAAACAGATGCTTCCCGATGAGATGCCGGAGCTGATACCGATCGGCAAAGCGGCGCTCCGTCGAGAGGGAAACGATCTGGCGATCATTTCTTACGGAGCCTTCGTGCATACGGCCATGAGGGTCGCCGGCCGCCTCGCTATCGACGGAATCGAGGCAGCGGTTCTCGACCTTCGTAGCGTGGCTCCGCTAGATCGCGATGCCATCCTGGCTCTGGCCCGTAACTGCAGCCGAGTGCTCATCATTCACGAAGACACCCGCACCGGGAGCATTGGAGAGAGTATCGCCGCCATCATTCAGGAAGAGGCCTTCGAATATCTCGATGCGCCGGTTCGCATCATCGGTGCGCTGGATACGCCTGTACCGTATTCGCCTCCGCTCGAGGCGGTGTTTCTGCCCAGTGACGAGGAGATCGAAAGGGCGGCGAAGTTGCTGGTGGGGTACTAGACGCCCCTTCTTGTGTGGCACAGGCACTCTTGCCTGTGTGGCCGCGGCGTCGAGCCGTGGCGTTTCTGTACCACGTTGCAGGAAAGTCGGCCTCGACGGCCGACACACAGGCAAGAGTGCCTGTGCCACATAAAAAGCAACTGCGCTGAGGCGATTCTCATTCATCCACCCGTTTCCCTGCGACTCCCGCGTAAAATGTCTCTCCGCATGCGTCAATACCTCCACCTGCTCCAGCACATCCTCGATGACGGCGTCGACAAGAGCGATCGGACTGGTACCGGCACCCGAAGTGTCTTCGGCTATCAGATGCGCTTCGACCTGCATAATGGCTTCCCTCTCGTCACCACCAAGAAGCTCCATCTGAAATCGATCCTCCACGAGCTGCTCTGGTTTCTGTCCGGCAGCACGAACATCGCCTATCTGAAAGAGAAGGGCGTCTCGATCTGGGACGACTGGGCTGATCCAAATGGTGAGCTCGGCCCGGTCTACGGCTATCAGTGGCGCTCCTGGCCAACGCCTGACGGTGGTCACGTCGATCAGATCAGTCAGGTAATCTCGCAGATCCGGCGCAATCCCGATTCGCGACGGCTGATCGTGAGTGCCTGGAATGTCGCCGACATCGACAAGATGAAGCTGCCCCCCTGCCACGCTCTTTTTCAGTTCTACGTCGCCAACGGCCGCCTCTCCTGTCAGCTCTACCAGCGAAGCGCCGATGTCTTCCTCGGCGTCCCCTTCAACATCGCCTCCTACGCGCTACTGACCATGATGGTCGCTCAAGTGTGCCAGCTCGAGCCTGGCGAATTTGTTCACACGCTCGGCGATGCCCATCTGTACTCCAACCATCTCGAACAGGCCCAGCTGCAGCTGCCGCGAGAGCCTCGCCCCCTACCCCAAATGAGGATCAATCCCGACGTCCGCTCCATCTTCGACTTCCGCTTCGATGATTTCTCCGTCGAGGGATACGATCCACACCCGGCCATCAAGGCCCCGATCGCCGTATGATCTCGATCGTCGCGGCTATGTCGGAGAACCGAGCCATTGGCCGGAACCTTGACCTTCCCTGGAAACGCCTCTCCGCCGACTTGAAACGCTTCAAATCGCTGACCCTCGGGCACCACCTGATCATGGGCCGCCGAACCTGGGACTCAGTCGGTAAGCCGCTTCCCGGACGGATCAACGTCGTGGTCACCCACAACCCCGCGACGTCGTACCCAACCGAAGTGAAAGTCGCCACCAGCCTTCAGGAAGCGATCGGAATGGCCGCGGGCGACGGGGAGATTTTCATCGGCGGAGGATCGGAGATTTTTCGCCAGTCCCTGCCGCTCGTCGACCGCATGTACCTCACCATCGTGCATGCCACCCTCGATGGCGACA
>DASZZV010000143.1:0-9593 GCA_035544835.1 Thermoanaerobaculia bacterium
GAAGCTAGAAGCTAGAAGCTAGAAGCCAGAAGCTGCAGCTCCTACCCGCTTCTATGAACCATGACCACCGCTCGATTCATCAGGTCGCGGAAGTCGCGAAAGATGTTTTCGGGTGGCACACCACTCTCGCGATGCGTGGCCACTTTTTTGACGAGTTGCTCGGCGGTCTTTTCATCGAGGAGCCTGAAATCGAGCTGGCGCTGATTCAATTCGCAGAAGGCAATCAAAGAGGCCAGGGCCACTCTGCGATTGCCGGAAAAGAAGGGCATATTCTGGAGCATCGCAAAAACGAGTGCCGTCGCTTTTTCAGCGAAGGTGGGAAAGGCATCCTTGCCGAAGACTGTGGCCTGGGGACGCTGCACAGTGTTGAGAAGGCCGAACTGAGACTCCACCACTCCGGGCGTGGCCTGATGGCCGCCGAACTCGAGTGAAAGCCCGCGATGAAGATCAATGATGTCCTGAGCCGTCAGGTAGCGCGTCTGCGGCGTAGAACCGGGTCTAGTCTGTGAGTCGCTTGAGGGCGACGGGGTACTTCTTGAGGGCTCGCTTGAAGGCGCTGGAGACGTCCGGGTTGCTGAATGTAACGGGGCCTTGCGCGGCATCGCGGGCTGCGGCGTCGGCCGCGGCTTTCCCTTTTCGAGCTGGAGGTGCTTCGGCTTTGGCTGGAGTTTTGGCTGAGGTTTTGGCTGGAGCTGGGGCTTTGGCTGGGGCTTTGACTGGGGCTTTGACTGGAGCTTTGACTGGAGCTTTGACTGGGGTTTTGCTTTCTTTGCCGAAGGCGGTTTTTGCGGCGACCTTGGGGACGCCTTTGCCACTTTTGGCGGTTTCGCTTTTGACGACGGCTTTGCCGCCGCCTTTGGCGCTGCCTTTGCTGGCTTTGACGCTGGCCGCGCCGCCCTTGCCGCTACTTTCGGCGCCGCCTTTTTTGATGGATGCGACGCCTTTGCTGGAGGCTTTCTGGACGGTTTTGGCTGACTTTTGAGAGCTTTGGCCATGCTTCATCTCGAACCTCGACGAGATCGTAAACTAGTGGACCTTATTCGTCAAGTACCGAACGATTCTCAGGGTCACTCGGCGAGACACAAATCTCTGCCAACTATCTGCTCTGGCACATACTTACATGAATCCATCACGGAAAGAGCTGCCCAAGATCTGGTCACTCGCCAGCCTCGTCATGTTCGAACATCGGCTTCGGATCGAAGCTCAGAAACTCCGTGGCGATCTCAGTCAGAGCGTATGCGGAACGCCCTGTATCCACCTTGAGGTATCCCTTCCCGGCAAGCAGAGCCGCCGGCGCTTCACCACCACCGACGGGGTGCCTGATGGCTTTGATCTCGTCGACGCTAAGCTCCTGCTTCCCCATCCGCCGGTACTCCTGCAGGACACGAATCTCGGCGGGCGTCAGCCCCTCGGGCAAATGCATTCAGAACCTCCTGATTACTGTGGCGCGATAAAACCACAATTCATAGAGACTGGCAACGCTCCCGTCGATGGGAGCGGCGATTCGGATTACGTATGCGTCACGGGTACCGGCCGCACGCCGTGCGGCCCTACGCCTGCTGCGTCGAACCGAGCGATGTGTCATCCCCTCTGGTTGCCTCAGGCATGGGCTGTCGCTACCGCTCGTTTCTGGAAGCCGAGTGTTGAGGACACAAATCCCTGTTCGAGAAGAAAGGGCGCCAGCTTTGAGTCGGCCACCGCTTCAGCATTCACATCAGTCACCAGAAAAGCAGGACGCGCACCGGTGTGAACCAGCTCGGCCAGGATCCGCGCCACCTCCCTTGCGACCAGGGAGCGGGCCGGTTCCTCGTCGGGAAGAAACAACAGCAGCTGCTTTTCTCCGCGATAGAGATAGGCGGCCAGGGCTCCGTTTACGAGGATGACCGATGCTCCCACCACGCGCTGCATCGATCGGCCAGCCACAGTCTCCGGCCATTTGAAGATCGAGCCGTAGGAATTGGCAGGGTCGGTTGCCGCGAGAAGAACAGTCTCCGGCTTCTGCGGATCATCGCGGAGGGATCGGAGAATATCGACCGCGCCCGGTTGCGCGAACTGCGTCGCCGCGAGGCCGGCCACGAAAAAGCCCCGGCGGATTTTTCCCGCCTCCTCGAGATACTTGAAGACGTCATAGACCCCGCTGAAGCCACCCGGGAGAGCCTCGTACATCACAGCCTCCCGGGAAACGACGCCATAGCGCGCCAGTAGCTGGTGAGCAAGGGAGGAGCGCCGCTCCGTCTCGGTCAAGGGCCTCACCATCGTCTCGAGCAGCGACCATCGCCCTTCCCCACCCCGGGGGGCATTTCGACGAGACCGGAAACCGGTCACTCCGCGGTGCGCTTTCCGATCGGCCGGACGCGTGTAAGAACGGAGAGCCTGGAAACTGTCATTCGTCACCTGGCCGCGCCAAACCAGCGACCACAACGCCTCCAGCGTCTCGGTCGGGAACCCGGCGCCACCGCCGAGCTGGACGGCATCGAAGAACGACGCGCCCCGCGTTCGTAGAAACTCGACGATTTGCAGCTCCCGCTCCGACATTCCTTCCTCGGACGGCAACCGGCGGAGACGGGAGAAGTGATCAGCGAGAAAGATCGCCACGCGTCCGTCCCTTTCTCCGACCGGCTCCAGTCCGCACCAGACGATCTCTCCGGCAGCGGCGAGCGCATCGAGATCGGAAGGCTGATAGCCCTCGACCCGCGCCGCGAAGATCTCACGTTCCAGAATCGATGCCGGCAGCGGGTAGCCCTGCAGCGACTCGATCGTGTCGAGCAGTGCGTTGATCCCGGAGCGGCGCTTCAGCACTCCCTGCCACGACGTCAAAAGTCGAGCAAACGTACTCTGATCCACCGGCTCGACTTCCCTCCGTAACCGCGCCAGCGACCGCCGCCGCAGCATGCGAAGCACCTCGGGATGACACCACTCCCGCTGGGTTCCGTTCGGTCGAAACTCTCCCTCAGCAAGTTTCCCCCGGCCCGCCAGAGTGCTGAGAATCGATTCAGCAACGGAACGCGATAACGCGAAACGAGCAGTGATGTCCTTGATCGTGAACGGACCGTGAGTGCGCGCGTAACGAAGGAAGAGATCGGCGACCGGGTCGTCGACGTTGCGCAAATAGACGTCGGGGATTCCGGCAGGCAGCGGAACGCCAAGTCCATCGCGATACCGTCCGGCATCCTCGATGGCAATAAAGCGCTTCTCACCGCCGAGTCGGGTGGCCAGTGCGCGATTCGCTTTCACTAGTGTCTGAATGGAGGAGGCGATCTTCGCGGAAACGGTGCGCTGGCGAATCTCTTCGACACTGAGATCGCCGAGATTGAGCAGCAGGTCGTGGAGCGAGTCCTCAGTTTTTGCGCGGTAGTCGTCCTCTAGATGCTGCAAACGCTGCTCGAGCTCGTCGAGCGCGTCGGTGTCGAGCAGATCCCGCAGCTCGGCTTCTCCCAGAAGCTCACGAAGCTGCGATTGATCGATGGCCAGCGCCTGCGCTCTTCGTTCCGCCAGCGGTGCATCGCCGTCGTAAATGTAGTTCGCCACATAGCGGAACAACAGCGAGCCGGCGAAAGGAGATGGCCGGTCGGTATCGGCCGTGACGACCCTGATGGTGCGGTTCTCGATGCTGGTCATGGTCTGCTTCAGCGACTGCACGTCGAAGATGTCCCGCAGACACTCCCGATAGGTCTCCAGAAGAATCGGGAACGACCCGAAGCGCGAGGCGACCTGCAGAAGATCGTAAGCTCGTTTGCGCTGTTGCCATAGCGGCGTGCGGGCGCCACCAAACCGTCTCGGAAGGAGGAGAGCGCGTGCGGCGTTCTCCCGGAATCGCGCCGCAAAGAGTGCGCTGGAGCCAAGTTGCTGAAGGACGAGATCCTCGACTTCCTCGGGTCCCGGCAGCATCAGTGAAACGTCGGGCGGCTTGTCGGACTCCGGAAAACGAATGATGAATCCATCATCACTCCACATGGCTTCGACCTCGATGGCCAGCTCATTGCGCACTCGCGCGATGACGGCCATCGACCAGGGCGCCAGAAGACGCCCTCCCATCGGCGTGAGCACGCACAGCAGCCAGTCGCCCAACTCGTCGAGACAGCGTTCGACGACGATCGTCTGATCGTCGGGGACGGCGACCGTCGCCCCCTCTTGATCAGCGAGATACTGAAGGAGATTTCCGGCCGCTTTGCTGTCGAGATCGTGGTCGCGGGCCAGCCTGGTGGTCGCCTGCCCCGACGGTAACGAGCGGATCTCCCGAACCAGACGCCCGATCTGGGCGCCAAACTCCACGCTGCGTTGCGCGGAGTCGCCATGCCAGAAGGGCATCTTCCCCGGCTGACCGGGGGCAGGAGAGACGATCACGCGATCGTGCAGGATCTGCTCGATCCGCCACGTCGAGGCCCCCAGTAGAAAAGTCTCCCCCTGACGACACTCAAAGACCATCTCCTCATCGAGCTCCCCGACTCGAGCTGCTCCCTTTTGCGCTCCCTCCAGAAAGACTCCGTAGAGTCCGCGATCGGGAATCGTTCCGCCATTCAGGATCGCCACGCGCTTCGAGCCGCCGCGCGCGGTGAGCCGGTTCCCGACGCGGTCCCAGGTGAGCCGCGGACGCAGCTCGGCGAATTCGTCGGATGGATAGAGGCCCGACAACATGTCCAGAACACCATCGAAGGCGCGGGAGTTGAGCTCCGCAAACGGGGCGGCGCATCGGAGCCGCGAAAAGAGCTCGTCGCGATCCCAGTCGTCCATCGAGACCATGGCCACGATCTGCTGTGCCAGCACATCGAGAGGATTCCGTGGGTACCGTGTAGCCTCAATCCTTCCGCTATGCATCGCCTCGGTGACGGCGGCACAGGCGACCAGGTCGCCGCGGTACTTCGGAAAAATCACTCCCGAGCTCACGGTCCCAACCTGATGGCTTCCGCGCCCGATCCGCTGCATGCCGCTGGCTATCGACGGAGGCGCCTCGATCTGGATGACCAGGTCGATCGCTCCCATGTCGATACCGAGCTCCAGCGACGACGTGGCGACAAGTCCCTTGATTTTCCCCAGCTTGAGGGCGTCCTCGATCGTGACCCGCTGCTCCCGCGCCAGCGACCCGTGATGAGCATTCACCAGATTCTCGCCGGCCAGTTCGTTCAGAGCCGCAGCCATGCGCTCCGCCAGACGTCTGCTGTTCACGAAAATCAGCGTCGACGAGTGTGCCCTGATCAGTTCGAGCAGCCGCGGATGAATGGCCGGCCAGATCGACGACCGCGTCGGCCCCTGCGAGGCCGGACCACTGGGAATCTCCACCGCCTCGGCCAGCCGGGCCATCTCTTCGACAGGGACCTCGACACGGATGCGAAGCTCCTTTCGTTCTTTCGTGTCGATGATGGTGACCGGGCGGTAAGCAGTCGTACCGACAGCCGTAAAGAGGGCGTCATCGACCGGCCCCGAGGACTCCGGAGCAGCCCCCGCCGGGGTTGCCGCCCGCAGATCAGCACCTCCCAGAAACTTGGCTACTTCGTCGAGAGGGCGCTGTGTCGCGGAGAGGCCTATTCGCTGGGGGGCACGTCTGCAGATCGCGTCCAGCCGCTCCAGAGACAAGGCCAGATGAACGCCACGCTTGGTTGGAACGAGCGCGTGGATCTCATCGATGATCACAGTTTCCACGCTCCGCAGAGATTCACGGGCGTTGGAGGTGAGCAGAAGATAGAGGGACTCCGGAGTCGTGATCAGAATATCTGCCGGCTGACGCTGGAAGAGCGACCGCTCCCGCGCCGGTGTGTCGCCGGTGCGAATCGAGATGGTGGGATCATGGAAGTGTGCACCCTGTGCGATGGCAACGTGCGAGATCCCGATCAAGGGCGATCGGAGGTTTCGTTCCACGTCGACTGCGAGGGCCTTCAGAGGCGAGACGTAGATCACACGGCAGCGCCCGGCAACCTCGGGAACAGGAGCAAACATCAGCTGGTCGATGCACCAGAGGAAGGCCGTCAACGTCTTTCCGCTTCCTGTCGGCGCAAAGATCAGCGTCGAGTCACCACGGACGATGGCCGGCCAGCCCTGGTTCTGTGCCTCCGTCGGCGCGGGAAATGACGACGCGAACCATTCGCGCACTGGCGAATGGAACAGATCGAGAACTTCGGAGGAGCGTCGTTTACGCGGCACTGGTGTTTCTCAGGTAGAAGTAGTTGCTGGTTGCTGATTTCTCATCGCTGTTGCCTGGCGGCTGCCTTTACGAGCAACTAGCAACCAGCAACGCATTCTTCTTGCTAGACTTGCCTCTCTGCGACGGCGAGAATAATACGAACACTGACGCCAGGGATCGCGCGTCGAGGGAGACAAGCTGTCGATGCGATTGAAGGTTCTCGGAGCGTATGGCGCATCGGATGCCACCCACAACCTCACCGGTTATGTCATTGATGACAGGATCGCGGTCGACGCCGGAACGCTGACGTCCAAACTGAGCCTTCTCCAGCAGGCCCGTATCGAGGTCGTCTTCATCACTCATGCTCACGCCGACCACACGCGGGATCTCCCTCATCTGATTCACAACCGCTTCAACCAGGACGCCCCTCCGCTTACCATCGTCGCCTCGACAAAGGTAATGGAGCAGCTTTCGAACCACGTTTTCAATGGCCAGGTCTGGCCGGACTTCGGGAAGCTGGTTTCCCCTCTAACGGGAAAACCGGCCATCAACTATCGGCCACTTCAACCCGGAAAACGGACGGTGATCCAGGGTGCGGGTTTCACTGCCGTCACGGTCGACCATTCAGTGGATGCAGCCGGAGTGATCCTCGACCTGAACGATCAGACCATCGTGTTCACCGGCGACACCGGTCCCACCAAAGAGATCTGGAAGCGGGCCAACAAGGCTACCAATGTCGTCACGATCGTCACCGAGGCCTCGTTCCCCAACGATTACCAGCAACTGGCCGACGACAGCGGGCATCTTTCCCCTCAGACCTTTGCCGTCGAGCTGGGCAAGATCGAACTCGACATCCCGGTGTACGCGAGCCATCGGAAGCTCCCCTGGGAACACAAGATCGAATCTGAGATGCGAAACATCCGCGACCGGAGAGCGCGCATCCTCGTCGAGAAGCAGTACACGTTCTAGCAATCCTTCCGAATCCCTAAGGGTCAAGCGGTCCACTCCCTGGACACTCTTGGTTATAACCTCGCTTGCTTCCGTCTCGACGCCTCGCATACGATGGCGAATCCGTCAGATTTTTCTGACAGAAGCTTCCCCGATCGCCTGTCGCACAGCCAATGGCTGGTTTCACCGCTTCGTCAACTTTACCAACGAAGGTCATAACCCCTGGAAACCCAACCTATAGGAGAAACGATATGTCGTCCTTACGCCGCTTCACACTGCTGCTTTCGATCGTTCTTGCCATTGCGCTACCCGTCCTCGCTTCCGATCACGTCGACTCCGCCAACAATACGGAAGACCGCGGGACCGATCTGGCCGACGGCTATATGTTTCTCGACCCCAACGACAACTCCAAGGTGATCTTCCTCATGACCTGGTCGGGCTTCATCACCCCAGGCGAGAATGCGAACCTCGGAATCTTCAGTGACAGCGCGCGATTCACCTTCGATGTCGAGAACACCGGCGACGCCATCACTGACCAATCCTTCTTCGTCACTTTCGGTCCCAAGACCGCCGGCCAACCTCAGACAGCGACCATCACACTGCCCGACGGGCGGACGTTTACCGCGCCGACGACGAACGTTAGCCAAACCGCTGA
Source organism: Thermoanaerobaculia bacterium (assembly GCA_035544835.1). Taxonomy (GTDB): domain Bacteria; phylum Acidobacteriota; class Thermoanaerobaculia; order Gp7-AA8; family Gp7-AA8; genus DASZZV01. Next base: position 7,719 of record DASZZV010000143.1, read on the forward strand.
GACGCCGGCGGCAGCGGTCATCACGACCGACGCCGTGAGCGGCGTGTCCTTTTTTGCCGGGCTCGTCGATGATCCTTTCTTCTTCGATATCCCGGCTTTCGGGCGCTTCGTCGCCTCGGTCAGGGCGGGGACGCCGAACCCTGGAGTGTTCAGCCGCGGCCGAGACTCGTTCGCCGGATACAACGTGCTCTCAATAGCGCTCAGCGTTCCGGTAGCATCGGTGAAGGGATCGAACGGAAACATCATCGGTATCAGCCAGGCGTCCCAACGTCGCATCGTCCAGATCATCGCCGCGAACGGGAACGTGGTCGGTAGCGGCCGCTTCGTGAACATCGACCGTCAGGGACTGCCGGCAATCAACACCGTCCTCATTCCATTTTCCCGAAAGAAGGATTACAACCACTCCACCCCGGCCGATGACGCGCGCGGCAAATTCGCGCCCGACATCGTCGCCACCCTCAAGGCGCTGGGCACCAACGACACCAACATCGGCATCCTTGCCGGCCTGGCCGTGACAAAGGGCGACATCCTCCGCCTCGACACTTCCAAGGCCAACAGCGGCCCGGGTGGCGGTAACACCGCCGGCGCAGGTTTCCCGAACGGGCGGCGTCTGACCGACGACGTTATTGACACCATCCTCTTCTTCGTCGCCAATCAGACCACGCTCGGTGACAACGTGAACGGCAACGATGTTGCCTTCCGCGACGCATTCCCTTTCCTCGCTCCGCCGAATCAGCCCTTCGTGAAAGACACCGTCGACGACCGGACGCGAAACTAAACGTGACGAAAGGAGGAATCTGATGCGTAAGAAACTCATCACCCTATTCGCCCTCGCCGCCTGCATGTGCGCGCCGATGGCCTTCGCGGCTCATTTCTCGGATCTGTATGTCATCCCCGTGGCCAGTCACATCTCCGGTGTCAATGGGACGGTGTTCATCAGCGACCTGTCGATCCAGAACTTTCAGTCGACTCCGCTCACCGTGACGGTTCTCTTCATCGAATCGGGCGAAGGCAATGCCGAAAACGTCGGCAACCTCGTGAGCACCGCCCTGCCCAACGGCTCGGTCACAGTTCCCGCTGGTGGAACCGTCATCCTCCGCGACGTCTTGAGCGGCTATCAGGGAAAGACCACCGCCTTAGTCGGTTCCTTGATCGTCAGCGGGGACAAGCCTTTCGCCGTCACCAGCCGCAACTACTCGGTCAATGCCGCCGGCGGGACCATCGGACAGACCGTGCCTCCCGCCCGCGACTTTGTCGAGAATGCCATCGGCGACACGATCAATGCCATGGCCACCTCCTATCTACCGGGCCTGATTTCCAACGCCGCCTACCGCACCAATGTGGGCTTTACCGCGGCAGCCGGTCAGGCCGGCGCGATCATCGAGATCGAGATCAAGGATGCCGATGGCACCTCGCTCGGCAAGCGCTCCTTCTACATCGGCCCGAATCTCTACGAGCACGTCCAGGTCGCGGTCACGACCATTGCCTCCAAGGGGTTCGACGCAGGCTCCGCCACCCTTCGGATCACCAATGGCGATGCCGCCGTGGCACCTTACGCGTCCGTAGTAGACAACATTTCATCGGATGCGGTCTTCATCACCGGCGTCTTCCCTCCGAATGCACCGTTTGCCAAAGTCGCCTCCTCGCCGTCCCGGTTCCGGCAACTGGTCGATCGGCTGGCAAAGCCGTAACTGATTTTCTATTCGAGGAGGCGGCCTCTGGCCGCCTCCTCCAGGCACCGGGCGGAGCCCGGTGTGTGAGGCCCGGAGGGCCGCAGAGCTGGTAGCCAGTGGTGAGCGAAGCGAACCACTGGAAGACGTCACGAATCAATCATTTGCTTGAAGTTTCACCGAGCCCCGGCAGGGGCGAAAGCCG
>DASZZV010000144.1:0-12388 GCA_035544835.1 Thermoanaerobaculia bacterium
AGCCGCAGCGAAGGATCTCAAGATATAGCGATCTGAATTCAGATCCTGCCGCTGGAGATCCTTCGCCGCGGCGGCTCAGGATGACAAGCACGTTTCTTTCCCTCATCGGCGACGCAGCGTCGTGCCTTGCTCAGGATGACAGCAAGAGCAGACCCGCGTCGATACCGCAAACGCGTCGCGCTTGTGTAAAGTCACGGTAGACTCTCGCGACTTTAGAAGCGGAGACCACCAGCCATCTCAGTTGATCAGCTTCATTCCGAGGAATCCGGGTTCGCCATCGACGCACGGGGGCTATGCCGAAGGTACGGTCGGCGGTGGGCGCTCATCGACGTCACCTTCCGCCTTCCACGCGGACAAGTGCTCATGGTCGCCGGACGGAATGGGTCGGGGAAGTCGACGCTGCTTCGCGTTCTCGCCACGGCGCTGCGGCCGGATCGCGGCACGGCGACGATTGAAGACATTCCCTTGATCGACCGCGATGCGGTGCGACATCGAGTGGCCCTCCTCGGCCACCAGTCCCATATGTACGAGCCGCTCACGGCACTTCAAAACCTCCAGACCGCGGCGTACCTTCTGGGGCGGGATGCCTCGCGTGCTGGTCTGATGCCTTTACTCCAGCAGGTTGGTCTGGCGGCGCGATCGGACGACGCGGTGCGAACCTTTTCAGCCGGTATGCGGAAGAGACTGTCCATTGCCCGGATGTTGCTGCAGCGCGCTTCGGTGGTCTTTCTGGACGAGCCTTACGGACAGCTCGATCCGCCCGGATTCCGTTTGATCGACGATCTCGTGGCTCGCTTGCGCAGCGAGGGAACGAGCATTGTGATGGCCACACACATGCTGGAGCGCTCCGCGGCCCTTTGCGACGTCGGACTGGTGCTCAATGCCGGCCGCCTTCAGTGGATGGGCAAAGCATCCGATCTGCCAAGCGCGGGCGGCCTCGGCGAAGGGCAGGGAGAATGAGCCAGCTCGCGGCCGTTCTCAGGAAGGAACTGCTCCTTCAGTGGCGCACCAAAGCGCAGTTCGCCGCCATCTTCGTCTTCGGGGCTTCGTCTCTTCTGCTCTTCAGCTTCGCCATCGGTCCCAATGCCGATGCCCTGCGTCGCCACTCCGCTGGATTTCTCTGGTTGGGGTTGCTTCTCTCCTCGACCCTCACCCTCGCAGAGAGCTTCCAGTTCGAGACCGAACAGAATGCGCTGGAAGGGCTGCTTCTTTTACCGACCGACGCTCGGGCCATCTATTACGGTAAAGCGATTGCCAACTGGATTCAGCTATCGCTGATCGGCGTCTCTCTGGTCCCGATAATGGTCGTGCTGTACAATGCCGACGCGTCCAATTTCGCGGGTCTACTCGGGGTGATTCTTCTCGGTTGTGCAGGGCTCTCAGCTCCCGGAACGCTCTACTCGGCCATGGCCTCACACGCCAGAGCCAAGCAGACGCTCCTGCCGTTGCTCCTGTTTCCTCTAGTCGTCCCGGTGTTGCTTTCGGCTGTGAAAGCCACATCGCTGCTGATCATCGGGGATCCGATGAATCAGCTCCGCTCCTGGACGACACTGCTGGCGTCTTTTGATGCGATTTACTGGGCGCTGTGCGGGCTTCTGTTCGGAAGGGTCATAGAGGACTGATGAGCACAGAGTCGCAGACAAGCAGGGGCGCGCAGAGCGCGCCGACACCCCCGGCCTCGGGCCGCGGCGAGATCGTGGCAGTGTTGTTACTCCTCTTCGGAACCGCGCTGCTGATCTTCGGCTCCTACGTCGGCCTCGTCAAAGCTCCCCGCGAGCACTTCATGGGCGAGGTCCAGCGGATCATGTATGTCCACGTGCCGACTGCCTGGAACACCATGCTGGCCTTCACCTTCACCTTCATCTGTGCGCTGGCCTCGCTGTTTCGCGGTGGCTGGAAGTGGGATGCGCGGATGGAGGCGGCCATGGAAGTGGGCTGCGTGCTGGCCTTTCTCCTCTGCATGCAGGGTTCGATCTGGGCTCGACCGACCTGGGGAGTGTGGTGGGACTGGGATCCGCGACTGACCACGACGGCCGTGCTGCTGTTCGCCTTTCTCGGCGTCATCGCCCTCCGTCATTTCGTCGAGGATCCGGTCAAGCGCGCTACCTGGTCGGCAATCGCCGCCATTATCGCCGCCGCCGATGTACCCATCGTTTTTTTCTCGGTGAAGTGGTGGAACTCCCTTCATCAACCGCAGTCGACACCCGAGACCGTAGCCTCGGCTTTCCATCTGCCGCTTCGTGTCAATGCCTTCGGTATTCTGTTCATCATGATCGGCATGATTATGCTGCGAACGCGGGTGGCCCGGCTTCGTCTGGCCGGCGAGATGGCCCCGCCACTTCCGGCCGAAGGCTCGCCATCAACCTATGCAGCGGAGGCAGCGCGATGAGTGGAGTCATTCAGGGGGGCTGGGAATTCGTAATCGCGGCCTACTCCGTTACCGCCGCGGTCCTGATTCTGTATACCAGCACGCTGTTTATTCGGCTGCATCGTGAAAAAGGGTTGCGTGAGGCAGATCCCCATGTTGAAGGTGGCTTATGATCGATGACGAAATCCAGCACCGTCCTCCACTCTCCGCGAAAAACAAATGGTTCGTCGCCGGAGCCATCGCCGTGGCGGTGGGCGCCTTCGCGATCATCACGGTCAGTGGAATCGGTCAGAATCTGGTCTACTACTGGAGTCCGTCGGATCTGCACAAGGCCGGTGACAAAGCCTACGGCGCGACGATTCGCCTGGGGGGTCTGGTCCAGAGGGGTTCCATCAGCCGCCCCAGCGGAGTGTCGTCTCTGGAGTTCGATGTCGCCGATGGAAAGAATCTGGTCCATGTGAAATCAAGCGGCGTTCCGCCGCAGATGTTCCGTGAGGGAATCGGAGTCGTCGTCGAAGGGACGATGACCCGCGGCGGTTACTTCGCCTGCGATCGTCTGATGGTGAAGCATGGGAATGACTATCAGGCTCCCAAGCCCGGCGAAAAGGTCAATGCCGAGAAGCTCATCAAGAGCACGGAAGGTTTGAAGCAGGATTCTGGAGAGGGTGCCAAGTGATTCCGGTTCTCGGCCGTACGCTCATACTCCTCGCTCTTCTCGTCTCCACGGCCGGTTCCATGGTGGCCTTCACTGCCGGCAAACGTAAGTCGGCAGCCGGGGACATCTGGGCGCGGCGCTGTGCCTACCTCTTCTCTACTTTCATCATCAGCGCGAACCTGCTCATGGTTTACGCGCTCCTCACGCATGACTTTACCGTCAGTTACGTGGCGCAGGTCGGATCTCGTCTATTACCGACCTGGGTGACGATCGTGAGCCTCTGGTCGTCCCTCGAGGGATCGATTCTCTTTTGGGGGCTGATCCTCGGTGTCTACATCGCAACGGCCACATTCTTCACGAGAGGGAAATATCCGGAGTACATGTCCTACGCCATCGGCGTCTGGCTGGCCTGTGGATCTTTCTTCAGCTTTCTCATTGCCGGGCCGGCGCAACCTTTCATGACCGTGCTCAATCCCCTCGCCGATGGGCCGGGACCGAATCCGCTGCTGCAGAACCACATATTGATGGCTATCCATCCCCCCTTTCTTTACAGCGGTTACGTCGGAATGACCATCCCCTTCGGTCTGGCCTCGGCCGCATTGCTGGCCGGACGGCTCGGTCACGATTTCCTCCGACCCCTACGTCACTGGCTGCTCGTTCCCTGGATCTTTCTCACCATCGCCATCGTTCTGGGAGGCTGGTGGGCGTACGAGGTTCTGGGATGGGGCGGCTACTGGGCGTGGGATCCCGTCGAGAACGCGTCGTTCCTTCCCTGGCTCACAGCGACTGCCGCCGTGCACTCGGCGATCGTCATGGAGCGGAAAGGAATCCTCAAAGCGTGGACGGCGACTCTGATCATGGCCAGTTTTCTGCTGACCATTCTCGGGACCTTCATGACCCGCTCGGGCGTTTTCAACTCCGTGCACTCGTTCACGCAGAGCTCGATCGGCCCGACCATTCTGGTTTTCCTGGCAGCCGCGCTGATCTGGTCCGTGGTCCTTCTGGCGGCCCGGGTCGATCGCCTCGCACCTGAGGGAGCCATCGAGAGCGGCACCGGCCGCGAGGTGATGTTTCTGGTCAACAATCTTCTCTTCGTCCTCTTCACCTTCACGGTGCTTCTGGGAACGGTGTTTCCGCTGATCGTCGAAGCCGTCAAAGGGACGCAGATGAGCGTAGGCCGTCCTTACTTCGACAAGATGGCCATGCCGATCGGTATGGCGCTGCTACTACTGATGGGTGTAGGACCGGCGCTTCCGTGGGGCCGCGCCACCGGAGCGCAGTTGCGAAAGGCGCTTGTGCCGCCGCTCATCGGGGCCGCCGTGCTGACCTTGATTGGAGCCCTTCTCGGGTGTCGGAGTCCGTGGACCCTGATCACGCTGGCCTTCGGCGGATATACCGCACAGGTAACGATGCGCGAAATGTGGCTGCCGCTCTGGCAGCGTATGCGCGGACGTCGTGAGTCTTTCGGCGAGGCTTTCGTTCAGGCGCAGGTCCGCCGCGGGCGTCGCCGTTTCGCCGCCTACATCGTGCACACTGGAGCGGTCATCGTGATCGTCGCTATCTCGGTGAGCAGCACCATGAAGACATCGAAGGACGTCCATCTGGTAAAGGGTGAATCGACGACCCTCGGTGCTTACACGCTTACCTTTACCGGCGCCCGCGAAGTCGCCGAGCCTCACCGGCAGTCGGTCATCGCCGATATCGCTGTCAGCAAGAACGGACGCCAGATCGCCACCATGGGTCCGCGAATGAACTTCTACTTCGCCCAACGCGAGCCGGTCGGAACTCCGCAGGTGCGGAGCACGATTACTCACGATCTCTATCTATCAGTATTGAACATCGATCCGCAGCAACAGTCCGTGGGCCTCCACGCCATGATCAATCCGATGGTCGGCTGGATCTGGGGCGCTACGGCTCTGATGGGCTTTGGTGGTCTGGTGGCGTTGTGGCCGTCACGGCGGCGGCGCGAGCTCCTGGCTATGCGTCCAGCAGTCGAGACCGGCGATCTCGCCGTCGAGACTTCGCGGGGTTAGGTGAGACCGTGAATCGCAAGGTACTCATAGCAGGACTTCTGATCATCGGTCCGATGCTGGCTATTCTGGCCGCGAACATCGGCCGTGATCCGCACAAAGTCAACTCGCCCATGATCGGCAGGACCGCCCCGACATTTGTCCTCAACGACGTGACTTCGGGCACCGAGGTTTCGTTCGATTCGCTGCGCGGAGCGCCGGCCGTCGTGAACTTCTGGGCGACGTGGTGCGTTCCCTGTTTCGCCGAGCATGGAGTGCTGCAGCAGGCCGCGCAGCAGTACGGAGATCGTGTTCGATTCGTCAGCGTTGTTTACGATGACGAGCCCGGCAAGATCAGGGACTTTCTCCGCGACAACGGCAGCAGCTATCCGACTCTGCTCGACTCGGCCGGCAAGACCGCCATCGCCTACGGTGTGTACGGAGTTCCCGAGACCTTCTTTCTCGATTCGAAAGGTGTGATCGTCGCCAAGTTCGAAGGCCCCCTGTCGCCCGATGTCATCGAGAACAATCTTCGCAAAGCGAACCGAGGTCCCCTGTGATCCGTCGAATCATCTTCTGTGCGGTCTTCTTCGCGTCCACGCTCTCGTTCCATCTTTTCGCGCAGCAGCAGGGTGCGGCATCCCAGGGGACAGCGCCGGAGGCCCGCCAGGTGCTGGGCGCGCCGAAGGGAAAGCCACTGGGTGGCGAAGAGCTGGGAGCGAAATCGAGAGAGGTGTCATCGCAGCTTCGGTGTCCCGTTTGTCAGGGGCTTGCCATCGGCGACTCGCCCTCATCGATGGCCGCGAAGATGAGAGGTGAAGTGAACGACCTATTGGCGGCCGGCTACTCCGAGGACCAGGTGCTGGCCTATTTCGAAAGATCGTACGGTCAGCTGGTGCGGCTCGAGCCATCGTTTCGGGGTGTCAACTGGCTGGTGTGGCTAGGTCCGCTGGCGGTGCTTCTCATCGGTGCCGTTCTGATCAAAGGCGCCATGTCGAAGCGGCCGGTTGCCCCGGCTACTGATGTCGTGACTGGCCCATCCACTGATGATCCGGTTTTGAACAGCTATCTCGATCGCGTTCGCCTCGAGGCTTACGGGCCCGCTGAGCGGAACGACTAACGGAGCTTCCTTGATCGCCTTCCTCGTGACAAACGTCGACTGGATTCCTGCCGCTGCCATGTTGAGCGGCGGACTCATTCTCGGGTTGATGCTGGCTCGGCACGTCTTCCTCACCGGCAACACCTCTTCTGTGGTCACGGGCGGGCTGGAGCTGCGGGATCTGGAAGGCAAGCGTGAGGCGCTGCTCGTGCAGTTGCGCGAAGTCGATGATCTCTCCGACAAGCTCACACCCGAGCAGCAGGCCACAGAACGTCATCGTCTGGAACTGGAGGCAGCGCGGACCCTCATCGCCATCGATCAGCTTCGAGGAATTGCCCCACTGCAGCCGACTGTCAGGCCGCAAACGGCCACGGTGTCAGTTCCTGAGACCAGTGCGCCAGTTGCGGAGCGGGTTGTTGCTCCGGCCGCTGCCGGCTCCAGCACGAAGGGTTTCATCTGGGGCGTTGGAAGTGCGGCCGCCTTGATGGCGCTCGGCTTTTTTCTGATGAGCTCGATGAAGGAACGGCGGGAGGGTGGCTCGGTCACCGGGAATACGCCAGGCGGGATGCAGCCCGCTCCGTCGCCACAGCAGCCTGCCGCCGCGCCTCCGGCTGAAGAAGAGACCCCGGCCATGAAGGCCGAGTTGCAGCGGCTGAAAGATGACGTTGCGAAGAATCCAAACGATCTCGATGCGCACCTCGAGCTGGCGTACGGATATCTCACGCGCCGCCAGATGATGGGTGTCTACGATCAGACGCAGTACGTTCTGGAGAAGAAGCCGGGGCAGCCGCGCGCGCTGGCCTATCAGGCCATCGTGAAACTTTCGATGGGTGATGCAGCGGCCGCCGAGCAGATGTTGAAGCAGGCGCTGGCAACCGATCCGAACCTGCTGGAAGGCTGGATTCACCTGGCGCTGGTTTACACGCAGACGAATCGTTTCGACGAGGCCACCAGTGCCATGAAGGAAGCGATGAAGCGTCATCCCGAGGAATCGGGAAAGCTGACCGACATTCTGGCCGAGATCCGCACTCAGGCCGCTGCCTCGCGAGGCCAGGGCGGTGCGATGGCCGAGAGTCAGGCACCACCGGCGATGGCTGCCCCTTCCGCGGGAGCGGGCGCAGGAGTATCTGGCATCATCGATCTCGATCCTTCCGCCCGCGGCTCCGTGCCTTCCGGCAGCGTGATCTTTCTGATCGCACGAGCGGCCGGCGTGGCCGGCGGACCGCCGGCAGCGGCCAAGCGTCTGCGGGCCGGAACCTTTCCGATGGATTTCCAGCTCACCACGGCCGACTCGATGATGGGCCAGCCGCTTCCTGCGAATCTCCGCCTCGAGGCCCGAGTCGATTCTGACGGCAACCCCATGACGAAGAACCCCTCCGACCCCTCCGCCGCCATCGACAACCTCCCGGCCGGCGCAACCTCGGTGCGACTCGTCCTGAAAAAATAGCGCTCTCGCACCTGCGGCCGGGGGTGCGCGCGCTCCCTTCTCCCGAGGGAGAAGGTGGCCCGCCGCAGCGGCCGGATGAGGGCTGTGCGGGTCACTGTCGCGGCTCCTCGGCAACAACCCTTCCGACGGTCCCGGAGAGTTAACCGGCGCGTTTCCTGGCCGTCTTCTTCACCTGGCGAGTCGGCATGGCAGTGATCGCCGAACGAAGGAAGTTGTTGACGTCTTCCGAAGAATGGAAGACCTCCGCCACGTCCGGATCGAGAACCACGCCCACCACCCGGCCGGCCTCGGTGCCTGACGCAAAGCGATTCGGTTTCATCTTCTTGAAATCGAAGTCGTAGTGAGGCCGCAGATCGTCGTTCAGTTCAGAGGATGATGTCTTCTTCATATCGTTTACGTTCGTCTTTGTCGGCTCGCCGTGCGCTGATGATGCGAACCGTATTATCGCGCTGTGTGAAGCTTATCAGGAGAAATCGGCCGGCGGAGGACTGGCCGAAGATGAGCTCGCGTCTTTCCTGAGCAGAATGATCCGGGTCGTCGCCGATACGCGCCAGCGGGTCATCAAAGACGGTCTCAGCCTCTTCGAAGCGAACGCCGTGTTTCTGGGTATTGGCTCTCGCCTTCTCGACATTCCACTCGAATCGAGAATTCATGTCCCCGAAGGCTACCCGAAACCGCCCGTCTATGCAGAGCATTGAATTGTCTATGCAGAGCATAGAAAGGGCGATCCGCTGAAAGTAGAGAGGCGTCAACGATCGCTCCCTTCTCCCGAGGGAGAAGGTGGCCGGGCGCCTCGCTCGAGCATCGGCTCCGCATCGGCTGCTCTGAATTCGAGTTGCGCGAGGTGCCTCCGGTGTATCCTTTTCAAACTTTGAGATTTCTGTGAGCGAACCTCGATCGCTGATGACCGAACTGGCTGATGCTGCGCCGCCTCATCCTCCCTTCGGGAGTACCGATCGTCGCGATGCCTGGTGGCTCGGACCGGCCATCACGTTCCTCGTGCTTTCGGGATTCGTCGTCTATGCAACGCTTCGGGCCTTCATGAATCGTTTTTACGAAGCCGGCGAACTGCTCTCGCCGTTCTACTCTCCGAATCTCGCGCGCTGGACTCCGTTACCGCAATGGCTGTCGCCGGCGCTTCTCATTCTCTGGGCACCCGGTGGGTTCCGCCTGACCTGCTACTACTATCGCAAGGCGTACTATCGCTCCTTCGCCGGCCACCCGCCCGGCTGTGCAGTCAGCGAAGGGAAACGCGGATACCGCGGCGAGACGGCCTTCCCGTTCATCCTGCAGAACCTGCATCGTTACTTGCTCTATGCGGCACTCTTTGTTCTCATCTTCCTCTGGTATGACGTCTGGAAAGCGCTTTGGCCGGAAGGGCGATTCGGAATCAGCGTGGGCACCCTGGTTCTCGCCGTCAACACGACGTTGCTCAGCCTCTACACCTTTTCCTGTCATTCACTCCGACACCTCATCGGTGGAAACATCGACTGTTTTTCCTGCACGGCCTCGACCCGTACGCGCCAGAAACTGTGGGGCAGGATTTCGTTTCTAAATACGAATCACATGAGCTTCGCCTGGCTGAGTCTCTTCGGCGTCGCCTTCGCGGACTTCTACGTCTGGATGGTCGCCTCCGGACGCTTCGTGAACTGGAGAGTTCTGTAGTGCCGGCAAACATCGATAAATACGAGCGACATCAGTTCGACGTCATCGTCATCGGAGCGGGAGGCGCGGGACTTCGCGCCGCGATCGAGTCCTCGGGGCTCGGTGCCAGGACGGCACTGGTCTGCAAAAGCCTCCTCGGGAAAGCGCATACGGTCATGGCCGAAGGGGGGATCGCCGCGGCGCTGGCGCACGTCGACGAGCAGGATGACTGGCAGGTTCACTTCCGCGACACCATGCGCGGCGGTGCTCTGCTCAATCACTGGCGGATGGCTCAACTTCACGCCCAGGAAGCTCCTGACCGGGTGCGTGAGCTCGAGCAGTGGGGCGCGGTCTTCGATCGGACGAAGGACGGACGAATCCTGCAACGCGCCTTCGGTGGACATACCTACCGACGACTCGCCCACGTCGGAGATCGTACCGGTCTCGAACTGATCCGGACGCTGCAGGACAAGGGTGTTCATCAGGGGATCGACGTCTTCATGGAATGCACGGTGGTCGGTCTTCTCCTGGAAGGCGATCGGGTCTGCGGTGCCGTTGGTTACTGGCGTGAGACCGGCCGATTCGTCGTCTTCCGCGCCAAGGCGGTCGTCCTCGCTACCGGGGGCTACGGCAAAGCGTGGAAGGTGACTTCGAACTCGTGGGAGTACACCGGCGACGGGCACGCGCTGGCTTATGAAGCGGGGGCCGAGCTGATCGACATGGAGTTCTTTCAGTTTCATCCGACCGGAATGATCTGGCCTCCCGGCGTCATGGGAATTCTCGTCACCGAGGGAGTTCGCGGCGAAGGGGGGATTCTCACCAACTCCAACGGCGAGCGCTTCATGTGGAAGTACCTTCCGGAGAAGAAGCGAAAGGATTTTGCCGAGACGCCGGAAGAGGCGAAGCGGTGGCTCGATGCCACGCTCGAAGGAACGCAGACCGATGCGCGCCGGCCTCCCGAGCTCTCGACTCGCGACAACGTCGCGCGCGCCATCTACACCGAAGTCAAAGAGGGGCGCGGCACGCCGCACGGCGGAGCGTGGCTGGACATCAGCTGGCAGGACCCCGAGCGCGTCAAACGAAAACTTCCCAGCATGTATCACCAGTTCAAGGATCTGGCCGACGTCGACATCACGAAGACGGCCATGGAGGTAGGGCCGACTGCTCACTACGCAATGGGCGGAATTCGCGTTGATCCCGACACCGCAGCAACCACGGTGAAGGGTCTGTACGCCGCCGGTGAGTGCAGCGGTGGCATGCACGGCGCGAATCGGCTCGGCGGCAACTCGCTTTCCGACCTGCTGGTGTTCGGACGGCGCGCCGGAATGGGAGCCGCGCAGTGGGCGCTGCAATCCGGCAGTTGGGGCGACGTGAGCGAAGAGGCGATCGAGCAGCACATCCGTCGCGCCTACGCACCTTTCGAGCGCAAAGGTGAGGATCCCTACGCGGTGCACCGAGCCATGCAGGACATCATGGGAAAGTACGTCGGCATCTTCCGCAATGAAGAGGATCTGCAGGAAGGGCTGCGGCAGCTGACGGGATTGGGCGAGCGCGTGCGCAACACGCATGTCGAGGGTTCGGTGATGTTCAATCCGGGCTGGCACCTGGCGCGTGACCTCGAGAATCTGATGGTCTGCGCCGAGGCGACCTGTCGTGCCGCAATCCTGCGCAAGGAGAGTCGCGGCGCTCACAGCCGCACCGATTTCACCGGCGAAGACCCTGCTCTGGGCCGAGTCAATATCACCGTGAGCAAGGATGGCGATGCCATGCAGGTCGCGCCGTCGCCGCGAGCAGAAATGCCGGCCGAGCTCAAAGCGCTGCTGGAGGAGAAGAAATGACGGGCGAATGCACGTTCCAGGTCTTTCGCGGCGACATCTCCGGTGGTGAGTTGAAGCAATACAAGGTTCCGGTGGAGACGGGGATGGTCGTCCTCGACGCCATCCACTGGATTCAGGCCAACGGTGCCCCGGACCTGGCCTGTCGCTGGAACTGCAAGGCGGCGAAGTGCGGCTCGTGCAGCGCCGAGGTCAACGGGCGTCCGAAGCTGATGTGCAAGACGCGACTCGACGAATATTCGCAGGGGACCACGATGGTCGTCCGCCCGATGCGGACGTTTCCAGTGGTGCGCGATCTCGTCACCGACGTGAAGAGCAATTACGCCATGGCCAGGAAGATCACGCCGTTCACGCCGAAGGCCGGGGCGGAATGGAAGTGGTATCAGGAAGACATCGATCGCGTGCAGGAGTTCCGCAAGTGCATTCAGTGTTTTCTCTGCCAGGATGTCTGCCACGTTTTACGCGATCATGACCAGCACGAGTCGTTTGCCGGTCCCGCGTTTTTCGTTCAGACCGCCGCACTTGAAATGCATCCCATGGACGACGCCGATCGTCTTCCGCTACTGAAGGAAAGCCTCGGGGTCGGGCTGTGCAACATCACCAAGTGCTGCACCGAGGTGTGTCCCGAAGACATTCACATCACGGACAACGCGATCATTCCGCTGAAGGAACGCGTGGTGGACCGTTTCTACGATCCACTCAGAATCCTGTGGCGTAGGATCACCGGCAAATGAACCGAAGGGAGTGAACGATGTTCGAGCTCAAGCTGTTGTCGAAAGAAGCTATCCCCCGCGCGATCGAGAAGGCGGATCGCTACCGGCTCCTCAACGAGCCGTCGGACGCAGAGAGCATCTGCCTCGATGTTCTGGCCGCCGATCCGGACAATCAACGAGCCCTGGTTGTCCTGATCCTGGCGGTGAGCGATCAGTTCGGACAGGAAGGGTTTCACGTGCAGCAGCACCAACCGCGTGAACTGCTGGCGCGCATTCGTGACCCGTATGAGCGCGCCTACTACACCGGGGTCGTTCACGAGCGTCAAGCCAAGTCGACCCGCCGGCGGCACGTGCAGGACTCGATGGCCGTGGAGTCTTTTCACAAAGCGTTGAAGAGCTACGAGGAAGCGATGGCCATCCGTCCCGCCGGAAATGAAGACGCCATTCTGCGCTGGAATACGTGCGCGCGCATCATGACCCACCACCGCGACCTCCAGGAAGTCGAGCAGGAGCGCGGCGAGGCCTACGGCGACTAGCCTGGCTGCGCCCTCCCTTCTCCCGAGGGAGAAGGGAGCGAGCGTGACCCGTTCAGGATGCGTCGTCCCCCGGGCTGGTGAC
>DASZZV010000145.1:0-5247 GCA_035544835.1 Thermoanaerobaculia bacterium
GAGCTCGGCATCAGGCCTGCCCTCTGCATTGGAGTGTCGGGTGGCTCCTGGAATGCCGCCGCCGTGGCCGTGCACGCCGAGAAGCGGCTTCGGTTCTACTGGAAGTCGTTCGCGCGCATGCCGCACTTCGACTTTCGAAACATTCTCCGCGAACACTCCCCCTACACCTTTCCGGCCATGCACGCCCGAACCTTCGCCCGCTACGTCGGCGGGCGCGATCGGATTCGGGCTCCCGAATCTCTGCCGCTCTTCATCGGAGTCACCCGTCTTCGCGATCACACATTCGAAGCCATCGACGCCCGCCAGGTCGACGATCCCCTTCAACTCATGCTGGCGTCCAACTACGTTCCTCCGTTCTACACGCACGCGCCACGAGTCAACGGTGAGCGCTACGGAGACGGCGGCACCACGAACAATGTGCCCTACGAGAAAGCCTTCGCCGAGGGATGCGATGCCGTGGTTCTCATCAATCTGAAAGGCATCAGCGAAGGGGGGCTCTACCGCAACCCGCAGGATTTCGACCACGAGATCCACTCGTCCTTCCGCGATCGAGTCGTCGTCATCCGACCGCGGCACCGCGTACCTTTTGGCTTCACCGAAAGCCGCTGGTCACGTTTCCAGGAAATGATTCAACTCGGGTACCTCCGAGGCCGCGAGGTTCTGCTCGGAGAACAGCACCCCGAGACGGACCTTCGGGCGCGCCGTGTCTCGCCGTCGATTGCCATTCTCAGAACTGCCCGCAGAGTAAAAGCAGCTGTCGGTTTCTGACGAAGCCGGTCCGGTACATCTTTTGTAAGCAGTTTCGGCATGATCAGATCCTGCTGCGTCACCTTTGCGATCGCTCTTACCACGGTCTCTCTGTTCGGTGCCGGCTGGAAATCCGTCGGGCCCGGCGTCGACTATCAGGAGTTCACCCCGAAAGCTCCCTTCACCTATCACGTGGCACGCATCGACCTCACCAGCGGCAAGATCCGGCCGATCGTCTCCTCGGAAACGGATCGCGGTCTCACCGTGTCCGGCTTCGCGTCGAAGCGGGAGGCCATCATCGCCGTCAACGGTGACTATTTCGATCCGCAGATGATGCCGATCGGCCTCACCACAGGACCTTGCGGCCCCTGGAAAGCCCGCTCCAACGCATCGACCCGCAAGGAAGCAGTAGTCGCCGTGACAGCAAACAGGGCCGACATCCTCGAGCCGGGCGAGCAGGGCGGCGCGCCGCCCTCGTGGAGCGATCACGCCCTCTCAGGCTGGCCGGTCCTGGTGCGCGGCTGCAAGGCTCTGTCCGACGAGCTGCCGGGAAGCGCCTCCTTCACACGAGCACCGCACGCGCGGACCGCCGTTGGTCTCTCCGCTGATCACAAAACTCTCTTTCTCGTGGTGGTCGACGGACAGAAAGATGGCAGCGCCGGAGTGACGCTCCCCGACCTCGCCGCCTTCATGCGTCGCCGTCTGCATGTTTGCGAGGCCGTGAATCTCGACGGCGGCGGCTCTTCGGCGATGTCGATCCAAAACAAGCTGGTCACCGCGCCCACCGAGGGCGCCGAGCGTCCGGTGGCGAATCACCTGGGAATCATCCTGGCGAAAGACTACGACGGCTGTCCTGAGTCCTCCACCCTGCAAGAGCCTTCGACGACAACGGCCGAGCGGGCACGTCCGCCGCTTCCAGCCCCGTAGGGGCGTTTGAGAATAGCCCAGCACGAAGTGCTGGGATCGTCGCGCCAGGAAAGTATTTCGAGCCCCGGAGGGGCGTTTGAAGAGGCCTTCAATCGCCCCTCCGGGGCTCGACAACAAAATCGTGCGGAAGCTTCCCAGGACTTCGTCCTGGGCTATTCTCAAACGCCCCTACCGGGGCTTGCTGGAGCTTACTATAGCCAGGTGAACAGCGATCACGATGTAGTCATCGTCGGCTCAGGACCGAATGGTTTTGCGACGGGTATCACAATGGCGCGAGCGGGGTTGCGCGTCGTGATCGTCGAAGCGAGTGACACCACAGGCGGCGGAATGCGATCCGCTGAGCTGACCCTGCCCGGTTTCATTCATGACATCTGCTCAGCCATTCATCCGACCGCGCTTTCCTCGCGCTTCTTCCGTAGCATCCCTCTGGAAAAGTTCGGACTGGAGTGGATCGACCCCGAGTATCCGCTCGCCCACGCCCTCACGCCCGATCATGCCGTAGTCATGCAGCGATCCGTCGTCGCGACCGCTGAGCGGCTGGGGAAAGACGGGCCGTCCTATCGACGGCTATTCGAGCCACTGCTGAAAAACCCTGTCGAGCTCTTTGATGGCCTCCTGTCCCCTCTCAAATTCCCTGACCATCCGCTGCAGCTGGCGCGATTCGGATTCCACGGGCTGCAATCGGCGACGATGCTGGCGCGACGCTTTACTGGTGATGACGCCCGAGCTCTCTTTGCAGGGTGTGCCGCCCATGCCATCCTGCCGCTCGAGAGCGCTGCCACCGCTTCCTTCGGCCTCGTACTGGCGCTGGGCGGCCATGCTTTCGGGTGGCCATGCGCGCGGCGAGGATCGCAGTCGATCGCCAACGCTCTCGAAGCCTATTACCGCGAGCTTGGAGGCGAGATCGTGACGTCACACCGCGTCACCGATCTGAAGCAATACGCCGGAGCTCGCGCCATTCTTCTCGACCTCACGCCGAAGCAGATCGTCACCATTGCGAAGGATGAGCTGCCCGATGCGTATCGACGCCGGCTGGAGCGCTATCGCTACGGCCCCGGCGTTTTCAAAGTCGACTGGGCGCTGAGTGACCCGATCCCCTGGCGCGATCCGGAGTGTTTGAAAGCGGCCACAGTCCATGTCGGCGGAACATTCGAGGAGGTAGCGATTTCCGAAAGGGATGCCTGGGCTGGCATAGTCGGGGAAAAACCGTTCGTGCTCGTGGTGCAGCAAAGCCTCTTCGATCCGACTCGCGCACCAGCCGGAAAGCACACCGGCTGGGCGTACTGCCACGTGCCGAATGGATGCACCGAGGACATGACCGAGCGCATTGAAAAACAGATCGAGCGATTCGCGCCTGGCTTCCGGCAAACCATTCTCGCGAAACATATCCTCTCTCCGGCTGGCCTGGAAACCCACAACGAAAACTACGTCGGCGGCGACATTGCCGGCGGATCCACCGAGCTCGGTCAGCTTTTTGCGCGTCCCGTTCTTCGACTCGATCCCTACTCCACGCCGAACCCGAGGTTGTTCATCTGCTCGAGCTCCACGCCGCCGGGAGGGGGCGTTCACGGGATGTGCGGATACTTCGCCGCCAGCTCTGCGCTCAGGAAGGTGTTCCAGAAGCGACCCGATTTCTGAGAGCATGGAGGGAAGGAGCTTCCATGCGCGCTCACTCTGGTGCCGCGGTAACGGTCGGTCTTCTCTGCTTCCTCGTAGCGTGCGCAACGACTTCGAAACCAATTCCGACGAACGCGGCAGATGTCGAGCTCGTCCTCGATGGTTTTCATCGCGCGGCGTCGCTGGCCGATGAACGCGCCTATTTCGGCAGTCTGGCCAACTCCGCGATCTTCTTCGGCACCGACGCCTCGGAGCGCTGGTCTCGTGAGGATTTTCTGGCCTACGCTCATCCCTACTTCGAAAAAGGTAAGGGCTGGACGTTCACGCCGCGCGACCGTCATGTCTACTTCTCGCGGGACGGCCGTACCGCCTGGTTCGACGAACGGCTCGACAGCGCGTCGTATGGCGAGTGCCGCGGAACGGGCGTGCTCGAAAATCAGGGCACGGAGTGGAAGATTCAGCAGTACAACCTGACCATTCCTATCCCTAACGGACTGGCGAAAGAATTCGTGGCGAAAATCCGCGAGTCGGGAACGAAGAAATAGTGGATGCCACCGGAACGACACCACCTCCATTTTCCCGCCGCGCCGCAACGGTAGCCCTCGCTGTCCTCACCTTCATCAACCTCCTCAACTATCTCGACCGCTATGTAATCTCGGCACTGGTCGAGAGCCTCAAGAGATCGGAGCTCCAGCTCTCCGACGCCCAGCTCGGTAGTCTGTTCACAGGGTTCGTGATCGTCTATATGTTGACTTCCCCGCTTTTTGGGATTCTGGGAGACCGCCAACCGAGGCCTCGCTTCATCGCGCTGGGGGTATTCGTCTGGAGCATCGCCACCGCCCTGGGAGCGTTCGCCAGGAGCTACGCCACTCTTTTCCTGGCGCGGGCCGCCGTCGGCATCGGAGAGGCAGCGTATGCCACGATCGCACCTGCCCTGCTGGCCGACTTTTTCCCGATCGAAAAGAGAGGGCGCGTATTCGCCATCTTCTTCGCCGCGATTCCAATTGGTTCCGCAGCCGGCTACATCCTGGGCGGATTCATGGACCAGCATTACGGGTGGCGCAACGCCTTTCTTCTGGCCGGCGCTCCAGGAATCCTCCTGGCCTTCCTGGCCCTGACGCTGGTCGACCCTCCGCGCGGCGGCCAGGATAAAGAAACCTCACTGCACGAGCAGCGTTCCGTCCGCGAAACCTATGTCAGCCTTCTCGGCAACGGTACTTATGCGGCCACGGTCGCCGGCTATGCCGCCTACACCTTCGCGCTGGGCGCGGTGGCTTTCTGGATGCCAGCTTTTCTCGAGCGCATCCGAGGTGTGCCCCATCGAGAGGCTACTGTGCAGTTTGGCGCCATCGTTGTCATCACAGGGTTTGTCGGAACGTTTGCCGGCGGTTGGCTTGCTGATGCTCTGTTGAAGCGCTGGAAACAATCCTACCTCTGGGTTTCCGCCGTCAGCAGTCTGCTGGCAGCACCGGCAGCGCTGATCGCGTTCACGTCTCCGAATCGCCTCGTGTACATGACGGCCATCGCCGTCGCCGAGATATTGCTTTTCGCTTCGACCGGACCGATCAACTCGGCAATCGTGAATGTGGTCGCTCCTGACCTTCGCGCCACTGCCGTCGCGACCTCGATTCTGGCGATTCACCTGTTCGGCGATGTCCCCTCTCCTCCAATGGTCGGCTACATCTCAGACCACAGCTCGCTGAGTCGCGCTTTCCTGATCATCCCTGTGGCCATCGTCGTTTCCGGGCTGGTCTGGGGCCTCACCGCCTGGAAACTGGAGAGAGTCACAGCGTAGGGACGGGCAGCTGCGCGTCGGGCACCGGGCGGAGCCCGGTGTGTGAGGCCCGGAGGGCCGCAGAGCTGGTAGCCAGTGGTGAGCGAAGCGAACCACTGGAAGACGTCACGAATCAATCATTTGCTTGAAGTTTCACCGAGCCCCGGCAGGGGCGAAAGCCG
>DASZZV010000146.1:0-8909 GCA_035544835.1 Thermoanaerobaculia bacterium
TGCAGCCGCTTTGCCGATGCGAAATGTCGGAGCGGTGGCGATTTCAACCTCGAAAAGATTGTGGTCCGGCGCCACGTAATAAATCTTCTTCTGATCCCGGCTCCACACCGCCTGGTCGCCCCCCGTCGTCGATACCTGCCATTTGTCGCCCGAGGGAGGAAAACTCTGAACGTAAACCTCACCCTTGCCCGATTCGCTGCAGGTGTAGGCGAGCCATTTGCCGTCAGGTGAGAACTGGGCGTGGAGCTCATCGAACTCGGTAGTGAGAACGGGCGTGGCCTTGTGACTGGAGAGGTCGAGCATCCACAAATCGTTGTACGTTTTAGGAGTGAACTGCTCATACACGATGAACCGCCCATCCGCTGACCAGTCATCGGCGAATTTCGACAAGGGGCTGGCAAAAAGGGGACGCTCGTCGCCACCGCCATTCGCCGTTTTGATGTAGAAGTCAAACACGCCGTTGCGGTTCGATGAGAAGACGATTTGCTTTCCGTCCGGCGACCAGAGGCCAATCGTGTTCTGGCCCGGCCCCGTGGTGAGCCGGGAATACACTCCGCGGGTGAGATCCTCCGACCACAGGTCGGTCTTCCGCGTTTTCGGATCTGTGCGGTTGATCACCACTCTCGTAGCGTCCCGAGAGAGGATCGGAACCATGTACGATCCGGGCGGTCCGAGCCGCCCCAGCTCAGCCCCGCTGCGATCGCGCCATACCAGTTGTGAGGTCATCAGCGAAATCTTCTGGAACGCCACAACGCCGGTGTCCGAGGCTGAGAAACGCCCATAGCCGGTCGGACCGTCCTCACCGAATTGTCCGATATCTTCGGCCACGGAGACCGGCTCGCCGATCAGCCGGAAGTGGCTCGTATCGAACCGCTGGGCGACGAGATCGCGGTCACGCACGAATAAGAGAACGCCGGGAGAGACGAACAGCGGATTCGATCCCCCGTCCACGATCCGGGTCCGCTGATGCGAATCGAGCGAGCCGAGATAAATACCCTTTTTGTCGCCCATGACGTAATAAAGAAAGTGGCGCCCGTCCGGAAGAAAGGCTGGCCAGCGATGCGAGGCCTCGTTCCTCGACTCCAAAATCGTGGCGGGGACGGCCGGTCCTCCGCCGGCGGACACCCTCAACAACCCGGATCTCGGCCCGGGAGCGAAGAGGATCACCCCGTCCCTGTTCCAGGTGCCGCCGCGAGGAATCTCCTCGGCGTCACTCACGGTCTGCGGTTCCCCGCCCGCTACCACGATTCTCTTCAGCTTTAGCTCCGCGAAAAAACCGACCTGCGAGTTGTCCGGGGACCAGAAGGGAAACGATGCCCCTTCCGTCCCGGCGAGCGCCCGGGAGTCGAAACGGTCCAGGGATCGGATGAACAACAGCGCAACACCGTTCCTGATCCCGACATAGGCAAGCATCTTTCCGTCCGGAGAGAGAGCGAATCCTGTTTCCAATTCCTCAACCGCGGCATCGAGCTCAGGCGACGCGACGAGCGCCCTGAGAGTCTCTGCCTTGGCCCGGTGGGCGTTGGCGATTGCAAAACCCGCGACGCCCGTGATTGCGGCGAGCAGGAGCGCCGCCGAGGCGAGTTGGAGCCGCTGCCGTGTTCTCTGCCTGGCGACGATCGGAGCGGCAGCACCGGCCTTCGATCCGGCGCCACTGATCCAGGTCAGTTCCTCGGCCACATCGTGGGCCGACTGCCATCGATCTTCGCGATCCTTGGAGAGGCATTTCTGCACCACGTGCTCGAACGCCGGTGGCGTGAGCGGCTGAATCTCCGAGATCGGGCGTGGATCGCTGGCGATGATTGCAGCAATGAGCGACGTTCTGGTCTTTCCCTCGAAGGCCCGTTTGCCGGTCGCCATTTCGTAGAGCACCGCTCCGAGCGCGAAGATGTCCGTGCGCGCGTCGGCTTCTTCGCCGGCCAACTGCTCGGGCGCCATGTACTGGAACGTGCCGAGGATGGTTCCTTCCTGCGTCAGCGGCTTTTGCTGCGTGGCATCGTCCGGCGCGGACACCGGTTGCACCGGGACGAGAGTCTTCGCGAGGCCGAAGTCCAGCAGCTTCGCAGCCGACCTGGAGAGCATCACGTTGCCCGGCTTGAGGTCGCGATGCATGACACCCTGGCGATGCGCGCGCGCCAGTGCGTCCGCGATCTGTGCCCCGTATCGCAGCACCTCGGTGAGCGGAAGTGCTCCCTTGTCGAGACGCTCGGCCAGCGTCTCTCCCTCCAGCAGCTCCATGACGAGGAAGTCGGTTCCGCTGTCGTGGCCGATGTCATACAACGAGCAGATGTTCGGATGATTGAGCTGCGAGATGGTCTTGGCCTCGCGCTCGAAACGAGCTTTCATCTGCGCGTTCTGCGCGAACTCAGCCGGCAGTACCTTGATGGCCACGCTGCGATCGAGGCGCGTGTCGGTGGCCCGCCACACTTCTCCCATCCCGCCGGCGCCAATGCGCGAGACGATCTCGTAGGGCCCGAGACGACTGCCGACAGAAACATTCATGTTTGTGCTCGGAAAGAGCATGCATCATATGCACAATTCGAAACGGGCGCGTAAGGGTCGGCGAACCGGCGGCGCCGGTCATGGTGGCTGGTCAACCCAACCCACAGGGTCACACCTTTGGTCTTCACCCTGTCCGTCATTTTAGGGATTGGAGTGGACGTTTTCATGCTGGGCCGCTTCTTGCGAGCACTCCATGACCGTGGAGGATTGCATGGAACATCGTCGTCTGGGTTCACAGGGTCTCGAGGTATCGGCACTCGGTCTCGGCTGCATGGGGATGTCCGAGTTTTATGGCGCGACGAACGAAGCCGAAGCGATCGCGACGATTCATCGCGCTCTGGAGCTCGGGATCAATTTCTTCGACACGGCCGACATGTATGGGCCGTTTACGAATGAGAAGCTCCTTGGAAAAGCGTTGCAGGGTCGACGCGACGGTGTCGTCATTGCAACCAAGTTCGGGAATCAGCGCGCTGAGGATGGCGGTTGGCTGGGGATCAACGGCAAGCCTGATTACGTGCGATCGGCCTGCGAGGCTTCGCTGAAGCGACTCGGTGTCGACACGATCGATCTCTACTATCAGCATCGCGTCGATTCATCGGTTCCGATCGAGGAGACCATCGGCGCAATGGCCGAACTGGTCAGTAGCGGAAAGGTCCGCTATCTGGGGATGTCCGAAGCGGCGCCCGCTACGATACGGCGAGCCCACAAGGTTCATCCGATCTCGGCTCTGCAGACGGAATACTCATTGTGGAGTCGGGAACCTGAAGACGAGATTCTGCCGACCGTTCGCGAGCTGGGCATCGGCTTCGTTGCTTACAGTCCTCTCGGTCGCGGCTTTCTGACCGGTCGCTATCGGTCGATCGATGATCTCGAGCCCGGTGATTACAGGCGTCGCGCGCCGCGATTCGCCGGCGACAACTTTCAGAAGAACCTCGATCTCGTGAAGCGCATCGAGGATCTGGCCGGCGAGAAGAAGATCAAGCCGTCGCAGCTTGCGCTTGCCTGGTTGCTGCGTCAGGGGAACGACATTCTCCCCATTCCGGGAACCAAGCACATCGCGCTGCTCGAAGAGAATGCTGCTGCGGTGAAGGTTAAGCTGACGCAGGACGACCTTCGCAGGATCGAGGAGGTGGCGCCGGTAGGAGTGGCCACGGGGGACCGTTACCCAGACATGAGCACCGTGAATCGATAGCGCGCTTTCAGGCAATTCGGCACCGCTCATATTTGCCTTTACCTTTGCAAGAGACGAAAATCATCGGTACGGGGGTGGACTGATGAACCGGTACCTTGTCCCTTTTTCTCTACTCGCACTGTTGCTCTGTTCATGCTCGAAGAAGGAGGAGACAGTGAGCGCTCCTCCTGCCGCCTCCCCGGAGGTTGGATCCACTCCCGCACCGGCCGCAGCGCCCGTGGCGTCGCCCGCTGCGTCGCCCGCTGCGGCACCGGCCGCACCGGTTGTTGCCGCACCCGCGCCTACGGCCGGCATTGCCTCGGCTGATGGGGACACGCCCGGCTCGACGGTTACGATCAAGGAGCTTAAGCGTCAGAGCGGCGGAACCATTTCGCTCAAGTTCGTGATTGCCAACGGGTCTGACAAAAACATCGGCATTGGGGATTCCTTCGGCGATCCCGATCATGGAAATGTGGACTACTACTCGATGGGAGGAGTTCAGCTCATCGATCCGGTCGGCAAGAAAAAGTATTTCGTCGCCAGGGACTCCGAAGGGAAAGCCGTATGTACGCAGGGAGCTCATGCGATCGAAAAGGGGAGCAGCCTGAACGGCTGGGCGAAGTTCCCTGCTCCTCCCGACGACGTTCAGAAGATTTCGGTGATCGTCCCCCATTTTGGTCCGATGGATGACGTGCCGATCAGCAGGTAGGGTAGCGGTGAAGCGATCCTTTCTCGTGCTGGTTCTGATCTCGATGCCTCTCCTGGCGCAGCAAGAGCCGGGTGACAAGGGTCCTCCCTACGCGTTCAAAGTGGTCGATCTCGTATTCAACGTAAAGGACATCGTCTTGAAAGTGCAGGACGTCGGCGGGCAGGTAGGAGACATCGGCGGCCGCGTTGAAGACCTTGTGGTGAGAGAGACTGAGACCGAGATGCGTGTCGACCTCGCTGCCGACGTGCTCTTCGACTTCGACAAAGCCGATCTGCTCCCGAAAGCCGAGGAGACGCTGCAGAAGGCCGCCGACTTCGTGAAGGAGAAAAACAAGGGCGGCGTCGTCAAAATCGAAGGGCACACAGACGCGAAGGGCTCCGATAGCTACAACCAGAAGCTCTCTCTCCGGCGTGCCGACTCAGTGAAGAAGTGGTTCGAGGCGCATGGTCTGAGCGGAATGCATTTTTCGACTGAAGGCTTCGGCGCGAAAAAACCGATCGCGCCGAATACGAAGCCCGATGGCTCCGACGATCCCGAGGGCCGGCAGAAAAACCGGAGGGTGGAGATTGTGATCAAGAAGTGATCCTTCGTATCCATTTCAATTCTCGAGACGAACGGCTTGCCTCTTGTGTGGCACAGGCACTCTTGCCTATGTGTCGGCCGTCGAGGCCGACTTCTCTGTTGAGCTGCAGCAGGAACGCCGCGGCTCGACGCCGCGGCACACAGGCAAGAGTGCCTGTGCCACACAAGAACCTTCGGTTGGTTCCGACTGAACGGCCGGCGGATGACAGTCGGGAAGATGCACTCCTGCGCCTCGGTTTGCGACTCCGTGATATTCTTTTTTCGGCAGGTTGAAACCATGGTGGCGATGATGAGAGTCACGCGGCAGACGCGAACGTGCACGGCCAGCCGCGGTCCCTG
The DNA here is from genome assembly GCA_035544835.1 of Thermoanaerobaculia bacterium. GTDB lineage: Bacteria > Acidobacteriota > Thermoanaerobaculia > Gp7-AA8 > Gp7-AA8 > DASZZV01. The sequence continues at coordinate 5,304 of DASZZV010000146.1, forward strand.
TCGATAGACTGTCCATTCATGAAATGAGATACGAAGACAGGGTTCACACCCTGTCTTTTTGTTTTGGCGAGGAGAAGTCATGTACGTCGAGTTACCAGATGGTTCGAAGAAAGAGGTTCCCGAGGGGGCGACCGTGGCCCAGGTCGCCGAGGCCATCGGAAGGCGATTGGCGAAGGATGCCGTGGCCGGGAAGATCAACGGCAAGATCGTTGACGTCTACGTTCCGGTGTCGGAGGGAGCGAAGATTCACATCATCACTCCGAAGAGCGATGAGGGGCGCGATGTCATCCGCCACTCCACCGCCCATCTCATGGCCATGGCCGTCCAGGAGCTGTTCCCCGGCACTCAGGTCACGATTGGGCCGGTCATCGAGAACGGCTTCTTTTACGACTTCGCGGCTGACAAGCCCTTCACGGATGAAGATCTCCGTCGGATCGAAGAGAAGATGCTGGAGATCGCGAAACGCGACCTGCCGATCCAGCGCGAAGAGTGGAAGCGCGATGACGCCATCGCCGAGTTCGATCGGATGGGGGAGAAGTTCAAGGTCGAGATTCTGAAGGCCATCCCCGAGGGCGAGATCCTTTCTGTATACAGACAGGGTGACTGGAAGGATCTCTGTCGCGGCCCTCACGTTCCCTCGACCCGGCATCTGACCGCCTTCAAGTTGCTCTCGGTTGCCGGCGCGTACTGGCGCGGCGACGAGCGCAATCCCATGTTGCAGCGCATTTATGGTACCGCCTGGGGCGATCAGAAGGAGCTCGACGAATACCTCAAGCGGATGGAAGAGGCGCGCGCGCGCGATCACCGCAAGCTAGGCAAGGAGCTCGGCCTCATCATGTTTTCCCACTTCGCGCCGGCTATGCCGATCTTCCTGCCGAAGGGGGCGGTGATCTACAACGCGCTCATCGACTTCGTGCGTGAGTTCTACCTGCGCGATCGATATGACGAGGTCGTGACTCCTCTCATCTGGGACACCGAGCTGTTCAAGATCTCGGGTCACTATGACAACTACAAAGAAAACATGTTCTTCTCCATCGTCGACGAGCGCGAGTACGGCGTGAAGCCGATGAACTGTCCGGGCCATACGCAGATCTTCGCCGCGGAGCGCCGCTCCTACCGCGATCTCCCGATCCGCCTGGCCGATTTTGCGCGGCTGCACCGCTACGAGCGCTCCGGCGTGACTCATGGTCTGGCCCGGGTGCGCTCCTTCGCTCAGGACGATGCCCATCTCTTCGTCGCGCCTGATCAGATCGAGGGCGAGATCGAGCGTGAGATCAAGCTCATCGACGAGATCTACTCGATCTTCGGGTTCACCGACGTAAAGATTGCGCTCTCCACCCGTCCCGAGAAGCGTATCGGCGACGACGCGATGTGGGACAGCGCCGAAGCCGGTCTCGAGAATGCCCTGAAGAAAGCGGGGATGAACTATCACATCAATCCCGGTGAGGGTGCTTTCTACGGACCGAAGCTCGAGTTTCAGGTTACCGATGCCATCGGACGTCCATGGCAACTGGGGACCATTCAGCTCGACTATGCTTTACCGGAACGATTCAATCTGAGCTTTATCGGAGCCGACAACAGCGAGCATCGGCCGGTCATGATCCATCGGGCCATCCTCGGGTCGATCGAGCGCTTCTTTGGCATCATCGTCGAGCACTTTGCCGGCGCCTTCCCGTTGTGGCTGGCACCGGTCCAGGTTGCCGTGCTGCCGCTGTCCGAGAAGTTCCTGGACTACGGAAAGGAAGTGGAGGACAAGCTTAGGAAGGCCGGTTTCCGGACCATCTGTGATGTCAGCAACGAGAAACTCGGAGCGAAGATCCGCCAGGCCCAGTTGCAGAAGATCCCTTACATGCTGGTGGTGGGAGAGAAAGAGGCCGGCGCCGGAACTGTGAGTGTCAGAAAGCGGACCGGCGGCGATCAGGGGAGCTCATCTGTTGAGGATTTCGTGGCCGAGGCCAAAGGGCTCCTCGCGGCTCGCGCCTTGACTTTATAGCTGTTTCTCCGTAGAGTTCGCGCCTAAAAATTGGTCTAAGTCCAAGTCTGAGCCCTGAGTTGTCGAACGACCCTGGACATGGACTCAGATTGAGATTTCGTTTGGCTTTTCGAGGAGGATTCACTCATATTTCCGCCGCGTCGTTTTGACAGAAGATTCGAGAAGAAGGAACCGGACACCCGTATCAACGATCAGATTCGCTCACCTGAAGTGCGCTTGATCGATGACGAAGGTAAGCAGATTGGAGTCGTTCCCATTGCCCAGGCCCAGGAGCTTGCAAAGGAAAAGGATCTCGACCTGGTTGAGATCTCGCCCTCTGCGACCCCGCCGGTCTGCAAGGTGATGAATTACGGCAAGTACCTGTTCCAGCAGAAGAAAAAGTCGACAGAGGCGAAAAAGAAGCAGAAGGTCATCCTCGTCAAGGAAGTGCAGTTCCGTCCCCGGATCGACGAACATGATTTCAACTTCAAGAAGAACCACGTAACGCGGTTCCTCGAGGACGGCGACAAGGTAAAGGCCAGCGTTCGGTTTCGGGGTCGTGAAATGGCCCATCCGGAGCTCGGTCGCGCCGTTCTGGACCGCCTGCTGGAAGACATCAAAGAGTTCGGCGCCGCGGAGACGCATCCCGACATGCAGGGCAACCGCATGACCATCGTCATCGCTCCGAAGAAATAAGCGCAACAGCCTCGGGAATCATCCCCGAACAACATTGGTTACCGCCCAAGCTTTTAGAAGGATGCTCTATGCCTAAAATGAAGACACACCGCGGAGCTGCGAAACGGTTCAAAAAGACCGGTTCGGGCAAGATCACCCGCAATCACGCCTTTCACTCGCACATCCTGACCAAGAAGTCGCCTGGCCGTAAGGCTAAGCTGGCTGGCGAAGTCGAGGTCTCGAAAGCGAATGAGAAGACCGTGAAGAGGATGCTCCCCTACGTCTAGGAGAGCAGGGGCGTCGGCGGCCGGAATTTGAACTTCGGCCCTGGCTCCTGAAACGAGATGACCGAGGTTTGGAACGTCGGTCACATGAGCGCGCACGGGCGAGTCCACTCCTGGCCCGACCGCTCTTAAACGAAGTAAAAAACAAGGAGAAACGATGCCCAGAGTAAAAAGAGGTCCCAAGCGCAAGAACCGCCGCGTAAAGATTTTGAAGGCGGCGAAAGGCTTTTACGGTTTGCGGTCCCGCGGCCATCGCATCGCCAAGCAGGCGGTGGAGAAGGCTCAGAATTTCGCCTATACGGGACGTAAGGATCGTAAGGGTGATTTCCGCAAGTTGTGGATCGTCCGCATCAACGCCGCCGCACGAATGAACGGCCTGTCGTACTCGAAGTTGATCTCGGGTCTCAAGGCTGCCGGATCAACGCTGGACCGCAAGGTACTCGCCGACATCGCCGTGAGCGACGCTGCCGCGTTCGCCGTGATCGCCGAGTCGGCGAAGAAGGCGCTCGACAAAGCCCCCCGAGCATAGACATTCATCAATGGAAGCTTGAAAACGCGGGCTACAATGCCCGCGTTTTCGTTTTTGGTTTGTGCGGTGAAGCGGCATTGCGAAGGGGGTTGCTGTCATCCCGAGCAAGGGACAGCGTGCGCGCTGCCACTGAGAAAAGAAACTGA
>DASZZV010000147.1:0-4323 GCA_035544835.1 Thermoanaerobaculia bacterium
CGTATCAGCCGGTTTCTCACTGCTGAGTTCAGCGGCCACACCCTCGATGGTATGCGGCGGCGACTCGCTGGAGTTCAGCAGGAGCCGCGGGCGCTCGAAGACAAGGCCTTGATGGACAGCGTTTCCCTGGGAGTCGAAGCGGTTGAGGACGTGATGCCCCACGAGCATGAGGTGTATGTCGAGGGCGCTGTCTCGATTTTGAACAAGCCCGAGTTTGCGGGCGCCGAGTCGATGCGGAAGACTTTTCTGCTCTTTGAGGAAAAAGAGAGATTGGTCGACATATTGAATCGGTGTCTCACCGAGGACGGTCTTCAGATTCTGATCGGATCGGAGAGCCGGTTTACACAGAGTTACAACTTCAGCCTGGTGGCCACGAGGTATGGGACGGCTTCATCGCCGCTCGGGCTTGTCGGCGTCATCGGGCCGACGCGGATGGAGTATGAGAGAATGGCTCCACTCGTTGATTATCTTGGACGGGCTCTCACTCGGAAGATCGAGGAGTCGAAACAGGAGCCAAACCCGTGAGTGATGAGAAGGATAGCCCGTCGGCAGACCCCGCCGGCGACGATGCATATGTCATTGAAGACACCGGCGAGTCATTGAGCGACTTCAACCTCTCAGAAGAGGAAGGAAGCCCCGATTCCGAGCAGGACTCGGCGGAGCTTCAAAAGGTTCGCGAGGAGAATCAGAAGCTGCGGGACCAGCTCCTGCGCGCCCGCGCCGACTTCGAAAACTTCCGCCGCCGTGCTGAGCGCGAGAAAGCCGACTTCTTCAAATTCGCGCTGACCGAATCGATGCGCGATCTGCTGCCGGTGCTCGACAACTTCGAGCGTGCCATGCGGGTCACTCCGGGTGACGGTGTCGACGAGTTCGTGAAGGGGATCGATCTGATTTACAAACAGTTCCAGGATGTCCTGGCCCGGTTCGGTTTAAAGGCCGTGGAACAGGCACCTGTTCCTTTCGATCCAGCCATCCACGAGGCCGTTACGCGCGAGGAGAACACCGGATTCCCCTCCCACACTGTCGTCGAAGTTCTTCAGAAAGGGTATTTTCTCAACGATCGGTTGATTCGTCCCGCCCTCGTGCGCGTTGCAGTGGGGGGGGCAGAGGAGAACGCTTCAGCCGATGGCCAGAGCAGCGCCTCGAGCTGAAGTCATCTGAATGTCGAAGATCATCGGAATCGATCTGGGCACGACCAACTCCTGCGTTTCGGTCGTCGATGTGGCGACTCCGCAGGTCATGCCGAATCGCGAGGGCAGCCGTACCACTCCCTCGGTGGTGGGTTTTACGGAAGACGGGGAGCGTCTGGTCGGCCAGATCGCCAAACGGCAGGCCATCACCAATCCCTTCAACACCGTCTACGCCATCAAGCGGCTCATCGGCAGGAAATTCGAATCAGAGCAGGTCAAGCACGCCAAGGATCTTCTGCCCTATCAGGTCGTCTCGGCAACCAACGGCGACGTCAAGGTAAAGGTCCGCGATCGCGACTATTCGCCAGAAGAAATCTCTGCTTTCATCCTTGCCGAGATCAAGTCTTTCGCCGAGGACTTTCTAGCCCAGGAGGTCACCGAGGCGATTATCACCGTTCCGGCGTATTTCAATGATGCTCAGCGTCAGGCCACGCGCGATGCCGGTCGCATCGCCGGGCTGGAGGTGTTGCGTATCATCAACGAGCCGACAGCGGCCGCGCTGGCTTACGGTCTCGACAATCGCGGTAATCAGCGCATCGCCGTTTACGACCTGGGCGGAGGAACGTTCGACGTATCGATCCTGAAACTCGAAGACGGTCTCTTCGAGGTTCTCTCGACTTCCGGTGACACTTTCCTGGGCGGAGAAGACTTCGACAAGAGGATCAGTGACTGGTTGATCGAGGGTTTCATCAAGGATTCCGGGATCGACCTCCGCGAAGATCGCATGGCTCTGCAACGTCTCAAAGAGGCGTCGGAAAAAGCCAAGTGCGAGTTGTCGGTCACCGAGGAAACGCGTATCACTCTGCCATTTATCTCCGCAGACCAGGGTGGACCCAAGCACCTGAATCGCGTCCTGACCCGTCGCGAGTTCGAGGGTATGGTCGACGACCTCATTCAGAAGACCATCGACCCGGTGAAGGATGCACTCCAGGCGGCCGGGTTGAAGGTCGAAGACATCGACGAGGTGATTCTGGTCGGCGGTCAGACGCGCATGCCCAAGGTCGTGGAGGCGGTGAAGAAGGTCTTCGGCCGCGAGCCCAATCGCAACATCAATCCCGACGAAGTGGTGGCCGTTGGTGCTGCGATTCAGGGTGCGATCATGCGCGGCGACATCAAGGACATGGTTCTACTCGATGTCACTCCGCTGTCGCTGGGACTCGAGACCCACGGTGGCCTCTTCACGAAAATCATCGAGCGCAACGCCACGATTCCTACCAAGAATTCACTGATCTTCACGACCGTCTCCGACAACCAGAACAAAGTACAGATTCACGTTCTCCAGGGCGAACGCGAGTTCGCGAAGGAGAATAAATCGCTGGGTAAATTCGATCTTGTTGGAATCCCGGCGGCGCCGCGGGGTGTCCCGCAGATCGAGGTGACTTTCGCTCTCGACTCCAATGGCATCGTCAATGTGACGGCGATGGATCAGTCGACCGGCCAGTCCACCGGGGTCCAGATCAACCCCGCCGGCGGACTGACCCAGGACGAGATCACCAGAATTATCGAGGAAGCGCAGGAGCATTCCCGGATCGATGCGCAGCGGCGCGATACCCGGACCCTGCAGAACAAGCTCGAGGGAATGATTTACACCAACGAAAAGGTTTTTCGAGAGTTCGGAAAGCTTCTCAGCGATGGCGATCGCGAAATCGTGCAGAAGCTGATCACCAAAGCCAAAGAAGCCGCCGCCGGTGAACAGAAGCAGCCACTCAATGACGCAATATACGAGTTGCAGAATGCGGCGCGGATCCTCACCAGCGTCATGCTTTACAACCCCATGAAGGCCGGTGCTCCCACCGAGTCCTCCTGAATCGGAATTCCATGGCTACGACCCAGAAGAGAGACTACTACGAGATTCTCGGTGTCACCCGCGAGGCTTCCGTAGAAGAGATCAAGAAGTCCTACCGCAAGCTGGCCATCAAGTACCATCCCGACAAGAATCCGGGAAACGGCGAAGCCGAGGACAAGTTCAAGGAAGCAGCCGAGGCCTATGCCATTCTCTCCGACGAGGAGAAGCGGGCTCGTTACGATCGCTTCGGACATCAGGGCGCTTCCGGCGCTGGATTCGATCCATCGCAGTTCACCGATTTCTCGGACATCCTCGGCGACCTTTTCGGATTCAGCGATCTTTTCGGCGGGCGCGGGCGCGGTCAGAGCAATCGCCCTTCGCGGGGGAACGATCTCCGGTTCGACATGATCTTGAAGTTCGAGGAGTCGGTGTTTGGAGTCGAGAAGGCGATCACTGTTCCCCGCTCGGCGACCTGTAAGGCTTGCAGCGGCAGCGGCGCGAGGCCGGGAACCAGCCCCTCCACGTGCAGCGGTTGTGCCGGTCGCGGCCAGGTCCGTTATTCACAGGGCTTCTTCGCGGTATCCCGAACCTGCCCCCAATGCGGCGGGGCTGGAAAGGTCATCAAAGATCCTTGCGTGACCTGCAGCGGAGCAGGGAGAGTTCGAGAAGAGAAAGCCCTTTCGATCAAGGTGCCGGCGGGTGTCGATGACGGCTCGCGCCTCCGCGTAGCGGGTGAGGGTGAAGCGGGGTTCAGCGGCGGTCCTTCTGGAGATCTCTATGTCTTCATCTCGGTCGCCGAGGATCCTCGATTTCTGCGCCGCGATTACGACATTCACAGCGAGCAGATGATCTCCTTCACCCAGGCTACACTCGGCTCCGAGATCACCGTGCGAACAGCTCATGGTGACGAGAAGCTCACCATCCCCGCGGGAACGCAGTCCGAGCAGGTCTTCAGAATGCGCGGGAAGGGTGTTCCCTTCGTCGATGGCAGCGGGAAGGGTGATCACTACCTGCACGCCAAAATCCGCGTTCCGACTTCGCTCAGCGCGCGGCAGCGCGAATTGCTGGCCGAGCTGGCGATGCTGGAGGGCGAGACGCCTTCCGACGCCCATGGATTGCTCGACAAGGTGAAAGACTTTTTCACGGCGTAGGCGCCGGGGCTCGACAATAAAACCTTGCCGCCGTTCCCAGGACTTCGTCCTGGGAAGCACCGGGCGGAGCCCGGTGTGTGAGGCCCGGAGGGCCGCGGAGCTGGTAGCCAGTGGTGAGCGAAGCGAACCACTGGAAGACGTCACGAATCAATCATTTGCTTGAAGTTTCACCGAGCCCCGGCAGGGGCGAAAGCCG
>DASZZV010000148.1:0-5163 GCA_035544835.1 Thermoanaerobaculia bacterium
GTGGATCGACGGCGTCGGTTCACTCACCGGCGCCAACAACACGCTCTTCAAATCCAATCTCGCGCTGATCAATCGCAACAGCGTTCCAGCAATGGTCAGCATCGCGCTGACGCCGCGCGGCTCCACCGCCCCCACCGCCACTGTCAGCGTCACCGTGGCAGCAGGCGCAACGAAGTTCTTCAACGACGCCGTATTGGAGCTCTTCAATTTCCAGGGAGCGGCCAGTCTGAGCATCACCACCAGCGCACCGACGCCAGTCGTGGCCTGGGCCCGCACGTACTCCGACAAGAAAGCTGACGGAACGCTGGGACAGTTCATCCCCGCATTCGGCGTGGACGATCTCATCGGAACCAAGGGTGCAGTGCTACAGGGACTGTCGCAGAACAGTGGCTTCCGGACGAATTCCGGCATCGTCAACACGTCGGCGTCGCCTGTGCCCGTCTTCGTCTCAGTCTGGAAAGCCGACGGGACCAAGGCCGGGGAGAAGGTCTACACGCCTCTTGGCGGTCAGTCCCTCTCCATCACCCAGATCATCCGTGACATCACCGGGAACGACGCCACCGATGCTTACCTCGAGGTCATCCCGACCATACCGGGAGCCATCTACGCCTGGGCCTCGTTTGTCGACAACGTATCGACCGATCAGACGTTTGTGAGGCCGATTCCGATTCCGTAAAAGCGATTGGTTGAAGCTGAGTTAGGCTTCCTTCCCGAGCGCCCGGAGGTATACTCCCCGTAGTATGAAGTTCGCGTGGGATTCCGAGAAAGATCGCAAGAATCAGGCAAAACATGGCGTCTCTTTCGAGGAAGCCTCCAACGTTTTTGGTGATCCTTTGGCTTTCACAGCCGTCGATCCGAGGCATTTTGGGGAGTTTCGCTACGTCACGATGGGTTTTACCCTCGGAGGTACGCTGATTGCGGTTGTCCATACAGAGCAATCAGATAGAATTCGTATCATCAGCGCCCGTCAGGCAACGGCGCGAGAACGAAACGCATATGAAACACGAAGATAGCGACGAAACTGAAGACGACGACATGCTCCCGGAGTACGACTTCAGCCAGGGAGTTCGAGGAAAGTACTACGAGGCCTACAAGAAGGGCACCAACGTCGTCCTTCTCGAGGCCGACGTTTTCGAAGTCTTCAAGGACTCGGTGTCCGTAAACTCGGCGCTGCGACAGTACATCACAGAGCACGGTCCGCCTTCTAGCCACAAGGCCGGCTAACTTGTCGTTGGAGCGGACTTCGCCCGCTCGTCTGCCAGGTGGTTACAAGAGCTGCGCGGCGGCAAAGCCGCTCAACTCGGACGTTAGACGGCTGAATGACTGTAAGCACGCAAAGAATTACAAATCCTACCGACATTTCCCGTCTGATCGCTGAGCACGGGCGCTGGTGGCACGAAATCGAGCTTGCGCCGGGAATTATCACTCCCGGCGATGACTCCAATCGCATGAAGCTGCCGATTCTGGATGCGATCGGTCTGCCCACGGACATGCGTGGACTCCGAGCGCTCGACATAGGATGCTCCGACGGGTTCTTCTCTTTCGAGATGGAGAGGCGCGGGGCCAATGTCGTCGCCATCGACTTTGTTCCTGAGGACTACACTGGCTTCGCCGTCGCGAAGAAGATTCTCGGCAGCTCCGTCGAGTACAGAATGGACAACGCTTACAACCTCTCACCTGACACCTACGGCAAGTTCGACGTTGTCCTCTTCATGGGGGTGTTGTACCACCTACGCAATCCGATGGGCGGTCTGGACGCGGTTCGCTCCGTCATGAAGGACGGCGCGAAACTATTCGTCGGAACAATGATGATCGATGAATACTTTCTCCTCCCGGATGGAACAGTGACAACACTCGAGTCACTCAATCCTACGCTGCTTACGGTGCCGCTATGGCAGGCCTACCCAGGCGACACGTTGAATGGGGACTACACAAATTGTTTTGCTCCCAACAGGCAAGCTCTCATAGCCGCTCTTCAGGAAGCGCAGTTCCAAGTCGACGAAATCACAACTGTTTCGATGGGTGGCTACGCTCGCGCATCCGCGACAAGCGACGCTCGGACCGCGAAGTATCAGCGACTCGACGGGAGGCTGCAGAAGACTCCCTTCGACCCATCGATTCCATACTTCCTCGACGAGGAAGGTTCTATTCACGCCGTTACCGGCCACAAATCAGAGAGTTCAGTTGCTCCGGGCTCTCCGCCGAGGCGGTGGTGGGAGTTCTGGCGGCAGTCCGTCTAACCTTGGGTAGCCGTTGCCGCGGCGCCTAACTTGTCGTTAGAGCGGACTTCGCCCGCACGTCTGCGTGGCTGATACCATGAGCAGAGCGGCGGGCAAGGCCGCGCACCTCGGACGTTAGGTGCCTCTGGAGCTAGCGACGCGGTCTTTTTAGTAGACGGCACCGGGTCACGCGCCGTACATCTTCCGAGATAATGACTCGCCGACAGAAATACATTTTTGTCCTAGTCGCCGTTTGCGTGGCGGTCACGCGAATCTGGGCGATCTCCAGGACCGCTTGGGACTGGGATGAGACGCTATTTGGCCTCGGGATCCGAGATTTCAATATCGCATTGCACCACCCTCAGCCGCCGGGGTTTCCGGTTTTTATATGGCTTGCAAAGGTAGTACATTTTCTCGTTCCCTCGGAGTTTGGCGCGGTACAGGCTGTAACCGTCACTTTTGCTCTGCTTCTGTTTCCGGCATGTTACTTTGCTGGTCGGTCGTTCGGCTTCTCCTTCGACGCGTCGGTCGTCCTTACACTGATCCTTTGCTTCCTTCCCAATGTCTGGTTTTACGGAGGTACGGGATTCTCTGACGTACCAGGTTTGGTATTGGAGCTCGTTGCTGCGGGTTCGCTGCTCCGCGGCCGAACGGATCGAAGGTGGTATTTTCTCGGGAGTCTCATCCTCGCTTTCTCCGTTGGCATCAGAGTCCAAACAATTCTAGTCGGCGCAACCCCGTTCGTCCTCGCCTTGGTCGCGAACACACGGCGCCGGTTGCGTGATGGGTTGTACGGGCTGCTGATTGTCTTTGTCAGCACGTTGGTCATCTACGCAACTGCAGTTGCGGCCACGGGAACCTGGGGTGACTACCTCAATGCCTTCCACGTCCACCAAGAGTACGTTTTGAGGGTTGATTCCTTTCATAATCCCGGACGTCCGACACCCCTCGAGCTCTTCGTTCCCTTCCTCTTTTACCCATTCGGAGATCGCGGCACCGCCGGTGTCATCGCGTTCCTGGTGGGGAGCTCTGTCTTAGGGTGCAGGAGCCATGGGCGTCGGCTGCTGTTGATTCTCTTGACTTTCAGCCCGTTCTTCGTCTTCGCCCTCTTCATGCTCGACCCGCTCAGTATTAGTCGCCTTTCAATCGGCTACATGCCACTCCTCGCATTTCTCGCTGGGTCAGGAATCGAGAGTATCTCGGCCTTACTGATTCCATTTGACCGATGGAAGGCGGTTACCGTCACACGATGCATTCTGACGGCCTATTGCGTGTTGCGAGCTGTGTCATGGACAGTTCCATCGCTAGAGATCGTCAGACAAACCGCTTCGCCCCCGATTGCCGCTATGAACTGGATCCGGGAACACCGGCCTCGCCAATCGATAATTCTTGTCAGCAGCGCAACGATGCATCCGTTCGCACAGCTTTTTCTCAGCGATTACCAGGTAAGGCCAGCGGGATCCGAAATCGAGCCCGAGGCGTTGAGTGCGGACGCCGTTTATGTCACGGAAGGAACCGACCCAGCGGCCACGATCGTGTTCCGACGAGGAGGAACTCGTCTTCGTAGACTCGCTCGTAACCGGTACTTTGCGGTGTCCGTCTCCCGAGTCTCTAATTTCATCGAGTTCACGCGAGGATGGTATGACGCCGAGGAGAATGGTTTTCGATGGATGTCCGGGCGGGGGGAAATTGTTCTCGCGTCCGGAAGCCGGCCTCGCCTTCTGAAACTAGACTTCGAGATTCCTTATGATGCTTTTGCCGCTCCCCCCATCGTCACCCTCGATTTGGACGGGCGCTCAGAGCGTTTCGAGGCCCACCAACGCTTTCTAGAACGAGTTGTTGTCGTTCCCAGTGGCAACCGAGGCCATCGCCTAGCGATCACGACAACACAAACTGTGAATCCAGCTGCTCGTCACCTTTCCGGTGACACGAGACACCTCGGCCTACGATTGCTTACCATCGAGTATTTGAAGAAATGATGAGAACACCGAAAATCAAGTTACCTGTCTCCTTCATCTTTGCGCCCCTGAGTTGGGCGGAGATCTATGGCAAGGACCAGAGCATTGATTACTTCCATCTCCCGGCAGCAGCAGCGCTGCCCAGAGTACCGGTCGGGAACGGCGCAACCGTGGTCATTGGGGATTAAGCGAGGCGCAGCCCTCTCTTACCGCTGCTCTAGAAGGCTTCCTCTTCGGAAGGCGCGATCCCCTTTGCGAAGAGGAACACTTCCGAGGCGGCGGCGCGGGACGCCGTCGAGCCAGGCCGCAGAGATGCCGCCACTCCGGGCGACCTCGCTGGATTTCCTAGAGCTTCTCCGCGCGAATCGTGCACTTCAACTCGTGACTCTTCCCCGGCCCAATCGTGATCGAGTCGGCTCCGACGTTGGCGGACTCGACGCAGATCATCCGCTCCCAGGTCTCGCCGAGGTCGGCCAGGGAGCTTCCCTTTTCCGCCCAGGGATTCCAGACGATGGTCGAACTCGAGTTAGCCTTTTCCACGACGAGGGTCTGACCGAGTCCCTTGTCGCTCACTCGAACCGTAGCATCACTCCCCTCGAACACCGAGTCGGTCTCTTTGCCGATCATGAGGTTACCCTGCGGCGCATGCTTGCGCTTCATTGAGTCGGTTTTGTCGATGTACTCGGTATCGCTGAGCCCCTCAAGGTGAACTTCGTGAATGTCGCTGATCGGCAGATACGTATGCAACGCCTCCTCAAACTCGAACGGTGTATCAGAGTCATTGCGGATCTGGAGTGACAACCTCAGCTCACGATCGAGCTCAATGCGATAGACCGCCTTGAAGGCAAAATCACGATAGCCACGGGTGGCGTCATCATCCTGGAACGACAGAACAGCAGACACGCCACCCGAATCGTCAGCGCGTAGCTCATCGACCGTCCAGAGCGCCGCCCGGACAAAACCGTGCTGAGGATTCGCTGCATTCT
>DASZZV010000149.1:0-33018 GCA_035544835.1 Thermoanaerobaculia bacterium
GATCTGGGCGGGGGCCTTAGACCCTTGGCAATCGAAAATGTTTGCGAGCACCACGATGGAAGGGCCCCCCCCAGATCCCTCGCTGCGGCTCGGGATGACACATCAGGGAACCCGCGTAAATACAGGGAGTTTCTTAGAAGCCGCAGCGAAGGATCTCAAGATAGGACGATCTGAATTCAGATCCTGCCACTGGAGATCCTTCGCCGCGGCGGCTCAGGATGACAAGCTCGGGAACCCGCGTAGATACTGGAGGTTCATCAAAAGCAAGGGCGGGTGGGCGGGAGGGGCGAGGGACCTCAAAATTAGGCCGATGTGAAATTCTCCTTGTCGTGAATGATCAGGAGACGAAGTTACATCGTTCGTCGAATCCGAGGTCGGTAGAGCCGCGTAAATTCTGATCGGCGCATCAGCCCTTTTTCCACAACAGGACGTTCTGGATTACGTCGTTGAAGAGGACGACGATCATGAGCATTGCCAGAGCTGCAAATCCGAGCTGCTGGATACGCTCCTTCACCCGCAGGGAAAGGTCGCGCCGCGCCGCTCCCTCAACCACCAGAATGGCGATGTGACCACCATCGAGAACAGGAACGGGCAGGAGGTTCATGATTCCGAGCTGAAGGGAAATGCTGGCCATGAGGTAGATCATCGCCTTCCATCCCGTACGCAGCATCTCCCCGGAGATACGGGCAATGGAAATCGGACCCTGAAATTCCTTAACACTCCCCTGCAGCCTGAAAAGACGACTGAGGACCACCGCGGCATATCGGGCCATCTTCCAGTTCTGATCAATACTCTCGCGGAGCGCGTCAGGGAAATCGAGCTTTCGAATCACCGTGGGAGGGATAAATCCGCGGTCGAGCTCGCCGTTTTCCCTCTGAAGAGGAAAAACCGTGTCGAAGGTTCTGACATCGCGACGCAGCGTGACCTTTAGAGGAGCTTTGGCCTTCTCGAGCTGCTCGTCAAACTCATTCAGCTGCGCGATTGGCTTCCCATTGACAGCCACAATGTGATCGCCCGGTTCCATCCCCGCCCTCTGGGCCGGGCCTCCGGCAGCTACACGCCCGATCTCACTGCTGACGAACTTCTGGATCCCGGCGAACCCGCTGATGCCATATTCATTTTCCTGTTTCTCCGGGATCAGCACCGTCTGCGCGGGTCTGCCGTTTCGAATGAAGTCGATGTTCAATCGGGCATTTGGATTCATGCTGATGGCCAGCTTGAGATCCTCCCACGTCACAATCTTTTCGTTGTTCGCCTGAACGATCAGATCGCCTTCCTTCAGTCCCGCTCGGGCCGCCGGTTTGCCGGGAACAACAAGGCCGAGCACGGGCCGCGATTCGCGAAGGATCTCGTTTCCGACCATGTTGAGGCCGGTGAGGAAGCCGATGGCGATGAGGAGGTTCATCAGCGGACCGGCGAAGAGAATCAGGAATCGCTGCCATTTCGGACGCGACAAAAACTCGTCGGGATCTCCGCTCCTGGCTTCCTCGGGGATGTCCCCTGCCATGCGAACGTAGCCGCCCAGCGGGATCAGCGAGACGCGGTAATCGGTATCGCCCTTACGGAATCCGAACAGCCGCTTGCCGAAGCCGAATGAAAAAACCAGCACGCGAACTCGGAAGAGCTTCGCAAAAAAAAAGTGTCCCGACTCGTGAGCGAATACGAGAAAGCCGAGGACGATGACGAAAGCAAGCGCGTTTGTAGCTAGGTTTGACACGTGGGCCTTTCTGGCTTAGCCGATTGATCGGCGTACTTCGTGGCTTGCAACAACAGTTCCCCGCGCTTCATTGCGCGCCCAGCCGTCCCACCCCATTGCGTCCTCGAGTGAATCGATCGGCGCGACAGACGCAACGTGCCGATCCATCACCTGCTCCACGATCTCAACGATCCCCAGAAAAGGAATTTCTCCCTGAAGAAACCGGTGAACCGCAATTTCGTTCGCGGCATTGAGCACGGCCGGCATCGACTTACCGGTCCTGCAGGCCTCATAGGCAAGCCTGACCGCCGGAAAGCGCTGATGATCGACGGGGAGGAACTCGAGGTTTCTGATCTGTGCTAGATCGAGTCGCGCGAAGGGTGCTACCGCTCGGTCGGGATACAGCACTGCGTACTGCACTGGAAACTTCATATCGGTCGTGGACAGCTGGGCCATGATCGAGCCATCGACATACTCGACCATGGAGTGAACGATCGACTGCGGATGGATGAAGATGTCGATCTTCCCGGCCGGAAGCTGAAAGAGATGGTGAGCCTCGATCACCTCGAGCCCCTTGTTCATCATCGTCGCTGAGTCGATGGAAATTTTGTTGCCCATCTTCCAGGTCGGATGAGCCAGCGCTGCCTCGATCGTGACCTCGCCGAACGTGGCCGGGTCTCTTAGAAGAAACGGACCGCCCGAGGCTGTGAGGATGATGCGCTCGACTTCGCCGGCCGTTCCTGAACGAAGGCACTGATGCACCGCGCAATGCTCGGAGTCGATCGGCAGGATCTCTCCGCCGTGTTCGCGTGCGGCGCGAGTCATCAGGTCGCCCGCCGCCACCAGCACTTCCTTGTTGGCGATCGCCACCCTCTTCCCACACAGCAGCGCCGCGTACACCGGCGCGATGCCTGCCGCGCCAACGATCGCCGCGACAACGGTATTACTTTCGGGAAGAGAAGCGACACCGATCACGCCCTCTTCCCCGAAAACCACCTCCGGAGCTCCGGACCCTAGCTGGCGCGACAATGACCGCGCGTCGGCTTCGCTCCTGACCGACACCATCAACGGCCTGTAACGCTCGATCTGTTCGAGAAGTCGCGGCAGGTTTCCACCCGCCGCAAGCGCCACGACGGAGATCTGATCCGGGAAAGCGTCGACTACCGCCAGCGTGGTGGTGCCGACCGAGCCAGTGCTACCGAGGATCGAGAGCGTCCTTTTCATCACGTCAGCCGAAAATTATGCGCCAGCAGAAACCAGTATCCGTACAGGATCGGTGCAGTGAAGAGAATGGAATCGGAACGGTCGAGGAATCCACCGTGGCCCGGGATCAGAGCGCCGGAGTCCTTCACATCGGCCGACCGCTTCCAGAGCGACTCGGCGAGGTCTCCGATGACGCCGGTCACCGACAAAAGCGCCGCCGCAATCAGGGCATGCACAAGCGGAAAATTCTGAAAGAAAGTGAAGTGAATGACCGCTGCCGCAAGGATGGCCGTGGCCACTCCCCCGAGACCGCCCTCCACCGTTTTCTTAGGACTCACCCGCGGCCACAGCCTCGTTTTCCCAAATGTCTTGCCGACGTAATAGGCACCGGCATCCCCGATCCAGACCACGACGAAGAGAAAGAACATGAGGTGACGTCCGTCGACATCACCGAAATCGAGACGCATGCGGAGGATCGTCCCGCCCATCATGCCGAGATACAGCGTGCCGAGAACGCAGACAGCGGTTGCGGGAAGGGCCGTATCCAGCTCTCGGACTGTGAAGACGAAGGTCGCCGGAAGAATCAACAGAACGGCGAAGACGGCGACCTCCACAGAGAGCTGGGGTAGAAGGAAAGCGGCCAGAATCAGCCACATCAAAGCGATGGAAAGACTTTTCTGGACGGGATACCCCTTCTTCTCTCCGAGCACCAGGAACTCGTACAGACCGAGCGTACAGGCCAGCCCCATTCCGGCTATGAAATATCCGTGAGGCGCCCAGCCACACAGCCAGATCAGGAGTGGAGCTGCCACCAGCGTGGTCAGCTCCCTCGCGTAACGACCCGTTTTCTGTGGTGGTGGTTGATCAGACATGAAGGAATTTCGGATTTCGAATTTCGAATTTCGAATTTCGAATTTAAAAGGAGCAATTTCACCGGCTCTTTTAAATTCGAAATTCGAAATCCGGTCAGCCGCTCAGCTTCTCGTCGGCCTCGATGAAGATTTCCTGCTCCTGTTCCTCATCGACCCCTCCGTAACGCCGCTCCCGTTTTTGAAAATCGAGGATGGCCTCGAAGAGGTGTCTCTTTCTGAAATCGGGCCATAGTGTCCTGGTGACATGAATCTCGCTGTAGGCGATCTGCCAAAGCAGGAAATTGGAGACGCGCAACTCCCCGCTGGTACGCACCAGAAGATCAGGATCGGGAACGTTGGCCGAGTAAAGATGACTGGAGAAAAACTCCTCATCGATGACGAAGTCCTCGAGCCCTTTCTCCCTGAGGATAGCCATAATTCGATTGGCGGTGTCGACGATCTCGGCACGCCCACCGTAGTTGAGCGCGATCTGAAATAGCAGTCCCGAATTTCCGGACGTGGCTTCGCGTGCATACGCGAGCTCGCGCTGGACGGAGGGATCGAGACCATCGATTCGGCCGATCGGCTCGAAGCGGATATTGTTCTTCATCAGCGTGTCGAGCTCTTTGCGCAGATACTCCTTGAGAAGGAGCATGAGCGTTGCGACTTCGTAACGCGGGCGTTTCCAGTTCTCGACAGAAAAGGCGTAAAGCGTGATGACACCGAGCTCCAGGCGCGCACTCGTCTCGACAATCTCGCGAACGGAGTTGATACCGGCCCGATGTCCTTCGACGCGCGGAAGATTGCGTTGCTTTGCCCATCGCCCGTTGCCGTCCATGATGACAGCGATGTGTCGAGGGAGAGTGGTGAGATCGATTCTGCCGAGCAGGGACTCCTCGGTCGAGCCCGGCTCAACGAGCTTACCCGCATCGATCATAATTGACGCGCCATGTTAGCACAGCGACTCAGGCGGTTCCGGTAGCGAAACATAGTGAATCTCGTCCAGCGTCAAGCCCGCTGCCGGAGCGGTCCAACGCACTTTCTGATACTGAGGTTCGAGTGCCGCCGCCATCGCCGCGGGAGGCATTTTCCCACGCCCGGTCTCAATGAGTAGTCCGACGATTCTCCGGACCATATAGCGAAGAAATCCATCGGCGCGCACTTCGATTTCCAACCCCTTCTCAGACTCGGTGACGCCAATTGCCTGTATGGTCCGCCAGGTCGAAGAGACCTCCGGACGCAGTACTGTGAAGCTCTTGAAGTCATGACGTCCCACCGCGAACCGGGCGGCGTCGCTCATCGCCCTGGCGTCCAGTGGATGCGGCACGTGGGCGTGCGTTTCGGAAAGAAAGGCATCCGCGACAGGGCCGGTCAGGATTCGATACAGATAGGTTTTTGCCTCGGCGTCGAATCGGCAATGAAATGTTGACGGCACGTGACGACAATCGGTGACGCGGATGTCGGGAGGGAGCAGGTTGTTCACACCGAGCATGAGGCCTCGATCGGGAATCGCCGACGGGAGATCGGCGTGAGCGCGCTGCGCCTGAGCGTGCACACCGGAATCCGTCCGACCGGCACCTTCGATTCGGATTCTCTGTCCGAACATTGACCCCAGCGCCTCCTCGAGGATCTGCTGAACAGCCCTGGCGTTCTCCTGCCGTTGCCAGCCCGCATAGCGGGTGCCGCGGTATTGCACGGTGAGAAGAACGCGCGGCATCGGCTACCAGCGATGCCTCAGCGGAGATCGGCCGCCAGCACTTCCTGACGTTGGAAGCCGGTGGCGTAGGTCGCCTCGTCGAGAATCCCGACCGAGATCCTGTTGCGTCCCTTCTCCATGACCAGGTCTACGGCGTACGTGTAGTACTTGTCCTTCAACTTTGCGGGCGTAGCAGAGGCAGGATCCAGAGTCATCGGATGTGTCTGGTGCTGGATTTCCGAGGTATCGCCCTGGGCATTTGCCACAACCATGAAGATGCCGAGACCGCCGCGGAGAATCTCACCCTGAGGAAGGAAGGTGATGCTCTCCATCGGAATGTGGATCTCCACTGGAACCTTGAATCGATCGACCTCGAGAGCAACGGGCCGACCAGTTGTCACGAAGATCTTCATGTCATTGGGCTGACCTGCATAGAAGAGATTCGCAATCAGTCGATCGTTGATGTCGGTGTCGACTGACTTCTCCACGTATGTCTTACGGGCCCGGATGATGTAGTTCCGGTTTCTGGTCCTCACGTCGAGATCGCGTTGTCGATCGACGCGCTCGCTCGGCGATGAATAGCCTAGAGAGTAGTAAGACGACACGTCGCTGGCGATACGACGAAAGGCCTGATCGAAGTTGTTGGTGCTCGTTGCCGCCGCCCCGCCGGTCATATCGGCAAGCATGATCAACGAGTCGGTGCTGTTGGAAACAATTTCCTGCTGAACGGCCACCGATACCGGTTTCTGGTTCTCAGCCGAGTTTTCATTTGTGCCAGCGAGGCCGCCGCCATGCATCGTATAAATCGTGATTCCATTGGCGTTGGCGCTCCGTGCCACGCTCTGAATCAGTGACGTAGCATTGAAGTTCATGGACTGAAGAAAGGTCGAACCCGAAGAAGCCCAGCCTTTCTGCTTTGCCGTATCGTCGACGAAGACGAACATCTCGCGACCGGGAGACATCTGCATCCCCTCGCTGGTCAGAATGAGGATCTTCTTTCCCTCGATGCCGGCCAATGTAGTCATCAGACCGTTGAGCGCGTTTACAGTCTGGCGGAGGTCGTTGTCTACCGAGGATGCGTACGACCGCGCATCAGCGATCGCAGCGTCCAGGCTCTCGGCGTCGCGGATTCGCGTCTGAACATCACGGCGCTCCGAGATGTTCTGCGTTCCGAAGGCGCTTTCCCCGGAAATGATATCGAGCGTCTGCAAAATCTGCGAAGAGTCGTTGGTGAAATCCAACCGGGTCTTGATGTCGTGATTGAAGGTCGCAATCATGGCCTGATCGTCCGGACCCATGTTCTTCTTGACGAACTCTTTCATGGACCTGAAGACCGTATTGCGGTGAAACGGCGCCAGCGACAGATTGTCGATGAAGAAAACGTATTTGCGTTTGGCTGGCGCAGGGGTGTAGTCAGCCTCGGCTGAAGGCGCCTTTGCCGTCGGAGACGGTGACTGATTCGGCGAGGTGGCCGTGGCCGCGAGAGTTGTCCCTCTCACCTCATAGAAGTTGGTGATCTTCTGAAGCCTTCCGTTCTCGTAGAGCTGAAAGTCGTCCTCTTTGAGGCCTCGGATGGGGTTTCCCTTGCGATCGGTGACGACCACATCGACGTTGATTACGCGGACGTTGACAGTTTCGACCAGCTTGGGAACGGTCGTCTGCTGGTCGGGTTTCCCCTGCGCTCTTACAGACAGAGGGGAAAGCAGGGTGAGCAGCAGAAGCAGAGGGACGAGACGCTTCAAAAGAAATCCTCCAGACAAGGCCAGGCCGGGCTCCTGCCTTGCGATCCATGTTTTTTCGTTGTTCTCGGGCTCGAGAGGCCCTATCTTTGGACGCGGCTGCCCGAGAAGGGTTCTCCTGGCGCGCTGATCCGGGCTTCCAAGCAGCAGGACGAAGGCAAAAATTCCGGTGCTCAGGTCGACATCCATCAACTCACGGCGTGATACGCCAGCCGAATTCTTCAAGATGGCTGGCGGCGGCAACGACTTCGTCATCTTCGACAACCGTTCCGGAACCATCACCAGCCCGGAGTCTCTTGCCCGAATCATGTGCACCCGGCGGCTCTCCGTCGGTGCTGACGGGCTGATTCTTGTCGAGAACTCCGCCCGAGGCACCTTTCGGATGCGCTATTTCAACTCCGATGGGTCTGCGGCCGACTTCTGTGCGAACGGTACCCGCTGCGCCGCCAGGTTCGCTTTCCTGAATGTCATCGCACAGCGGAAGATGACGATCGAAACCGACGCCGGAATGATCGGCGCGGAAGTCGTGGAACAGAGCATCACCCTGTCACTCCCGCCTCCGCGCGATTTTCGTCGCGAGGTCCGGATCACGACCGACGGGGCCACGGTGCGGGGAAGCTACATCCTGATGGGCGTTCCTCACTATGTGATCTTTCTTCGAGGCGATATCTGGAGCCAGGAGATCGAGCCGCTGGGGCGGGTGATCCGGTTTCACCCCATCCTGCAACCCGAGGGTGCGAACGTGAACTTCGTACTGGTTCGCGATCGCCACGCCATTGACGTTCGGACTTATGAGCGCGGAGTCGAAGCCGAAACACTATCCTGCGGATCCGGAGTGCTCTCTTCGGTTTCCGTCAGCGCTCTTTTCGGAAAAGTCGAATCTCCCGTCACGGTGAAGACGAGAAGCGGCATCGAATTTCAGGTCGCATTCCGCGTGGCGGGATCAGGCCAGGATCAGTCGGTCGAGGAGCTCAGGCTGACAGGCGATGCGCGCCTGATCTATCGCGCACAATTGACTCCCGAGACCACCGAAGGCTTCGATCCGGATTGGGTACGCAACCCGGTTCTCTAACAGGTGTGTAGCAAGTGGTGCAACGCGTAGGGCCGCACGGCGTGCGGCCGATACCATCGGTCACGGCAGAAAACAACCGTTCAATGTGAACCCAAAAGCGGGCGGATGACCTTCGCAGAGACGTTATGAATGATTTGTCGCCGAGAGATTCGAATTATTACGTTTGTGTTCCGCGACCGAAGGTACCGGCCGCACGCCGTGCGGCCCTACGCCCAGCACCCGGTGCGGAAGCAGAGAGCAGCCTGTCCGCTTCGTTGCGACGAAAACTGTGAGAAATTCGGGTTAGGAGAGCCCGCAACCCGACGCCGGCCACGCGAGAGCCGTAGACTATTGGCATTGTCGTCACCTAAGAGTCTCAAACCGGCGCGATGGGCGCTCCTCGCGCTGATGTTCTGCTGCTCGCTGCCGATTGCCCGAAGCGGCTCAGCGGGCCTCACGCCGCTCATCGCCACGATCGTGCTGCTGGCTGCGGCAATTCCGATCATTCCCAGCGAGGAGCTGTTCGCAACCGCTTCCCTCGCTCTTCCCCTCGAGGCTTTCCTCAGCCTCGCGCTCACCAACGAAGCGACGTCCCGATGGGCTGCCGGAACGGTGTACGCGTTGAGCGTGTGCGTGGTCGTGTTCGCGGGGACGAGAGACGGACGCTGGTCGAAAGGGGACGCGATCCTACTCCTCGCCGCTGTCGCGGCGCCCCTCCGACTTCTTCCTCTTGATGGCCTACGGAGTCTTCCCGAAGTGTCCATTCTCATCGGCGCCACCCTTCTCATCGCGCTGCTCCCTTCGAAGACGGTGACGCTGGAACAGCTCCTTCTCGCATTTATCGTCGCAACGGTGACTCCCGACTTTCCGCTTCGGGCCTCACTGTTTCCGGCAGCGCTGGCCACCTTCGCCTGGCTCCTCGTTGCGCCGTCACCCTTCACCTTCGCCGCGGCGGTACTCGTCGCTCTTTTGGCGGGTAAGTGGAGCCTGCCACTTCTGGCCGTCACCTGTCTGGCCTCCTCTTTGAGGAACCGAGGGGCCGACGCTGGCGGGTCGCGCGCGCTTCTTGCCCCCTTCGCCTTCGGTGCGGCCAGCCTCGCCCGTGTCTTTGCGATCTTCCCTGATTTCGTTTCAGGCCTTCAGTCACCGGCGTCCTGGCTCCTCGCTTTTGTGTCGATGGTGGCGGTTCTAGTCTTCCGTCCCCACCTCTCCCTTCTCTATTTCATCGCCTGCGCTTTCATGATCGTCACGATCGGTAAGGGAGAAAAAGTGCGTGTTCCGGTCAGCCTCATGGCCATTAGCTTCGTATGCCTCTCCCTCACTTCGTGGAATGGTGTTACGCGCGCAACTCTCGCCTTGGCGATCCCGTCTCGCACATTGCTGTGCGTTGCGATTCTCGCCACGATCGCCGTGGCCGACGCGTTTCCCCGGCTGCGACTCATCGCCGCCGGCGCGGTACTCATGGTCGGCTGCAGCGCGTTCGGCGCCTTCAGCCGAGGCCAGAGTGAAGCGCTCACGGAAGCGTTTGGTCTTGCTCCTGGAGAGTCGCGGAGCTTCGTATTACCCCATCCGGTAGCGGCGATATCTCTAATCGGGTCGGGCGCCCACATGGCCGACGTTCCCAGCGGAACTCCGTTGGCGGAGGTCGAGATCATCGACTCCCAACACTCCGTCTACCGGCGTCAGCTCACAGCGGGAGAGCTGAGCGACTGGGGTTTCCTTAGACACGATCAGATCTTTCAATCGCGCAACGCCATTCCGGCAGAGCCCTCCGGCATCGTCACTGGTGAAGCGGGAGAAGCGTGGCTGTCCGGTGACGGAGGCTTGCGACTTCGGGCGGCGAAACCGATTGTCGGATTCACCATTATCGCCAACCCGAAGCTGAGTCCGCGCGCCCGGATCAATTTCCGCGGCGCCGAGGAGCTCCGTTGAGCGGCACCGCGCTCTCGTTCGCCGGAGCCGTCGCGCTCTTCTCTCTGTATCCCGCCACCCTTCTCCGAGATGAAACGCTGCGCCGCTACGTCGTGTTCGATCTCGCAGCGTCAGTCGCCTCACTTCTCTTTTTCTTCAACGCGGCGCATTTCGCGCTCCAGGATCCGGACTGGTGGCTGGCAATCTTCGTCGTCGCGAAAATGGCTCAGCTCTCCATCTTCCTGGGACGAATCCCCGTCGACGACCGCGCTGTTTCTCCGCGACTCCTCGGTTTCTTCGCGACCCTTCTGTTTGTAATCCTGCTACCGCACATCCTGCAGAGTCCGATCGATGGTGATGAGACCCACTACGTACTGCTGACCGACTCCCTCGTGCGCGACCACGATCTCGATCTCCGGAACCAGTACGCAGAAAGCACGCGACTGGTCGGACGACCGATCGAGGGGCAGTCCGGCGATCCGATCGGCGCGAATGGTGAGCTTTACTCTCGTCACGAGCCGTTTCTATCGATCCTGCTCATCCCCGGATACGCCGCCCTGGGAACCGCCGGAGCCGCGGCGACCATCGCTATCTTCGGAGGCCTTCTCATCTTCTCGCTTCTCTCTCTGGTTTCTGAGGAGCTCCCGGATTTCAAGACAGCGGTCCTGCTCCCTTTCATCATCGGACCGCCAGTTCTTTTTTACGCCACGAGAATCTGGCCGGAGGTGCCAGCGGCGTTCTGCTTCTCGCAGGCGCTTCGTCACCGCCACCTTCGAAGTCCGGTCCGTTTCGGGATGTACCTCGTGCTCCTCTGCGCCTTGAAGTTGCGGTTCGCGTTGATCGCAATCCCACTTCTGTTCATCGTCGTCGCGCTCTCGTCACGTCGAGACTGGAAACGAATCGCGCTGGTGGGAGCCCTGCTTACAATTCCGTTCGCCGGCCTGCTGCTCTTCGACCGAGGCGTGTTCTCGGTGCGCCCGATCGACGCCGTGAGCGCAGCGAACTTCGCAAGCGCCTGGCGTGGCGCGGCCGGGCTGCTGTTCGACGCTCAGGCCGGACTGCTCTTTCAGGCGCCGCTGCTGTTCGCGGGACTGATCCTGGCCTGTTCGCGACGCACCTCGCAAGCGCTGTCGGTCGGCTCAGCATCGGCCGCTCTCTATCTGCTTTTCCTCATCCCTCGGTCGGAATGGCACGGCGGGTGGTCACCTCCGCTGCGCTACATCGTTGTCTTCATGCCTCTGTTCGCGATTGCGGCCGCCGCCGTGTTGCAGCGATTGCGGCTTGCCGGACTCACGCTCTTCGCCCTCCTTACAGGCGGCCTCGCCATCCATGGGATCGCCCAACCACCTCATCTGTTTCACATCACGAATGGTGAGAGTGAGTTGGGAGAAGTGCTCTCTACGCATTTATACGGTGACTTTTCGCGACTACTGCCGAGCTTGATCCGTCCCAACGCCGCCGCAATGATCTGCTCGATCCTTGTGGTGCTTGTCGTGGCTGTGTTGATCGCGGCGCGCCGTCGCGGCATTTCCCCTCTCCCTCTGGGAGAGGGTGGCCGAAGGCCGGGTGAGGGCGTGATGGCACAATCCCGAAGTTTTTCCGTACCGGCACCGCTGTTGCCCGCCGCATTGAGCGTGCTGCTCGTCGGGATGTATGCATGCGGGTCGCGTCCGGGACCGATCGTTCAACTGGAAGATGCCCACGTACAGCACAATGGTGGCCGCCTCTATCCCGAGCACTTCATCGTGGCCCGCTTCCGATTTCAAGGTGGCTGGACCCTTACTGGCGGCGATCAAGCGGCGTTCCATGCTCGATCGGGGAGGTCGCGCCTTTACTACTTCGCGGATACAGGAGCGGTGGTCGCAGTCGACGGCATTACCCTTCGTCTACCTGCAGCGCAGCATGACAAATGGAAGTCAGCCAGTGTGGTGTTGCCCGAGAAGACAGATCACCTTCTCCGCTGCGTGGAGGGAGAAGTGACCATCGATCGGATCGAGCATGAGTAACGTCGATCTTGACGTCGACGTCATCGTGCTCGATCTCGACGGTGGCGACCTTCTGCAGAAGTGTCTCAACTCAATCGAGGCGCAGACTCTCAAGCCGAGTCGCATCCTCGTCTGGGACAACGGATCACGCACTCCCGTAACTACGCGATTGCCGCCGCTGCCTGGTTCGGTTGAGGTCCATCGCAGCGAGGCCAACCTCGGGTTCGCGGGAGGAGTCAACGCCGCCTTCGCGCTTGCGAGCGCCGATTTCATCGCCCTCGTCAACAACGACGTGTTGCTTGATCCACGATGGCTGTCGGCTCTCCTCGAGCGAATGAAGGTTGATGACAAAGTCTGCGCAGTGCAGTCGCTGATCCTCGCTCCCGACGGAACGATCGACGGCGCGGGGATCGATGTCAGCAGTGGCACCTTCAGGCAGATTGCGCACGGCGCCTCGCCAACGGTCTCGTTTGAGTTGAAACCGTGGGGTGTGTCGGCAACCGCTACTCTCTATCGCCGATCGGCTCTGGTCGATGTCCTGACGGACGGTCAGCTTTTCGATCCGCGCTTCTTCGCCTATTACGAGGATGTCGAGCTCTGTGCCCGTCTAGGCGAGCGAGGCTGGCTCTTCGCTGTCGTACCCGAGCCGCTGGCAACGCACAAAGGCTCGGCCTCGTCGTCACATGTCGAGGCGGTCTACCTGCGAACGCGAAATCGTTACTGGGTTCATAGACTCCACGGTGCTGTCGGGAGTTACGGCGCCCTCCTCAGAGAGGACCTGCGCCTGCTCGTTCGAGACGTTGCCGGGCTCCAACCGGGCAATGCACTGTCGCGATGTCGAGGTCTCCTGGAAGGGCTGTTGACGAACATTGAGAATTGAGGCAAGGGAACCGGAGTGGCGACATCCTGTCGCCTGGCCCGGCGCCATCCCGTGGCGCCGTCCGGTGGCATCGACAACACTTCTCCCGACACCGAACGGCGGCGCGGGACGCCGCCGAGCCAGGCGGCAGAGATGCCGCCACTCCGATTTAGCATTCTGAATTTTCAATTGCTAAGCTGACAGCACGATGACTTCTGTAGTCGTACATACGAATGACGTGGTCGGCCCGCGAATGGCAGGTCCGGGAATCCGTGCCTTTCATTTCGCAAGCGAGCTTTCGCAGTACTACCCCACCACCCTCGTATGTGCTTCCGAGCCGGATCAGCCGCGGCTCGTGGCGAGATTCGAAATCTTCCAGCTTGGTTCCCGAGAAGCTTCAACGGCCCTGCGCTCGGCGTCGGTTGTGATCGGCCAGCCCAGCCGGGCCCTGCTATCCGCAGTGTCATCGCGATCGAAGACAATTTTTGATCTCTTCGATCCGCTCGTACTCGAGCTGAGTGAGCTCTATCGCCACTCCATGACGTCGCGCAAGGCTCTGCATCTGAACCGGGAATGGTCGCGCTTGCGAAAATCACTGGTAACTGGCGACGCTCTGATCGCCGCGACTTCCGATCAGCGAGCCCTCTACACCGGCATTTATCTCTCCGACGGCGGCAAAGATCCACGCTGGCAGGACCGATGGATACTTGTTCCGTTCGGCATCGAAGAAAGAAGTCCCGATGCCGATGGCCCTCCGATGCGAAACGATGGAAGACCGATCATCGCCTGGGGCGGCGGCGTATGGCCCTGGCTCGATCCTCTCACTGCGCAGAGGGCAGTGGAATCGCTGAACAGCAAAGGCGTGGATTGCCGGCTACTCTTCCTTGGGTCAGCCCGGCCAAACTCCAAGGTGCGAGGCGTCGAAGAGCAGCGGTTCTCCTCTGAATCCGTAGTCTGGAACACCGAGTGGACGCCCTACCGGGAGCGGGCGAGATGGCTTCGCGCATCGTCGGCGGCGATCATGCTTCATCGTAGAACCCTGGAGTCACGCTTTTCCATCCGGACCAGGCTCTTTGACGCGATCTGGTGTGGGCTCCCGGTAATCGCCACGCGTGAGGGATTCGCAGCCGATCTCGTGGAAAGGGAAGGATTGGGCGTTGTCGTCGAGCCAGAGGACATCCGGGGAGTTGAGGAGGCGATTCGGAGAATCCTTCAGGACGACGACTTCCGCACCTCGACCATCGAGAACCTCGACAGGGTGCGCGCGGAGTTCGTTTGGAGTAAGGTGACCCGCCCTCTCATCGAGAAAATCGCCGAATGGCAATGAGCTTGAGAAAAGAAGTTACCAACTCCCCCACTGGTTCCGTAGAACCTGATGCCGATCGGCCGGAAGTATCCGTCATTATGGTTTCGTGGCACTCGGCGGGACTTCTCGCGGAGTCTCTGAAGGCACTGAAGGCCTCCGCTGGCGATCACTCCTTCGAGGTGGTCATCCACCAGAACTCCAACGACGAGGCTTTCCAGGTTGCGCGGGAGGCTCTCGCCGAGAGTTCGCTGGAAACCACGGGAACCGGTCGGAATCTCGGTTTTGCCGGAGGCGTGAACCGCGCTCTGGAGCGGGCGCACGGCGACCTCATCATGCTCCTCAATCCCGACTGCGTTCTCGGACCGGGCTCCCTGGCAACCCTCGTTCAGTATCTCGAAACCAATCCCGCCGTGGCCGCAGCCGCCCCCTTGTTGATCGGGCCCGACGGCTCGCCGCAGCGTGAGTTTCAGCTTCGTCGCCTGCCGACTTTTCTTAGTCTGGCCGCTGACCTCCTGCTCGTCAGCCGGCTCTTCCCGTCGAACTGGATCAGCTCCCGCTCCGGTTATCGAAACCTGCAGCTCGACCTTCCCATCGCCGTCGAACAGCCGGCGGCGGCAGCATTACTCATTCGTCATTCGGTCATGAATAAAGTCGGCTCCATGGATGAGCGCTTCTCGCCGGCGTGGTTCGAGGACGTCGACTACTGCCGCCGCATCGCTGCACAAGGCGGTGTCATCCACCTCGTGCCGGCGGCGCGAGCCAACCATCGCGGCGGCGTAGCCCTCGAGCATCTCTCGTTCGACGAGTTCGTGACCGTCTATTACCGCAACCTCTTTCAATACGCGTGGAAGTGGCTTCCCAGGGGCGAGGTGCACCTGCTGCGCTGGTTCGGAGTGTGGGGAATGATCTTCCGCGCCGGTGCCGCACTGGCAGGCTTTTCCCGCGCGCGAAACAGGTTTATGGGCGCGCGCGCCTACCTCCGGGTTGCCGGCAAAGTGCTATTGCAATGGAACGATCCCTCTCGGTTCTCCTGATCACCTTCAACAGCGCGCCTTACCTGCGGCGCTGTCTTGCCGGGATCGCCGGGCAAACCTCTCAACCACTCGAAATCGTCGTGGTCGACAATGCCTCGGTTGACGATTCCGTCAGCGTGGTGCGGGAACTGGCGCCTGCAGCGAACATCATTCTCAACAGAGAGAACCGCGGCTTCGCCGCAGCCGCAAATCAGGCCATCGCTGAAAGCCACAATGAGATGGTGCTCCTCCTCAATCCGGATGTCTATCTGGAGCCTACCTTTCTGGAACGGGCTCTCCCCGTCATGGAAGATCCGGCAGTCGGCGCGGTGACGGGAAAACTGCGCCGCGGTATGGGCTATGACATCCGACCGACGCTGCTCATCGACTCCAAAGGAATTCGGATGACCAGAAGCGGCCGTCATCTCGACATCGACTCGGAACGACCTGACTCGGGGAACGAAGAAGCCCGCGAAGTGTTCGGCGTCTCGGGTGCCGCGGCGCTGTACCGGCGTTCGATGCTGCAGGACGTCGCCATCGACGGAGGACCCTTCGACGAAGACTTCTTCGCCTTTCGCGAAGACGCTGACCTGGCCTGGAGGGCCCGCCTGTTCGGCTGGAAAGCGATGTATGTTCCCTCTGCAGAGGCCTATCACGTTCGCCGCGTGACTCCGGCGGTGCGAAGCGAGTTGCCTCCTGAACTGAACATGCACTCCGTAAAGAATCGCTTTCTGCTTCGTCTGAAAAACGAAGGGCTGTATCTCGCATTGCGAAATGCTCCGTTCGAGCTAGCCCGCGATCTGCAGGTGCTCGTAGCGACCATGACCATCGAGCGCAGCTCACTTCCGGCCTGGGGCTGGCTGTGGCGCAATCGCCGTCGGATCGCCGCGAGACGTCACGCCATTCAAACGAGGCGTCGCGTTTCCGATCGAGAGCTGGCGCGGTGGTTCGGATCGTGAGCAGCGACAGGCACTCGATGAACATCGCCATCCTCGGGACACGCGGCGTTCCTCCGCGCTACGGAGGCTTCGAGACTTTTGCCGCGGAGCTCGGAAGACGGCTGGCTGGACGTGACCATCGGGTAACGGTGTACTGCCGCAAAGCGCTCTACGAAGACGAGCCTCGCTTCTGGGAAGGCATCGAACGGGTCGAGCTTCCGGCGATTGCGCACAAGTACCTCGAGACGGTAAGCCACGCTTTACTCTCAGCGCTGCACGCGGCCCGGCACCGGTTCGACGTCGTTCTGGTCTGTAACGCCGCCAACGCCTTCGTCCTGCCGCTGCTCAATGCCGCACGTATCGCCACGGCCATCAATGTCGACGGCATCGAACGGCGGCGAAAGAAATGGAACGCCATCGGCCGGCTGACGTACATGATCGGTGAGACCATGTCGGTCGAATTCGCCGGCCGGATCATCGCTGACGCCGGCGTGATCGCCGACTATTACAAGGACACGCTCGGTGTTCGCCCACAGATCATCGCCTACGGTGCCGACTTCCCCGAGGAGCCCGACAGTGATGTCCTCAGCCGTCTGAATCTCGCGGCTCGGGGATACGTCCTTTACGTCTCTCGCTTCGAGCCGGAGAACAATCCGCTGGCGGTGGTCCACGCCTTTGAGAGCGTGCGAACGATGCTGCCTCTGGTGATGGTCGGAGATGCGCCGTACGCCTCGGAGCTCATTCGGGAATTGAAGGCGACGCCCGATCGTCGTGTGCTATTTCCCGGCGCACTCTACGGCGCTGACTATCGGACGCTTCAGAGAAATGCGCTCGTCTACATTCAGGCCACCGAGGTCGGCGGCACCCATCCCGCGCTGATCGAGGCAATGGCTTCCGGTGGCGCCGTGCTCGCCAACGCATCGCCGGAGAATCGGGAAGTGGGGCGATCGGCCATCCGTTACTTCGACGTCGATTCGATCGAGTCGCTCCGAGGGGCGCTGCAGACAGCGCTCGACGATCCCGATCAGCTCGAAGGGCTTCGCTTGCGAGCACACCGGCGCGCCGGCGACTTCAGTTGGGAAGCGGTGACGGATGCGTACGAGCGACTCTTTCGAGGAGTCGCAGGTCTGTGAAATCACCATCCGCGGGCAGCAAGACGCCGTAACCGGCGGTGAGCGAGAGGGGAAGCGAAGGATCTACAGTAGTAGGATCTGAATTTTCAGATCGCTCGTATCTTGAACCCTTCGCTGCAGCCGGGGGTTCAAAGGGACGCACACCCGTCGCGGACACCTCTATCAGGCATTGGTTCTGTCCCGCGGTGCCGGCAAGTCCAGGGCCCGAGCGAGAGCCCCGTTCAATTCCTGGAGCTTCGGCTCTGACAGTCGCCCGGCCAGGGTCGTGAGCTTGCTCTTGAACATCAGCATCAGGAAGTCGCAGCGGATCGCGCTGGAGCGAGGAATCCCCGCCTCCGGACCGATCACGACCTCCGTGGCCAGTCCCAGGACCTCTCCGTAGACGGGTGCGCAGATCACGGTCGAGATATCGTCGTTCCCGGCGATGAACCCGCGGGAGACAACGACGTAGAATCCCGGCTTGTGGCCCCGCTCCGGCATGCGGTGGCTGGTTCTGTAGACTTCCCCACGCTTCACGGTTTCGCTTGCTCGGCGACCATGGCCTTCGCCTGGCGAGCCAGCAGCGCGCGGTGCCTCGCAATCACGGTCCGCTCTTTGGCTTCCTGTTCCAGACCCTCGCGCCGTGCCAGGAATTCCGCCAGCGCTTCCCTAACGAGCTCCGACCGTTTGCCCCGCACGCGCCCCTTTTGCGCCAGCCGGTCGAGAGCCCCGAGTGTTGGCTCGTCAATAGAGATCGCAATAGTTTTCATATATAGAGTCTAATAGTATTGGCGCTGGGACCGCAAGGTACCGAGGCAGCACAACCCTGACCGTATACGGCGTTCAGCAAACCAACACCGTACCCGGATATGCGGACCTTTACGGCCAGATCCCACGTGCCAACGCCGTGGTCCCGACCCGCTTGATGGCCAGGGCGAAGGCGCTGGTCCGCAGATCGACCGACACCGCGTGACGGTCCTTGATCTCCTGCTGCATCTGGAGCACCCCGTCGGTGGCCTCTTCCATCTTTTCGTGCAGTGCCACGTTGACGTTCTTCTCGGTCCAGTGCTCATTCTCGATGTTCTGCACCCACTCGAAGTAGCTCACCGTGACGCCTCCCGAGTTAGCCAGAATGTCGGGGAGCACCGGGATTCCGCGCTCGAACAGAATGCGGTCCGCCGCTGGAGTGGTGGGACCATTCGCCGCTTCCGCGATGAGCCTTGTTTTGACTCCCGCCACGTTGTCGGCGCGTATCTGATTCTCGAAGGCCGCCGGGATCAGCACGTCGCATTCGAGCCCAAGGAGTTCGGCATTGGTAATGTTCTTCGCCCCGAAAAGGCCGGCCACGGAACCGGTCTGCTTCTTGTGCGCCAGGGCCGCTGCGATATCCAACCCTTCTTCCGACAGCACACCGCCAGTCGAGTCGCTGACGGCGATGACTCGCGTGCCGGCCTCGGTGAAAAGCTGCGCCGCAATCGATCCGGCATTGCCGAAGCCCTGGATCACGACCCTGGCCCCATCCAACCGGCTCATCCCCGGCACGGCCCCCTGCTCGATCGCTCTCCGCGTCACGAACAGGCATCCCCGCGCCGTGGCTTCGTTGCGCCCCAGCGAGCCGCCCATGCTGATCGGCTTGCCGGTGACCACCGGGAGGTTGTTCTTCCCGGCGTGCATCATGTCGTAGGTATCGTAGATCCAGGCCATGGTGCGAGCGTCAGTATTGACGTCGGGCGCGGGAATGTCGGTGTGCGGTCCGATTGTGTCGCCAAGCTCCACAACGAACCGGCGCGTGACCTTCCGCAGCTCGTTCTCCGACAGCTCCTTCGGATTGCAGATGACCCCGCCCTTGGCCCCGCCGAAGGGGATCCCGGCCACCGCGCACTTCCAGGTCATCCAGGAGGCTAGTGCCCGCACTTCGTCGGCGTTGACGTCGGGGTGATAGCGGATGCCTCCCTTGCCCGGTCCGCGCACACGAGAGTGCAGCGCACGGTAGCCCGCGAAGACGCGGACCGTGCCGTCATCGCACTCAATCGGAAATTCGACTTTCAGCAGGCGGGCCGTTCCCCGCATCAACGCCAGAAGACCAGCGGGAAGAGGGACATACTGCGCCGCGGAATCGAACTGCTGCTGCGCAATGTCATAGGGATTGAGGTTCTCGGGGGTCTCGGAGGCAGAGACGCTGCTCTGACCGGGCACGGGCTGACGCGAGTCCATTAAAAGTTCTCCCTTGTCGTAACGCGCTGACGATATCACCGGCGCGGCTGTTTATGGCACACCGAAGTGTAGAGAACAGAAGCTGCGTCCCCCATTCGGGCGGGTTCGCGGCGACGGGCGCGGGAAGCGGTGTCAAGGCTGTCGCTCATTCCTCAGCGAGAGCTTCGAGGAACTCCAGCTCAATGAGGTCCTTGCGCCGTACGGACGCACGCTTCATCTGGATCAGGTCAGCTAGAGACGCGAACGGGATGACGAGTGCTTCTCCGATGTCGAGACGTTCGGTGCTGGTGATCAGAGGAATCATCAACACCGCGAAGAGAGGCGTCTAGCTCTCAGGAGCCCGCCAGAGCCTCGCGGTTCGCGGTTTCGCTGGTAGCAAATTGAGATCGTTCGTGAGGCGATCGAGGAGTCAAAGCTGGGCCGCCGCGAAGGTGAAATTCCGATCGGATCGGTGACAAATCGGCCGGTTCGTTTCCATTCCGGGGAGTTTTACAGCGCTTTTGGGCCGGCCGCCGTAGAATCAATTCCATGCTTGAGCCGGGACGTCTCCTTCAGAACCGTTACCTGATCCAGGGGCTGCTCAGCAAGGGGGGGATGGGCGCGGTATACGAGGCCCTCGACCAGCGGCTGCAGAGCGTCGTCGCCCTCAAGGAGACCTTCTTCGACGCCGAACTGCTGCGCAACCAGTTCGAGCGCGAGGCCCGCATGCTGGCGCGGCTCCGCCATCCCGCTCTTACCAAGGTCATCGATCACTTCTCCGAGGATGGTGGGCAATTCCTGGTGATGGAGTTCATCGGCGGTCCCGATCTCGGGGCGCAGATGAAGGAGCGCGGCGAACCATTTCCGCTTGGCGACGTCCTGCTCTGGGGCGATCAGCTTCTCGACGCTCTCGACTATCTGCACACACAGGTGCCGCCGGTCATTCATCGCGACATCAAGCCTCAGAACATGAAGCTCACCAATCGCAACCAGATCATCCTCCTCGACTTCGGACTGGCCAAAGACCAGGCCACGCATCTGGCCGACGGCAGCACCTCGGCGAGCCTCTTCGCATATACGCCTCACTACGCGCCGCTGGAGCAGGTCCAGGGAAAGGGCACCGACCGAAGAAGCGATCTCTATTCGCTAGCGGCCTCGCTCTATCAGATGATGACCTTTGTCGTGCCTTCCGATTCCCTCAGCCGCGCCGCGGCAGTCGTGAATGGGGAGCCCGACCCGCTCCGTCCGGCCGGCGAGGTCGATCCTTCCCTTCCTGCCCCGGTCGCCGCCGTCCTTTCCAAAGCACTGGCCCTCAGCCCTGAGAAACGTCCCGCCACGGCCGCCGAGATGCGGGCCCTGCTGCGGGATGCGATCGCCGGCTCGAATGCGCCGACGCTGGCCGGCGAGCCGTCGCGCGGCGGGACCATCGCCTACGAGGAAGTGCCGGCGATCTCCCCCCATGCGACGACGACGGCCGGCCAGCCCACAGAAGTGCCCACGGAAGCGGTGGACCTGCGACCCACGGAAGTCGTGGAGGTGCCACCCACGGAGGTACCGGCGCCGGGCAGAGCCTCGAATCGCAGGACCGCGCTCATCGCCGGGGCCGGTATCCTTGTCCTGGCTCTGGCCGTCGTCCTCTTCGTCCATCACCGTTCCGCGGGATCGCAACCCCTTCCCGCCGCCCTCCCCGTTTCCCCTCCCAGCGGAACTACCCTCGCAGTCGCGCCGGCTCCGGGCGCGGCGAGCGCCACGCCATCAGGGCCTCAGGAAGGTGCACCTGTTCTCGTGCACTCGGGCGAGTCGCCCACGGCAGCCGCCCCGGATGCTGCCACTGATGCTTCTGCCGTCTCAGATACGAATGTATCTCGTCCTGTGGGAAACCTGCGCGGTCGGGTTGGTGATGAATTGTCCGATGGCAAGTGGCGATTTTTGTTATTGGACGTCAACCAGGTCAAATCCTACACCATGAAAAGAACCACTGTGATTGATATTGCGGCGTATCACAACAATGCGGAATTCAAGAATAACACCTTTGCCCCCAGACCCGGCAACACGCTTTTCGTGTTCAATTGCCGTGTCATCAACGCCATGAAGGAGAATCAGTCTCTCTCGCACTACGCCACCAACACCGCCGTGGTCACTGATCAGGGAGAGTCATATCCGCAGAGTGCTATCGATATTGGCGGCACCGTGTATCAGAGCCAAGCGCTTGTGCCAGGATCAAAGTTGGAATTCGCTGTGCTCTTCGTCGTTCCGCAAGGCACGAAGCTGAAAGAGCTCGTCTTTACTTTGAGCACGGATGTTCATGTGTCGCTGTAGCTACCGGCCGACCGGCGATCACGCAGCTAGTTCTGATCGCCCCAGCCGTGCTTCAAGCCACAAATCTTGCACAGGGTAGGCGGCTTGCTACGTAATGGACTCCTAACGAACGAATGCACGCCTCAAGTAACGACCAGTCGGGTGTTCGGGTCTTCCCGCCCGCCATCTATCTCGCGGGCCTACTCGTGGGCTTCGGGATTCAATGGTTGTGGCCGATACCCATAGCCCCGGCCGCGTTCGCCTTCGCTGTGCGGCTCTTCGGCATCGCTTTTCTGGGGGCATGGCTGGCGCTCGCGATTTCGGCCGTGCTCACGTTCAAAAAGGTAGGCACTACACCCCATCCTATGCGCCCTACGACCGCGCTCGCGCTTGCCGGCCCATATCGGTTCACGCGCAATCCCATGTACCTCAGCTTCGTCTTCATGAATCTCGGCGTCGCTCTCGTGGCAAACGCTCTGTGGCCGGTGGCTGTCATACCCGCCATCATGCTCATTGTGCAGCGCGTTGTAATCGAGCGGGAGGAGCACTATCTCACAACGAAGTTCGGCCAAGAGTACATCGCCTTCAAGGCTCGTGTCCGTCGCTGGTTGTAGGCGTCAACGGCACCGTCAGAGCACCTAACTTGTATTCGAAGGTCCAGCGCCGCAACTCGTTGCCATGCGAATCGGAGAATGTAGTGTGACAAAAAGGGTTACAGACCAAAATCTGTAACCCTTTGACATTCCAGTGTGGGTGGGCGTCACCACCCACCCGAGAGGCAGTGTGTCCTTTTACGGGGCGGGCTGGGTAATCGCGTTCATCTGAAGGGTGACCGCGGTCTGCGCCAGCAGTCTGCCGTTGACCGATGCTCCGGTGTTCACTGCGATCAGGGTCTTCCCCAGTATGACTCCCTCAAAGTGCGCAGTTGTTCCAATGGTCACTGCGCCAGCGACCTGCCAGAAGATGTTCTTGGGCAGTGCGCCACCGGCCAGGGTCACCCGCGTCGCGTTGCCCTGATTCAGCGTTCCCGCCACCTGGAAGATCCAGACATCGTTCGGGCCGCCCGAGAGCGTGACGTCCGTTGTAATCAAAAGACCAGTACCCCATTTGTAGAGGCCGGGGGCGAGGGTTAGCCCGCCAATCTCACCGGCTCCCAATTCCGTGAAATCGGGTGATACTCGTCCGGCAGCGTCGTCGTACGCAAATCCCATGTCGCCCACGGCCAGGGTTAGCAATGTGGCGTCATTCACCGCGCAGGGGAGAGGACCAGCCGCGTCCACGGTATAAACTTTCCCCGTTACTTCGCCGCAGGTGAGAAGAAGAGCTGCACCTGTAATGGGGCTCGTTCCCACGTCCCCAACAATCGGGGATGCATAAACGTCGGTAATTCCGGTTTTGCTCAAAATTGTGAAATTACCGGCCGTGGCAAGACTCACTGGTGCCTGATGACTTCCCACTTGCGCTTGCGCGCTTCCACATACGACCAGCAGTAATGCGATCGACCACATCAGAGGTGTGGTCATTGTTCGTACCTTGTTGTTTGTGTTGTCCATTGACAAATCTCCTGTTTCAAATTGCTCTTCGGTAATTTCCTGCCCCAAATGTCTTGATATTCTGCCCACGGCGTTTCGCCGATCCTCACCTCACGCCTCCTGATTCGAGGATTTGGTTTCTTTTCGCATCGGATTTAGAGAATAGGTCCAGACCGCGGATCATGTCTGTAAGCCGCAGCTGAAGTTTTCGTAGGATTCAGACTGAAAGACTTGTCGGTGTTTGTCCTACAGGGAGGCTGAAGGCAGGAAAGAGATTGCAGGCTGGACGGCCGACCCTACGTTGGGGACGTTGTACAAATCACCAGGCCGTTTCGGATCGCATACTGGACGATTTCCGCACTATTTCTAACGCCGAGCTTTTCCAGGATCCGAGCGCGATAGGTGCTGATCGTTTTTGCGCTGAGTGACAGTTCTTTGGCGATTTCCGTAACGGTCTTTCCAGAGGCGATACCGGACATGACTTCATACTCGCGGTCAGAGAGAATTTCGTGCGGCGTGCGCGTGAGATCCTTGTTTACTCCCAAGGCCAGCTTTTCGGCCAGCGCGGGACTTACGTATCGCCCCCCGGCCAGGATCTTGTGGATGGCTTTCGCCAGCTCCTCGAGAACGGTGTCCTTCGTCATGTAGCCTTCCGCGCCGGCCTTCAGGACACGAATGGCAAATTGGTCTTCCGAGTGACCAGTCAGGACCAGAACCGGGAGCCTGGGCCATTCGGCCTTTAATTCCTTGAGGAGATCCAAGCCGCTTTTCCCCGGCATGGTGAGGTCGAGCAGCGCGACATCCCACTCTTTTTCCCGAAGCTGTTCCAGCGCCTGCCGGGCATCGGACGCTTCTCCAAATGCGGCCCCCTGAAACTCATGGGAAAGAAGCGCCCTCAAACCACGCCGGACAATAGCGTGGTCGTCGACGATGAGGACTCGTATCATACTCCGTCTGCTAGTCGCCGGACGGCGATGGCATGACTAGCGGAGCTCTCGACGGTTTCGCCGTGGTATGGGGCGCGCGCACGGGCAGGATGCTCCGCAAGATCGTGCGGGAGCCTTGCTGGTTTCTTCATCAAGCCCTCTTATTTCGTGCAGAGATAACCACTCGTTCGCTCAGGTGCACGAGGCGGGCCCACTGCCCGCCGGGCCACGTTCGGCCCGATCCTCGGCGGCGTTATTGCACGGCCATTACGCATCGAGCTCGCTGGCACTCTCTACCGCCTCACTTCACGCGGCAATGAGTGAGGTCCGATCTTGTCTGGACCGCCGAAACGCGGAGGATCTATGAATCGATGCCTGTTGATCGCACTCATCGGAGTGACAACGTTGTCGTGCGGCGCGCCATCGGAGTCGCCGGCGCAAAGTCGGTCGGCGGCGGCGGCGAAAAGCACTTCCTCGTCGTGGTCGGGTTGCCCAGTGACGCGTGAAGATGTTGCCACGGCGATCGGCATGGACGCGGGCAAGGGTCACTTCAGAGGAGGCACTTCTTCGGATCCAGTCGCCAGATGCAGTTATACCGTCGGAAGCTCGGGCATCGTGGAGTTGTACGACGTGGGCGGCATGACGGCGAGCAACTACCTCACCGAGATCGCCAACGGAATCCTTCCTGGCGGCGCCAATCCGGGGTGGCAGGATGCCCCGGACCTCGGGGGCTCGGCGAAAACCGCCTGCGGCGCTTTCAAGGATCCCTTGCTCAATAGCTGTCTCGCCGTCGCCCTTCACGATTCCAGAGCGATCGTGGTGGTGATCTCGACCGGCCCGTCCAAAAACGACGCCGAGCGGACCGCTGCAGCGATTGTGTTAGCAAAGAAAAGCATAGGACAGTAGCAGCCCGTTGCCGGCGAACGATATCGAAGTCCTCGGCGGGCGCAGCGAGTCCGCTGCAACGAGGGACAGTGGAGGAAAGCATGATCAGAACGAAATGGACCATCAGGATGAGAATCCTGGCCGCCGTCGTGAGCGTCGCGGTCCTTGCGATCCCGGCGTGTCGTGATGCGAACAAGGAAGGCACGACGGCGACGGCCGCGAGCGGCGCTGCGCCAGCGGCGACCGGCGATCACTCGAACGAGGAGTTCTGCAAGACCATAGCCTTGCAGGGCGAGCAGTTCGGGCGGTTTACGAAGCTCGACATCTTTGACATGGCCGGGCGCGCAAAGTACTTCGCCGATCAAAAGAACCTGAACGCAACTCTCGTGAAGACGGCTCCGGCCTCGCTCAAGAGCGATGTCGCGCTCCAAACCAGGAATGCGAACGCCATGATCGACGCGCAGCTGGCGAAGGACTCGGCGGGCATCAAGGCAACCGCCGCCGTGCTCAGCTCGCCCGAGAATCTCACGGCGTCCAGGCACATGACCGACTACTGCGGAGTCACCATCTCGCGGTGATCAGCGGCGCGCGCCGCACTTGAGCCACGACTCGACGAGCGAGAGATCCACCGCCTTCTCACCCTTCCCTCTGCCGCCACCACAGGCGGTGAAGAGGACCATGATCGTGGCCGCGGCCACCATGCTGCGCCGGGACCGAGCCCTGCTCTTGCTAGTCTTAATAGTCATTTCTGCGCGTCCCTTCGGTGAAAAACTCGTCGATTGACGGTCGCCCAATGAAGTCTTCGAAACACCTTGCTCGTGAGTGGCCACCTTCGAGTGCAGCCGCTGTTAGGCGGCAATGTTTCCCCCGTTTACGCGACAGCCGTTGCTTCGATCTCCACGAGGATGTCGGGATGGAACAGGGCGGCTACCCCGAGCAATGTTGACGCCGGCTGACAGCCAGCGCCGTGAAGGCGCGGGCCATACGTTGTGCCAGCCTGCATGAATGCCGCTACATCTCGTGTGTAGTAGTTCAAACGAACCACATTCGCGAGCTTGAGGCCAGCGTGATCCAAAACAGTCTCGAGGTTGTTCAGGGCCTGATTCATCTGAGCTGCCATGTCGCCAGCATGCATCGGAGCGCCGTCAGCGTCGACAGAAGTCTGGCCGGCGCAATACAACACACGCTCTGCTCCACGCACTTCAATTCCTTGTGAGAATCCGAATTGATCCTGCCATTTCCAGGGATTGATAGCCTTCATCTCCGCCATTTTGTTTTCTCCTCGCAACATGTTTCGGTCTTCTGTGAAAAGGCGGCCGGGATATCCTCCTAACTAAAATGGACCTTACGTTTGCCGGCGCGGGGCCGGGCGTACAAGAAAGTGTTGCCGATGTCGCCGCTCGATTCGACTAGTTAGCGTTAGCCACTGGTCCGGCTAATTCTTGCGGCCGCCTAGAAAATCGGAAGGCTTTGGGGGCCCCGCGACCCAGTTGATATCCCAGGCAGAGTCCACCGTGATGAACAGCAAGGCTCCCTCATTGGGCTTCGTCCACGCCTCGTGTTCCATTTTGCTTGGAACATAGTTCCACGACCCTTGCGTGAGCGTCTCGCGCTTCCCTTCGCATTCCACGATGAAGGTGCCCTGCACGATGGTGTGTGTCTCATTCGCCGTATGCCAGTGCTTGGGAACATGGAAGTTCTTCGGAACGCGGATCATCAGGTGCGTGGCTTTCGTTTTGGAATCCACGCGCAGGATGGTTATCTCGGAAGCCTTGTCCCCGAGGTCCGGCTGCATCTTCTCCCATTTGATGTCCCGGAATCGCACGTTCATCGGATGGTCCATCGATTTGGTCTCGACTTGTGGAGCATCTCTCTGGGCTGCGATCGTTCCGACTGTCAGGCACACTACGGCACCAGCGAACCACAATCCCACCTTGAATTTCTTCATCAAGTCCCCTTATGTAATGTCAGGCCAACCACTCTTTCGCTCGCCTGCACGAGGCGGGCCACTGCCCGCGCGGTGTTCGAACACGGGCGGACGGACTGCGGTCAGTGTTCGCTCTCCGACTGTGATCTTCTCGCCATTTACCAGCCGCCCAACGCGAAGGCCAGGTCTTGTGGGCGACCGTGGACTCCCCGTGGCTGCACAAAAGAAGCCGAGGCACTGCTCTCGCTACCGATCGCGGACAAAGTCGCCGAGGCTGGCCTTAAACGCTTTCGTTACGCGTGCAACTCCCTTCAAGCCGGCCGTCGATGTCATGTTCGGTCGTTCCAATTTGAAATCGAAGGCCTGAACATCAAATCACAAATCACGTCTTCCGAAGTGAGTCCTCGATGATCCGGTCATGGGGAAGTAGTATCGCGAATGTGGCGCAACAGCATGATTTCAGCCATGTGCCGGTGGCCCGATCGCTCCTTCAGCGGATCGTCGGGCTGATCGAGTGCGACCGGGGCGCGTCGTTCCTTCTGATTCCGCGCTGTTCCGCGGTGCATACCTGGTTCATGCGCGCGCCGATCGACATCGTCTTCCTCGATGAGGCGGCCGTCGTCGTGTCGGTCCGCGAGAGGGTCCGCCCCTGGAGAACACAAGTTGGACCCTCGACGGCCACGGCGGTGCTCGAGCTCCCCGCCGGACATGCGCAGCAGATTGGATTAGTGGTTGGGGATTTCGCCGTCCTCTAGCGGCCTCCGGCGGCAGGCTTCATCCGGATTGGCCAGCCGGAGACTCAAAGCGATGACGAGACCTTCTCCAATGTCCAGTTACGTTACGTTCGGCGCAAGAAAATCATCCCCCTCATTCGAGTGGAGGTGGGATGATTGAAAGCACGGAGTGTCGTCATGAAGAACGTCTTGCTTCTGGGGTGTGCTTTTCCGCCGGAGCTTCAGTACTTCACGCGAGGCCTGGCCCAGGTCGGGGCACGGGTATTCGGTGTCGATCAGTATCCGGAGAGCGAGCTTCCGCCGATGACCCGGGAAGGGCTGAGCGGCTATCTGCAGGTCCCCTCACTCTTCGACGAGCAGAGAGCGTTCGATACGGTTCTTCACGGCGTGAGAGCGTTCTCGTTCGACCAGGTCGAGTCGCTGTGGGAGCCGGCAGTGCTTCTCGCGGCGCGGCTTCGCGAAGCTCTCGGTGTTCCCGGAATGCGCTACGCTCAGGCCCTCCGTTTCCGCGACAAAGACAAGATGAAACAGGCCATCACCGAGGCCGGCCTGCGTACAGCGCGACATCGGAGAGCCCGCGGGAAGAAGGAATGCTTCGAGGCCGCCGAGCGGATCGGCTACCCGCTTTGTCTCAAGCCGGTCGCGGGTGCCGGGTCGGCCGATACTTACAGGGCCGACTCACCGGAGGGGCTCGAGGCCGTGCTCCGCAAGGCAGGCCATGTCGGGGACTACAACGTCGAAGAGTTCATCGACGGGGACGAGTTCACTTTCGACACGATCTCCATCGACGGCCGCGTCGTCTACGACAACATCTCCTGGTACCGTCCCCGCCCTCTCATCGGGCGAAGCGTCGAGTGGATCAGCCCCCAGACCGTGACACTCCGCGACGCCACCGGACCGGAGTTCGCAGCAGGGAGAAAGCTCGGAAGGAAGGTCCTCGAGGCCCTGGGTTACAAAACCGGCTTCGCGCACATGGAGTGGTATCGCAAGAGCGATGGCGAAGCGGTGTTCGGCGAGATTGCGGCACGGCCCCCTGGCGCGCACACGGTCGACACGATGAATTTCGCCAGTGACATCGACCTCTTTACCGGCTGGGCCGAGGCGGTTGTTCACCACACCTTCAGCCTGAAGTTCGAGCGCCTGTACAACGTTGCAATCATTTATAAAAGGGCCCTCGGGCAGGGGCGAATCCAGCGGATCGAGGGACTGGATCGGATCATCGAGTCGTTCGGGGAGCACATTGCCGCAATCGAGCTTCTTCCGATCGGTGCGCATCGCCGCGACTGGGTGCGCACTCTTCTCTCGGACGGCTTCGTCTTCGTGCGCCACCCCGATCTGGCCAAAACCATGGAGATGGCCGACCGCATTGGCACCGATCTTCAGCTCATCGCCAGCTGAATGCCTCACCTGTTTTGTGGTTGCCGTCATCCCGAGCAAGGGCGGTGTGCGGGAGGGGCGAGGGACCTCGCAATCAACGCCGATGTGAAATCAATCCCGCTTGGTGAATGAGGGAACGAACTTACATCGTTCGTCGTAATCGAGGTCCCTCGCCCCTCCCAACCCACCCACGCATGCTCGGGAAGACACAACAGCAAACCGGCGCAACCACGGCAAACCTGACTAGACGGTATCCCCCCACGATCCGTACCGAGGAGAGCGGAGTCATCAACAGAGTCGTCGCCGGACCGATTGACCCTCTCTTTCAAAGCGCAATAATACGTTTGGGAGGGCCCGCCGGAAGACTGGTACTCCGCAGTGCAGTAAAAGGAACGGAATGCTGAAACAGAAAGCCAGGCTGATTGCACGGGTCGTGTATCTGGTCGACCTGGCGTTGATCACCGTGGCCTTCTTCTCAGCTTTCGTCATCCGCGATCTGCTTCTCCCCCAGATCGACCCACGTCACTTCCCGACCGGCCTGTTTCCAATCACGGAGTATCTGAAGATCTACCCGTTGATCGTACTGATCTGGTCG
The DNA here is from genome assembly GCA_035544835.1 of Thermoanaerobaculia bacterium. Classification (GTDB taxonomy): domain Bacteria; phylum Acidobacteriota; class Thermoanaerobaculia; order Gp7-AA8; family Gp7-AA8; genus DASZZV01. The sequence continues at coordinate 29,828 of DASZZV010000149.1, forward strand.
ATCCTGCTCTTCTCACACAAGAGCTACAGCAGCCACCGGACCGTTGCTGTCACACGTGAAGCGCTCACTACGCTTCACATCGTGTCGCTCGGAATCGTGCTGCTGGCCACCATCGCCTGGATGGTGCATCTCGAACAGCTCTCGCGATCGTGGTTTGGCCTCTTCGGGCTCCTCTGCGCTCTTCTCCTGCTTTCCGAGAAGCTGCTGCTGCGGGTCATTGCCCGTTACGTGCGCGCCCGAGGACTCAACTACCGGACGCTGCTCATCGTGGGGACAGGCCGCCGCGCCCGGGAGATCGTCCAGATGATCGACGATCACCGTTACTGGGGTTACAAGATTCTCGGCTTTATCTCGGATGGCCATCGGCTTTCGTCCGAGCTCTCTCACTATCCAGTGATCGGCACCATGGCTGATCTGAGGGGGATCGTCGAGAACGGGATCGAGGGCGAACGGGCCATCGACGAGATCGTCTTCGCCGTGGCGCGGCGAAAGCTCGAGGCCACGCGATCGATCTTTCTGCTCTGCGAAGAGCTGGGGATCCGAGCTCGAATCGCCATGAATTTCTTCCCGAACAAGTTGGCCAGAGTAGAGTTCGAGGAACTCGAAGGCATACCGTTCATCACCTTCACGACGACGCCATCCAACGAAGGGCAACTGGCCGTCAAGCGGCTGCTCGACGTCGGCATCTCGCTACTGCTGGTGTCGATTACTTTCCCGGTGCTGGCTTTGGCCGCCCTGGCCATCAAGCTGAGCTCTCCGGGAGGGGTGCTTTTCAAGCAGGAGCGCATCGGTCTCAACGGCCGGATCTTCACGCTCTACAAGTTCCGCACAATGATCGCCGACGCGCACCGTCTTCGAGCCGAGGTCGAGCATCTCAACGAGATGAACGGCCCGGTGTTCAAGTCGAGTCGCGATCCGCGTGTGACGGCGGTCGGCAAACTTCTGCGCAAGTTCTCGCTCGACGAACTGCCGCAGCTCTGGAACGTCCTCAAAGGCGACATGAGTCTGGTCGGCCCGCGCCCGCCCATCCCCGAGGAAGTCAACCGCTACGAACGCTGGCAGCGCCGGCGTCTGTCGATGAAGCCGGGCCTGACCTGTCTGTGGCAGATCAGTGGCCGCAACGACGTCGACTTCGACCACTGGATGCAGCTCGATCTCCAGTACATCGACAACTGGTCGCCATCGCTGGACATGAAGATCCTGCTGCGAACGATCCCGGCGGTGCTGTCGGGCCGCGGGGCCAGCTGACGGCGGTGTCAAGTTCGCGTGCGATATTCACGAGCGTGGGCTCGCCCAGAACCTTAGAAACGTGGCCTCCTCGCTCGACAGTTGGAACAATGAAATCGCCATCTCCGGCCTTTATTGCGATTTGAGCAGGGCATCGATTTCCCGCGACAGGACCGGCAGCTTTGTTTCGACCACGTCCCAGACGAGGCGGTCGTCCACGTCGGCGTAGCCGTGGATCAGGATGTTGCGGAAGGCGATAATGCGGCGGTGTTCGCTGATGCCGCCTGCCACGTCGGCATCGGATTTAGCGAGTTGCGCCAGGGCTTCGCCGATGATCTCGAGCTCGCGCTCGACGGCAGCGCGCCGCATTGCGTCACGCGCGTAATCCGCAAACACTTTGCCGGCTGTGAATTCCACCAGCAACGCGACGGCCCGCTAGATGTCGTATAGGTACTTCCTGCTCTCAAGCCGCATAGAGAGGGGCCCTGGTCTGTTCGACGGACTGCCGGAAATAGGGATTCCTGATGGCCGAGGCGACGACCAGATCGACAGGTTGTCCGAAGAGTCGTTCGAGATCCTCCAGCAGACCGAAATAGGTGTCGGCGTAGGTGCCGGGGGAAAGCGGCTCGAATTCGACCAGGAAGTCGAGGTCGCTTTCGCCGGGGTGATACGTGCCGGCAGCGGCCGAGCCGAACAGGTCCAGCCGCTGGACATGGTGGCCACGGCAGAGTCGTTCGAGCTCCACCTGGTGGCGCGCGAGCTCGGGGATCATGGCGCGTCCTCCTTTCCCTCACGATAGCCCAGTTGTGCGACGTTTTCGCGGATCGCTTGATCCAGCTTCGTGGCTTCCGCCTGCTGCTCACGCAGCGCCGCGGCGCCCCTCGGCGATGCCGTCGCGGTCATGGTTCCTGGCTCCTCGATCGGAATCCGATCCGCGTCAGGATGGTGACCTTCTCACCTTCCGGGAGAGGTTCGCATTCGAAGACGATGCGTCCGTCCAGAACGGTTCCCGTGATGACCTTCATGAGCTCATTCTATCCCCAGGGAAAGCTCTGAAGGCTCCAGTCCGATGGGGTCAAGGGTCACATCTGCAGTTTGTTGCAAGTGTGAGTGCCAGGCGGGAAAAGTGGGCGGATGACATCAGCGGCCAGAACATCCATCAACATTGAAACAGTCCAAAGGTAGCCGTGACGCGGGTTCGCAACTGGCTTCGCGCGGAATCCGGAAAAAGCGGCATTCCGATTGAGGCCTGGCCCCAAAAGTTCCCTGCCAAAAGTTCCCCACAAAGAAGCTCCGAGGGTCGATGATGCGCCCGCCAGACAGCCTCACAGCACGCGCGTGCCGATGAGAACCGATGCTTCCTTCACCGGCAGCGGCCTGAAGAAAAAGAAGCCCTGGGCCCGGCTGATCGGTAGCTCGAGGACGACGGCGAGCTGTTCGGCCGTCTCGACTCCCTCGACGGTCACGTCGAGTCCCAGGATGGTGGCGAGCGCGGCGATCGTCTTCATGATCTCCACGGTCCGCGAATCGTGCAGCAACCGGCGGGTGAACGACTGATCGATTTTCAACGTCGTGAACGGATAGCGGTGGAGGGAGCTGAGCGACGCATAGCCGGTGCCGAAATCGTCGAGACTCAGGCGAAGGTCGAGCTCGCGCAACGCAGTGAGCAACGACATGGCGTGCTCCTCATTCTCGACGATGACGCTTTCGGTCACCTCGAGATCCAGACATCGCGGATCGATGCCGCTCTCCCTCACGGCGGCCCGGATGTTCTCGACCAGCGTCGGTTGCAGGAATTGTTTGACCGAAAGATTGACGCTCATCAGCATTCCGCTGCCGTTCCAAACACTCAACTGACGGCACGCTTCGCGCAGCACCCACTCGCCCAGCGGCACGATGAGACCCGTCTCCTCCGCCAACGGAATGAACTCCGCAGCCGATACGAGCTGATCTCCACGCTGCCA
>DASZZV010000150.1:0-5651 GCA_035544835.1 Thermoanaerobaculia bacterium
GCGAGGGATCTGGGAGGGGGCCTTGCGGTGTGGAGTCTTGGAGCTCTCTTACGATTGTGCGAGGCGCCGAAGGGTCGAGTCCCCCGCCCAGATCCCTCGCTCGACGCTCGGGATGACACCTCCGCAAACCGGCCTAAATACATTCAAGGCGGCGCAGAATCTGAACCGAGAATGTACGAGTTTGCGAGGTCCCTCGCCCCTCCCACCCGCCCGCCCTTGCTCGGGATGACAACGATCGGGGCACGCGCGGCCACTACTCGCCGATCTCCGATCGAAGCGCACTCAACAGGGTCTGAGCAACCTCCTCGATCTGAGCTGCATCGGATCCTTCGACCATTACCCGCACCAGGTTCTCAGTCCCCGAGTACCGAACCAGGATCCTTCCCGTGCCCGCCAACCGCTTTTCAGCCTCGGCCTGGACGGCCTGATAGCCGGGCAGAGTCTCCAGCGGCGGCTTGGATCGGACCCGAAGGTTCTTCAGGATCTGCGGATAGGGCTCAAAAGTCTCGAGGGCTGAGAAAGGTTGAGTATGACCCGAGAGGATCCGAGCCATCGACAGCGCGGTATGGACCCCATCGCCGGTCGTATGCACGTCGAGGTCGATGACGTGCCCTGACTGTTCCCCACCGATGGATGCGCCATGCCTGAGCATCAGTTCCAGTACGTATTTGTCGCCGACGGCGGCACGCAGAAGCTTCATTCCTGTGGCTTCGAGTCGTTTTTCGAAGCCGAGGTTCGACATGACGGTCGCGACGACGAGATCGTTCGTCAGGAGGCCGGCCCTCTTTTTCTCCTGGGCCCAGAGGTAGAGGATTTCGTCCCCATTGCGGATCACACCTCGGTCGTCGGCGAAGATCGCTCGATCGGCATCCCCGTCGAAAGCGACTCCCAAATCTGCTTTCTCCTCAACCACCCGCTTCGCCAGTCTCTCCGGATGCAGCGCACCGGCATCCTTGTTGATATTCCGCCCATCGGGCCGGTCGTTCATCACGACGACCTGTGCACCGGCGCGGCGGAAAACCTCGGGGGCGATCCGGAAGGCGGCCCCATGACCGACATCGAGAACCACCCGCAGCCTGGCAAGCGACGAGGCTTCAACCCCCTCGAGCAGGAAGTCTTCGTAGCGCCGAATGAGCTCGTCCGAGTCGGGCAGCTCCTCCTCGCCCACCACGACCTCTTCCGTTCTGATCGACATCATCTCTTCTTCGATGCTCTTCTCGAGCTGGTCGGAGAGCTTCATCCCGTCGTGTCCGAAGACCTTTACACCGTTGTCCTCGAACGGATTGTGGGACGCGGAGATCGAGATGGCCGAGTCGGCGTCGGGCGTAGTGCGGCAGAGATAGGCGACGGCAGGTGTCGGAACCACCCCGATCATCTGCCCGCGACCTCCTCCGGCCTTCAGGCCGGACATCAAGGCGCGAGCGATCTCAGGCCCCGACTCGCGAGTGTCCATACCGAGCAGGACCAGCGGCTGAGCTGAGCCCTGACCCCTGAAGCGGTGGGCCAGCGATTCTCCCAGCGCGAACATGGAGGCCTGGTCGAGGGGAAACTCACCCGCTCGTCCTCGTATCCCATCCGTTCCAAAAAGCTGTCTCATTTTTTCTTCTCTTTAGATTCGCTGATCGTGGACGTCCCGCCCTGAGCATTCTTCTTCTCGTCCGCTGGCATCTCCGGTACCGAAGGCGGAGGCGGGGCGATGACGGTGACGAACACCTGAGCGCTGGGTGGATCGATCACACGCACGAGAGGGACATCCGAAACGAGGCCGACACTCTGCCGGAATGAGGTGTCGCGGCCTGTCAGGATAATGCGATCTGTGTACACTTCCGAGAATTCTTTGATCACCGAAGCCGGCCCCGACACCAGGGCGTCGCCGGGAGTCACGACGATGTCGGCGGGATCGAAGCGATACCCGGCTGGCAATTCCCCAACGAGGTAAGCTCGAATGGGCACCAGCTTCTGACGCCGCGCTTCGAGGCGGAATGTAAGTTTGGCCGGATTCGTCGAGACGACCTCGATACCGGCCGGGATATTGAAAGCCTGAGATCCCAGCGCGACCTTCATGATTCCCGGACGCGCATCGGTCAGATCGATCGTGGCCTCAAGGTTCTGTGACGACAACGAGCGCAGCGAAGACAACTTTCCTCTGAGCCTGGCGTTGATACTCTCCTGAACACTGTTGGTGACAATGACATCGCGAGGGATCCCCACCAGCGCCACAGGAATGTCGAAAGAGCGTTCCCGGGTCGGTTCACGCCGGGGCGCGCTCACGCCAAGCCAGATGGCGATGGCCAGCAGGAGCGCGAGCAGCCTCATAGCCAGGCTCTTGAGCGTTGTCATTCGGCAGAACCTCTGACGCCCAGCTCCCGCTCGAGAATCTGGCCAAGTGTCACTCCGGTCAGCTGCTCCTGCATTTTTCCTTCGACGGCGACGCCGATGGACTGATTCTCCTCGGAGATCACAATCACGATGGCATCGGTCTCTTCGCTCATCCCCAGTGCCGCTCGATGCCGCGTGCCCCGTTTGGTGACAGCCTCCGTATTGGAGGTCAGGGGAAGGAGAACAGCCGCGGCGGCAATTCTGTCATTTCGAACGATCACCGCACCATCGTGAAGCGGCGAGCCCGGAGTGAAAATATTCACCAGCAGCTCGATCGACATGTCTGCGTCGATCCTCTTGCCGGTCTCGACGTACGCGTCGAGGCTTTGGGTCCTCTCCACGCCGATCAGGGCGCCCCAACGCCGTCGAGCGATGTCCTCGACCGCCTCGGTGAGCATGCCGATGTCGACGGCGACACCGCGTGGGCGGAGCATTCGCAATGGGCGCGACCGTGCCACGCTCGACAGGCCGCTCCTGACCTCCTGCTGAAAAAGGACGATCAAGGCGAACGGGGCATAGAAGAGCACTTCGCGGAACAGCCTCTCCAGAGCGGTGAGGTCCAACCAGCGGGCGGCGAAATATGCACCGGTCAGGGCGACGATGCCGATGACCATCTGCATCCCGCGCGTTCCACGGAGGAGCCGAAGGAATGCGTAGATGATCACTGCGACCATGACGATGTCTACGCCGTCGCGCCACCCGAACTGAAGGCCAGAAAGACGCTCGTAGACCCAGTTCATCGCGCCGGCGCGGCCTCGATGGCGCGAAAGACCCTGAGAAAATCGACGGTCGGCCGCACGTCATGCACTCGAACCATTGCTGCACCCGCCAGGGCTGCTGCTGCTACCGCTGCCAGTGAGCCGGCCATGCGCGACGCGCCGCCGGGCTGCCCGGTGATGTTCCCCAGGAAAGCCTTTCGCGAGGCGCCGATTACCACAGGCGCGATCGACGACAGCTCGGCGGCCCGATGAAGAATCTCCAGGTTCTGGTCGAACGACTTGCCGAAACCGATTCCTGGATCGATCAGGATCTGTCGGGCATCGACTCCCGCACCTTCGGCGAAAGACTTACGCTCCCGCAAATGCTGCATGATCTCGCCGAGAAGATCTTCGTAATCGGTGTTCTGCTGCATCGTGCGCGGTTCGCCCCGCATGTGCATCAGCACGACCGGCACACCGTGCTTGGCCACGGTCTCGGCCATGTGTGGATCCATGCGCAAGGCCGAGACTTCATTGACGATGTCGGCTCCAGCAGCGATCGCTTCACTGGCCACGCTGGCTTTCATGGTGTCGATCGATATGGCAACGTCACTCTGCCTGCGGATTCCTCGGATTACCGGGAGAACCCGGTCGAGCTCGACGTCGGCCGGTACCGGTTGGGCATCGGGGCGAGTCGACTCGCCGCCCACATCGACGATGTCCGCTCCGTCGGCGATCATCTGCAGGGCGGCGGCGATGGCAACTTCGCGATCGAAGTGCACGCTGCCGTCGGAGAAGGAATCGGGCGTCACATTCACGATTCCCATGACCAGGGGAGTGGCATCGAAGCTGAGCGAGCGCCCTCGCGGCAGACGCAATCCCGGCCGCGGCTGCGAAAGGTCGCGCTTCAGAGCCGTCGCGCCCACGTCAACGGGCTTCCTCCCGCCGGATGCGCGCCCCGAGTTTGTTCAACCGCTCATCGATGCGCTCGTAACCGCGGTCGATCTGCTGAATGTTCTGGATCGTGCTCTCACCTTTTGCGCAGAGCGCAGCGATGAGAAGCGCCATTCCGGCGCGGATATCGGGACTGCTGATGTTTGCTCCCTGCAGGCGATTGCCACCGACGACGATGGCCCGATGCGGGTCGCACAGAATGATGCGCGCACCCATGCCGATCAGCTTGTCAGTGAAGAAGAGCCGCGACTCGAACATCTTCTCGAAGATCATCACCGTCCCTTCGGACTGTGTCGCCACCACGATCATGATCGACAGAAGGTCGGCGGGAAACAGCGGCCACGGGCCGTCGTCGATTTTCGGCACGGCCGCGCCAACGTCGTAGCGGACGCGGAGCTCCTGATCCTTCGGCACGCGGATGTCAGAACCTTCGAACTTGATCTCCACACCCAGCTTCTCGAGCATCAGCCGGATCGAATACATATGCTCTGTCACTGCGTTTTCGATCACCAGCTCACTACGGGTGACGGCGGCCAGCCCGATGTAGGAGCCGACTTCGATGTGATCGCTCGGGATCTCGAAGTCGCACCCGGAGAGCTCGTCGACTCCTCGAATCGTCAGCGAGTTCGTGGCGATGCCTTCGATCTGCGCTCCCATGAGATTGAGGAAGCGGCAGAGATCCTGAACGTGCGGTTCGGCAGCGGCGTTGTAAATCAACGTCTCGCCCTGGGCCAGAACGGCGGCCATGATCGTGTTCTCGGTCGCCGTCACCGAGGCCTCGTCGAGGAACATCTTGCGGCCCTTGAGCTCACGGACGCTCATACGATATTCGTACGCCGAGACCTCGATCTGCGCCCCCAGCGCCTCCAGTGCGATGAGATGCGTGTCGATGCGACGGCGGCCGATGGCATCGCCACCTGGCTTGGTAATGGCCGCCGATCCGCACCGCGCCAGCAGAGGACCTGCCAGAAGAATCGATGCCCGGATGCGCCTGGACAGTTCAGGATCGGGCAAGGCCGAACATTCTCCTGCCGTGTGAATGCGGACCACGTTTCGCTCGAGCCGCTCCACCTTTGAGCCAAGGCCCTCGAGAATCTGCAGCATGATGCGGACGTCCTGGATGTCAGGCAGGTTGCGCAGCGTGATCGGCTGATCGGTCAGCAGGCAGGCCGCGATGATCGGCAGAGCGGCGTTCTTGTTTCCGCCAGGACGGATCGAGCCTTCCAGCCGGCGTCCGCCTTCAACGACAAATTGTTCCATTGGATCCTCGTACTCCTGGCGCCCGCTCGGGGCTCGCGCAAGAGGTATGAGTTTCATGGTTCGGGCTGGAAGATTCAAGAGTGTTCTTGAGAACATGAACTTCGTCGTTGTCATCCTGAGGGAGCAGGAGCATGAGTCAAGGCCGGCAGGGAGTGAGTGCGACCGAAGGATCTTTGGTGACATGGTACGAACTCCACGATTCACAGCACTTCCATGTCACCAAAGATCCTTCGCTTCGCTTCTAAGAAACTCCCTGTATTTACGCGGGTTCCCTGATGTGTCATCCCGAGCCGCAGCGAGGGATCTGGGCGGGGGCCCTTCCATCGTGGTGCTCGCAAACATTTTCGATTGCCAAGGGTC
>DASZZV010000151.1:0-6604 GCA_035544835.1 Thermoanaerobaculia bacterium
CCCGAGCCGCAGCGAGGGATCTGGGCGGGGGCCTTAGACCCTTGGCAATCGAAAATGTTTGCGAGCACCACGATGGAAGGGCCCCCGCCCAGATCCCTCGCTGCGGCTCGGGATGACACATCAGGGAACCCGCGTAAATACTGGAAGTTTCTTGGAAGCAAGGGAGTGCGGGTGGGAGGGGCGAGGGACCTCGCAATCTAGTACATTTTGAGTTCTGCGCCGCCTGGAATGGAGAATGTACGAGCTTGCGAGGTCCCTCGCCCCTCCCGCACACCCACCCTTGCTCGGGACGACATCCTTTTTTTCAATTTTCAATTTTCAATTCGCATAGTGATGGGAGAAAACATTTGAAGAAAAATCAACAGAACGACCAACTGGTGTTGGACGGTACAGAAGAGAGCGAGATGTTGACGCGGTTGACTGAGCGAGTTGAGCGGGCCATTCAGCTCATTGGGCAATTGCGGCGCGAACGCGACGACCTGCAGGCACGCGTCACCGGATTCGAAAGCAGTATGAAGGATTCGGAACAGGCCGCCTCACGCCTGGGCGATCTGGAGACCGAGAACGAACAGTTCAAGACCGAGCGCAGCGAGATCCGTAGTCGTATCGAGAAGGTGCTGACCACGCTCGAGCAGTTGGAGACGGCAGAAGCTGAATAAGCATTTTGTCGTTGGGGCGCGAAGCGACCCTCGGAGTGGCGACATCCTGTCGCCTGGCTCGGCGGCGTCCCGCGCCGCCGCCCTTATCGAGTTGCGTCGGCCAGAACGGCGGCGCGGGACGCCGCCAAGCCAGGCGGCAGAGATGCCGCCACTCCGATTGGGCCACAGCCGGGAGCCGGCAGCTCGGAATTTCGGCTGGGAGGAGAGGTTTTGGTGCGAAAGGGGGGACTCGAACCCCCACGCCCTTGCGAGCGCTAGAACCTGAATCTAGTGCGTCTACCAATTCCGCCACTTTCGCGTTCAAACAGGCGGGCGATTGTAAGGATCGAGGGTTCGCAAGTCAACGATAACTGCCTCAAACCTTTCAACTTTCCACCAAACGTTTTATTCTCAAACCAGCACATGGATCACGAACTTCCAATCCCCATTCCTCAGCCCGAATCAGGCCTTGCGTTCTCCGTCGTTCCGCAGGAGAGTAAGCCTGCCAAGGTGCTGAACCGTCCGAAGATCGAAGATATCTCGCGCGAGATCGTCAACGTTCCCAATTCGTTGACGCTCCTGAGGATCTTCCTCGTCCCGTTTCTGGTCGTCGTTCTTCTCACGAAGTTCGAGGGGAAGGAGTATGCAGGCCTGGCGATCTTTCTTGTTGCGGCTCTGACTGATTTTCTCGACGGCTACATCGCCCGCCGGTTTCACAAGGTCACCCGCATCGGCATGCTGCTCGATCCCATCGCCGACAAAGTGCTGATCTCGGCTGCCCTGATTTCGCTCGTGGAGTTAAAGCTCGCGCCTGCCTGGATGATTGTCATCATCATTGGCCGCGAGTTCGCCGTCTCCGGTCTCCGCTCCATCGCCTCGCAACAGGGCGTGTCCATCGCCGCGTCACCGCTGGGGAAAGGTAAGATGATCTCGCAGGTGGTCGCCATCGCCCTTCTGATCCTCGGGGACAAGCTGAGCGAGTTCAAGTTCGTCGGGAAGAGCATGCTCTGGGTCGTCATGATCTTCGCGCTTGCCTCAGGCATCGATTACTTCATGAAGTTCACCAGAGCAATTCTCCGTCCTCCCGATGATCCAGAAGAAGGCGAGTGAGCGGCGGCAAGCTCCTGCTGATCGGGACTCCGATTGGGAATCTCTCGGACCTCTCGGCTCGTGCGCTCGAGGCCCTTCGCTCCACCGATCTTCTTCTATGCGAAGACACGCGCCACACGCGCAAGCTCCTCGATCACTACGGCATCACCGTGGCTGTGGAGAGTTTTCACGATCATAACGAGGACGACAAAGCGGCGAAGATCGCCGAGCGTATCCGAGGAGGAGCGCGCATCGGTCTGGTGAGTGACGCGGGCCTGCCGCTGTTGTCGGATCCAGGTTACGCGCTGGTGAGGCTGGCCAGAGAAGAGGGCCTCACCGTGGAACCGATCAGCGGTCCCTTTGCCGCAGCGCTCGCTGTCATCAGCAGCGGCCTCCCTCCCTTGCCGTTTCTATTTGCCGGATTCGCACCGCATCGGTCCGGAGAGCGTCGCGACTTCTACCTGAAGTTTCGAGGTTTCGACGCCACTCTGGTGGTTTACGAATCTCCCCACCGTCTCATCGAGTCGCTGCGCGACGCGCTCGAAGTCATCGGCGACGTGCCGATGACGATGGCTCGCGAGATGACGAAGATGCACGAGGAGTTTCTTCATGGCGTGATCTCCGCGGTCATCAGGCAACTGGAGACTCGGGACATGATCCGAGGCGAGGTCACGGTCGTGTTCGATCTGCGCGACCGAACAGTCGCTGCCAGGCCGTCCGCCGAAAAACTCCGTGAGGAGTTCGGCCGCCTTCGTGACGACGGCATGCGCCGGAATGATGCGACACGCATGCTGGCCGATCGATATGGCCTGAGCCGGAAGGAGCTTTACAAACTGCTGCTGGAAGAGGACTCGTAGGGTCTGTGTGGCAAAGGTTTCCAAACATTTGTGTCGGCCATCGAGGCCGACTTCCCTGTCAATTTCTAACAGGAACGCTGCGGCTCGACGCTGCAGCACAAAGGTTTGGAAACCTTTGCCACATCTAAGAGCCGTCGATCGGCCCTAGGCGCGAAGGCTCTTCTCGGCCTCGCCCAGGATGTGCTCGAGGTCACTGGCGAGGCGCATTAAGGTCAGGGAGAGATGCTGCGGGTCCGGGCGAGGCTCGGCTTCCTCTTCGAGGTACTCATTGAGCGCTGTGGACAGCTTCGCTGCGACTTCGCTGATGGCAGGAAAGCCGAGCGAGCCTCCTGAGCCTTTCAATTGATGCGACAGATAAAGGAGAATCGGGAACGATGTCTTGAATCGTTTTCGGATCCCGAGGCTCTCGGCGTGCTCGCGCAGTAAACGCAGCTTCTCTCGCGCGTCATTGAGATAGTCGACCTGCAGCGCATGAAGGTCTTCCTGAGAGACCTCGGTCATACCGCTGAGCCAGCAGGAAAAGTGCCATGAGCGAATCGTGGCATTTTCCCTGCGACGACGTAGGGCCGCACGGCGTGCGGCCGATACCCGTAGCGGTCGGACGAGCATCGGGACCACGGTCGGGGTACCGGCCGCACGCCGTGCGGCCCTACGCCGGTTCAGCGCGTGCCTCGAGTCTCGTACATTCGCGACAGCACGATCGCCGCAGCGGCCGCGATGTTGAGGCTCTCGACCAGAGGCGAGGTGGTGATTCGGAAAAGCTGCGACGTTCGCGCCAGCTCGGCCCGCACTCCCTGACCCTCGCTTCCGAAAATGATGATCGATCGCTGCTCCGGCAAAGATGCCGTAGAGCCTCGCCCCGAGGTTGCGTACAGGGGCAGAGCATGGTCCTCGGCGTAATGAAGGAGAGCGTCGACGGATGCAGTGACCACCGGGATTTGCAGCACGGTTCCAACCGATGCGCGAAGCGACTTCGGTGAATATGGGTCGGCGCACCCTTCGAGGCAGATCACGCCGGCGGCTTCGAATGCCGCTGCGGTCCTGATGACCGTGCCGACGTTTCCCGGATCCTGCACCCCATCGAGCGCCACGAACGGAGCGTTCGCATCGGCGAGGTCGGTGAGCGTGAAACGCGGACGCTGAAACAGAGCCAACCTCCCCTGGGAATGCCTGGTGTCGCTCAGCGACCGAAAGAGCGAGGTCGAGAAGGTGATGCCGCTGCGTCCCACCTCATCCAGCGCTTCATCGAAGGCCTCGGCGATCGGACTCCAGCCGCGCTTGATGGCATCCTCGATCTGTTTCGGCCCCTCCAGGACGAGCTCTTCGTCATGCCGTTCGATGGCCTTGCGAAACCGCTGAAACCAGCTGCTCTCGCGGCTGGTGATGGTGGCTGGGTTTTTCATGGGAGCCTCCAGTACAATTCGCGGTCGTGTTGGCGATCATTTCCAAAATCGGGTCGGGAGCGGCCAAAGCGAGCCTTACGGTCTGGTCTGCGCTCTGGACCTTTCCGAGCATCCTGCTCTCCGCGTTCATCATTGCCTGGGGCGCCGAAGCTGCCCAGTTTCTCATGTCACAAGGGCTGGCGCTGGCCATCCTGGCCTGGCTGCAGACGCTGCCCGAATTTGCGGTGGAAGCCGTCATCGCCTGGGAGGCGGGCAAGGACATCAGCAAGACGCACCTGGCCATCGCCAATTTCACTGGAAGTCTCCGCCTTCTGGTGGGGCTTGGCTGGCCGATGATTTACTTCGTAGCCTGGTTCTTCAATCGTCGCAATCCGGAGACCGGAAACTCGATCGAGCTGGTGTTTGACGACGAGCATTCCGTGGAGGTGTGGGGTCTTTTTCTGCCGATCCTCTATTTCATCTTCATATGGTGGAAAGGGAGTCTGACGATCTGGGATTCGATCCCGCTGATGGGCTCGTACTTCCTCTATCTATTCATCCTCTGGAAGATACCGCCGAAGAAGCAGGACGAGGAGACGATGGACGAGGTCGGGCGGATCCCTCGCGCAATCCTCCGGCTCGAGCGGATCCCGCGGCTGATGGCAATCTGGGGCCTGTTCCTTCTCGGTGGCCTGATTCTCTATTTCAGCGCGCACCCTTTTCTGGAGTCGATGCTGGCTATTGCCGTATCGCTCGGAGTATCGCAATTTGTTTTCGTGCAGTGGGTAGCGCCATTTCTCTCTGAGTTTCCAGAGAAGGTCAGTGCCTTTTACTGGGCTCGAAAGGTCACCAGCGCTCCGTTGGCTCTGATGAACATGGTCTCTTCGAACATCAATCAATGGAGCATTCTCACGGCCATGATTCCGATCATCTTCGCCGTGAGCTCAGGTGGAAACCGTGCCCTGGTCTTCGATGCGCATCAGAAGCACGAGATCCTTTTGACGATCGTGCAGGGGCTGCTGGGATTTCTTTTTCTTCTGAATATGCGCCTCAGTGCGCATGAGGCTTTCGGGTTGTTCACCATGTGGCTCATTCAGTTTGTTCTTCCGAGTACGCGAGAAATGATGATTTACCTGTACCTTCTCTGGTGCGCGATCGAGATCATTCGTCTGATCGCGGCCCGGAAGGCAGTGCCGGCCTATGCCGGATTGCGACGCGTGCTCGCAAACCGATTTCAGGAAGTTGGAGCTTAGCCTTGACCATCATCACTCCCCGAAAACCGGTACGACTCACCGATCGCGTCCGACGCATTCAACCGTCACCAACGCTCATGGTTCTGAACAAGGCCAACGAGTTGATCGCCAGTGGAGTCGACGTCATCGACTTCGGCCCGGGTGAGCCGGACTTCCGTACCCCGCTGCCGGTATGCGAAGCGGGCAAGCTGGCTATCGATCAAGGGCTGACAAAGTACACCAACGCTTTGGGGACGAACGATCTGCGGGACACCATCGCCGCGAACTACAACCGGCGCTTCGGGACCGCGGTCCGGCGCGAGAACGTCATCGCCGGAACGGGTGGCAAGCAGGAGCTGTTCAACGCCGTGCTGGCACTCGTTTCGGACGGTGATGAGGTCATCATCCCCTCGCCATACTGGGTCAGCTTTCCCGACCAGGTGGTGTTCGCCGGTGGTACTCCGATCTTCGTGGAGACCAGTGCCGCCAATGGTTTCCGGCCGACCGCCGCGATGATTCGCGGAGCGATTACAGCGAAGAGCAGGGGTGTCATTCTGAATTCTCCCTGCAATCCGACCGGCGCGGTAGTCCAGAAAGACGAGCTCGAAGCGATCATCGAGTTGTGCGCGTCCCACGACATGTTCCTGATGTTCGATGAGACCTATGAGTTGTTCGTGTACGACGGGCTCGAGCACGTCTCGGCGATTTCATGGGTCGATCGTTATCCGGAGACGATCATCGTCATCAACTCCTGCTCCAAGACGTTTGCCATGACCGGCTGGCGTATCGGCTATGCCGTCGCTCATGCCGAGCTGATCGCGGCGATGGGAAAGATTCAGAGTCATTCGACCTCGAACCCCAGCTCGATCTCTCAGGTCGCAGCCGTTGCGGCGCTGCGCGGGGAAGGGGATGAGGTTGCGACCATGTACGCGGCCTACGTGGAGCGCCGCGCCTGGCTCGTGCCGGCGCTGAATGCCATCCAGGGTATCCAGTGCACGCCGCCGGACGGCGCCTTCTATGTGTTCCCGCGGGTCAGCGATCTCTACGGATCTCGATCTATTACCGATTCGTCCTCGCTGGCGGCCTTTCTTCTCGAAGAAGCTCGCGTGGCCGTGGTGCCGGGCGCAGCCTTCGGAGCCGACGACTTCATCCGAATCAGTTATGCGACCTCGATGGACGCTCTCCGCGAGGGCGTGAGCCGGATAGGGGCGGCGGCTGCCAGGCTGCGGTGAAAAACGTTTGAGTCATTGCTCGCGAGCGAGGAAGCATTGTGTCATCCCGAGCCGCAGCGAGGGATCTGGGCGGGGGCCCCTTCCATCGTGGTGCTCGCAAACATTTTCGATTGCCAAGGGTCTAAGGCCCCCGCCCAGATCCCTCGCTGCGGCTCGGGATGACACCCACTCAGT
>DASZZV010000152.1:0-8218 GCA_035544835.1 Thermoanaerobaculia bacterium
AGGCCCGGAGGGCCGCGGAGCTGGTAGCCAGTGGTGAGCGAAGCGAACCACTGGAAGACGTCACGAATCAATCATTTGCTTGAAGTTTCACCGAGCCCCGGCAGGGGCGAAAGCCGCCACCGGATGCCTCGATTGGACGCGATCTTTCTGTCGATCGCTCGCGCCCCTGCCGGGGCTCTGGAAAATAAAAGAATCGTTATGATCCCGCGTCCAGTGGTTCGCTTCGCTCACCACTGGCTACCAGCTTACTGGCCCTCCGGGCCGCCCACGAATGGCCAAACTCCAGGCCCAGGACGAAGTGCTGGGAGGGCGGCCCTCAGGGCCGCAGAGTTCGCCTTCCTACCGGACCAGAGTCTTCTTCCTCACATCATTGAAGAAGCTCACCAGCTTCGGGGAGAACAGCTTCGGATCGAGGCCCACCGCCGAGTTCAGCGTCAAGGCCGCCGAGAAGTCGGCAGCCGCCGCACCTAGCAGGTCGCGCTGATTCGACACCATCGCCCTCGTGAAGCGCGCCACTCCCCTGAGGAGAAACGCATCTTCATTGGCCATGCGCGACTGGATCAGCGTCGACGTAATCGACTCGCAGGTTTCGACATTCCCTTTTGTGAACTCTGAGTAGGCGTTGTGCAACTGAGCTCGCACCGTCTCTCGATTCCGGCCGATGTTGGCCGACACATTCGCGGCGACGACCTGCTGCTGCGGCATGTTTGCCACCGCTTTCAATGACGAGGTCTTCTCGCCCAGCGTTCGGGACTGATTAGAAAGGTCCTGCATCACCTTCTGAAGGGCCGACAGATCCGTTACACGGCCTATTTTTTCCTCGATCGATGCGACCTGCCGAAGGGCTGTCGATGCGTAGGTCTGGAAATCTCGATCGGAGCGATAGACGCCGCGAGCCTCATTGATCTGATTTCTGAGTGAACGAACCGTGCCCGAGGCGTTCGACAGGGCCGCCTTTAACTGCTTGTTCGGCATCGGCGCGGCCGACGGAACAGACGCCTGCTCGGAGCTCTGCTGTTGCACAGTCTGCGTCACCGGGACGGTGGGTGGTACCACAGGCTTCGGCTGCTCGAGAACCGTTTGCTGAGCCACGGCAGCAGCCGGACGCGCTTTCCGCGCCTTCGACTCGCGCTCCGCCGCGGCGAAAGCATCGGAGACCTGCGCGAAGGCTTGCGCGGACTGACGATAGGCGTTCGAATCGGTACCCGCCTTGTTGTACTGATCCATCGCCCCCTGAAGCTGCTTGACGGCAGCACGGAACGAATCACTTCGATCCGCGCCCGCCGCCATCGCATCGACCTGGCCACCCAATGCTTTGTTCAACGCCGCCTCGGCCATCTTCCGACTGTCGGCCGAAAGATCGCTGAGCTTCCGCTGCCTGGCCTGCTGGGCCTGTGAGATCCACTTGCGGAGCTCCGAAAAGTAGCGGGTGTTCTGGACAACGCCCTGCGACTGCGAGAGCTGCAGCTCGGTGAGGCCGGCATCGGGATCATTGAGATTCACCCGCGCGATGCCCAGCCAGAAATGGGGAACGTAAACGATGAGGTCGTTGCGCACACGCGCTGATTGGTCCTCGACCGGTTTCAAGGCGATCGACTTCTGCATCTGGTCGGCAACGGTGGCCCAATCGCCGGCCTGTGTCGCAGCGACACCTTTGTTGTAGTAATCCGACCATTTATCGGCCGCCATCAATGCCGGCGCCATGACCAGAACCGTGAGCAGAAACACCGCCATCAGCAGAAGTCGTTTCATCGAGTGCTTCCTCCGAAGTTCGGATATGCCGTTGGCGATGGACTCTCGAACTGAATCATGACGGTCTTGTTCTCTCCGGCCGCCAGCACGATGGTCTGGGTGATCGGCTTCGGAAAGTTGGAATTGCTCAGCACCACCTCGTACTGGCCCGGGGGAAGATCGATGGGCAGGGTGGGCGTCACAAGTCGCTCATTGAGCTCCACCGCCTTCCCATTCTCGACATTCTTGATGAAGATCACTTCACCCCATGGAAAAGCGTTGAAGGCGACATGCCCTTGCGGCAACGGCTGCAACGGCGCCGCAGCGACGCTCCCGTCGGACTGCTGCGGGCTGCTCGATCCCTTCGAGTTGCCGTAACGCTGAAAAATCCCGACGCCGATCACGGCCACAACTACAACCGCCGCGACTGCGCCGAGCCACCGCTTTCCCGATCTCCCGCCGACTTCCTCGAGGCGCTTCGCTTCAGTCAGCGTCGGAAGCTCGGTCTCCTCGGTGGATCCTTTCGGAGCCCGCCCGACCAGTGGCGCATTCATCACCGTCTGCACGTTGACCTGGGAAGCGACGGTCGGCGTCATTTCCTTGAGGTCGGCGTGTGCCACCGTCGGCGCGAGCTGAGACGACCGTGCGGCGCTGGTCAAGATCGTCGGAGCCGACGAGGCAATGGCCCGTTCCTGGGTCGGCTCATCGTGATACTCGCGCGCAGCAGGAACCGCGGCGGTGTCGTCGAGCTGAGGGATCAACGCCTCGAGCGCTTTGGCGAACTCACGAGCTGTGGCAAAGCGTTTATTGCGATCCTTCTCCAGTGATTTGAAGATCACCGCTTCGAGCTCCGGCGACGGTTTCATGGCCGGATTGGCCAGTGCCAGCGGACGAGGAATCTCCGTTGCGTGCAGCAGCAGGTAACGATGGGGCGTGTCGGCCACGAATGGCGGCGTGCCCGTGAGCATCTCGTACATCACGATCCCGAACGAGTAGAGGTCGGCGCGTCCGTCGATGTTCTCACCCTCTTTCAGCATCCCGAGATGCTCGGGCGAACAGTACTTCCACTTGCCGACGAACATCCCCGTCTTGGTCTTGTCGTCGGCGCCCTCACCCCACTGTTTGGCAATTCCGAGATCGATGATCTTTACCCTCTCCTGACCATCTTCCTCGTTGAGGATCATCAGATTCTCGGGACTGATGTCGCGATGCACGATTCCGACTCTATGAATGGCGTCGAGTCCCATGAGTGCCTGGTAGGCCAGCTTGGCAGCGTACTTCGGCGACAGGCATCCGCGAGCGCGGATGGCCTCCATCAGATTCGTTCCCTCGATGTACTCCCAGACCATGTGGTACGCGTTGTCTTCCAGCGTGGAGAAGTCGAAGAGTGTGGCCACGTTGGGGTGGTGAATGCGTGTGGCCAGGCGCGCCTCGCGAACGAATCGTTCGTGCGAGCTTTCCTCTCCGGCGATGGCTGCGCGCATCAGCTTGATGACGCGAACCGAGTTCAGGTGCGTGTGCAGAACCTTATAGACCTCACCCATTCCGCCGACGCCGAGTCGCGACAGAATCTGGTACTTGCCGTCGATCGGAGTCTCCATGTAGCGACGCAGGAAATCAGTGATCGGCTCGCCACAGAAGGGGCAAGCCTTGAACTTGGCGTCGATACCGGACTTACAGTTGATACAAAAAAATGCCACGCGGGCTCCTCAGGCGTTCAGACGGCGGATTGCTGTCTCTTCACTTTTCGAGATGTACGAGGTCAACATTTGCTTGAGCTGCGAATACGACAGCAGATCGGCGATCCGCGGGGTCACACGAATAAACTGAATCTTCACACCGGTTTTCTCCGCCTCGGAGATGACACGCCCCAGACTCTGGATCCCCTCCCGGTCGATTCCGGACAGATAGCCGAGATCGATCAACATCCGCCGCGACGAGAGGATCTGCTGGGTCAGTTGCTCCTCGAACTTCTGCCACGTCTTCGAGCCCAGGAACCCGACCACATCGAAAGCGATCACCTTTGAATCGGCGCAGGCGCGCCGGTTCAGCGCGAGATCGAGATTTGGCGAGGCGTCGAGAGGAACGGTCTGCCCTCCGACGCTGCGCGGCTGCGTGGCCGGGCAGAGGAAAACAATCTCTTCATCACAGATCCTGATGACGTCGCCGTCTTTGAGCGGCATGCTCTCTCCGAGAGGAACCTCCCGGTCATTCACCAGCAGCGCGTTCTTCTTCGACAGGCGGCGAATGGAGTAACCGCCCTGGCTCGGAAAGATCAAAGCGTGGCGCCGCGAGATGTCGACCGACCCGAACTGCAGGTCACATTCAGGAGCGCGTCCGATAACAGCCTCGCCGAAGAAGACCAGCATCTTCAGCTCGCCATCACTGGAGATCGAGCGCAGTTCGCCGTCCGGAAGCACAGCCGGTTTCCGTTGAACTGATTTGTACTGGGCGGTCATGATGACATCGCTGCCCTGCGGCAGATTCTCCACGGCCGTGTGGGCGAAGAGATCGATCACCGGCGCGTCTTCGGTTCCAGAGTTAACGATCGGAATCAGGGTGATCTGGAAAGCGGAGATCTTGACAACGGTAGGAGTGTCGAAACGAAGCGTCGAGACACGCTCACCCTGCCAGAAGGTGCCGTTGTGACTCTGATCGAAAAGACGAAAAAAGCCGTGGTCCTCGTCATGACGAACGATGACATGCTGACCCGAGATGTAGGGATCCTCGATCACGACATCATTCGTCGTGTCCCGTCCCAGCGAGATCAGATCCTTGCGGAAGACTCCGTCCTGCAGGATCTCTCCTGACTTTTCGACCACGACTCTGAGCATAGGCACCAATTATAAGAGTTATTCGTAGTAAATCAAGCAGGCACGAGGCCGCCCACCCTGCGACCGTTTCACCCATTCTAAGATACGCAGATGCTTTCGAAGACATTCCGGGTGCGAACAAAAAGCCGCGAGGAGATCACGATCATCACCGCCGAAGCCGAGGCGGCACTCAGAGATCTCGGGGTGGATGAAGGTCTTTGCACGCTTTTCACCCCCCACACGACCTGCGCGCTTTCAATCAATGAGAGCGCCGACCCTGACGTGCTGTCGGACCTTACCCGCGCCTTCAAGGCGATGATCCCTGAGGTGAGATTCGATCACGGCGAGGGAAACTCGGATGCGCACCTTTTGTCCACAATGATCGGCGTATCGGTCACGATCCCTTTTTCAGGGGGCCGCTTCATCCTCGGTCGCTGGCAGGGCCTTTACTTCATCGAGCTCGATGGACCGAGGGAGCGCGAGGTGCGGGTGTACGTGGGGTGAGGGTGAGAGCGTTGTCATCCCGACCAGGGACAGCGTGCGCGCTGCCACTGAGAAAAGAAACTGTCCTGTAGCTGGCGTGGTCTTGTTCGAGGCCGTCCGCAGCTTTGGTGCCTTAGAGCCCGATCCTGAGCTTGGTCCCGGAAGACAGCGACCCTGAGTTGGCGACACGCCGAGCGCAGCTAGGGGTGGCGCCGCCGCGGGAGCAACGGCGACCGTGGGCTGTGGAGGTGGCGCAGGCGCGGGGTGCGAGAGGAACATCGGAATCGCGGCGAACAGCCCGAGCGCGGCTCCGAGTGTGATGAGAGGCAGTGTGAGCGATTTGCCTTTCAGCGGCTGCTCTTTCTTCATCGTGAACTCCTTCAGTTCATCAGTGCTGCTCGTGCCGGAGTGATCGCGTAGATCGCAATCACCTCGTTGAGTGCGTAGGCGATTCGTGCCACGCCCTCGTTCCCATCCAGGAGGAGGGCCGGACCGGCTTCGAGCCTCATGTCTATCTGGTGACGGATGGGTGCCTAAAAGTTCTGGATGTGATTTATCCTGCTGTGACCGAGCTCAGGTATCATCGCGCGATGCCGATACTGGGATTGGCTGGCCGCATGGGTCGCAAAACCATGGAGGAGCCTCAGGGGCTCGCCCTGGTGCCGGGCGAGCGGACGCTGCGCGAGATCTACGTCAAGACCCGCGACGCCCGGATCCGCGGGTTCCAGTGGATGGGCTCGGGTCGCGAAGGGAAGCTCGTCCTCACCACCTGGCGGCTCTTCTACTGCTTCTACGACGAGAAGGCGGTCGCCTTCGCCATCGAGCCCCGTGACGTGGAGAAGATGGAGCTGATTCCCGCCCCCTCCTTCTTTCCGAGGCCACCCAAGATCGTGTTGACGTGCCGCTTGCCCCGTCAGTCGTCCAGCCGGCTGTGCACCTTCGCCGTGCCGGCCGACGTGAGTTACCAGGAGCCGGCCGGACTGGGCATGATGCGTTCCGTGAGCTATGCGAACCCCAGCACAGCGGCGGACTTCGTGGCCGACCTCGTGAGTTGGAAGGCCAGCGGTGGTGCCGCCGACGTCCGCACACGGGAGGACATCGGCGCGCAACGGCGCCGCCTCGTGGAAACCGAGCTTCTCGCCGAGGGACGCAACGCGATCGTGCGCCTGCTCTTCGCGTTGCCCTTCGCGCTGGTGACGTTCGTGGCTCCGATCTTCGGCGTGCTGGCGCTTCGCGACGCGCGCCGGCTGCGCGCGCAAGCCGACGGCGAGGGTGTGCCCGTTCCGCCGCGTATCGCGTGGGTGTCTCGGCTCGGATCCGTCTGGATCGTCCTCGGGAGCGCGCTCTGGCTCTTGATGGTGTTCGTGTACTTCCACGGCCCGATCGTGAACCAGTAGAAAATCCGGACGGCGCGAGCAGCGGGCCGAGCAGCGGCGGCGATTCAACTTTTTGGCGGGCGTCCGGCCTTTAGTCGCTCGCGGTGTTGCGGGAAGGTCGTTCCCCGGACCAGTTCCATTTCATCCAGCGTCTTTTCGAGACTAGACGCGACGAGTCGGGCCATCGTCTCTCCGGGCGTACCGTGGACTGCATTCCGGATCCGCTCGACGAGACGGGTGGGAAGTAGAAAAGTGATCCTCTGCCGCAAGGTTCCTTCTCTCGAAACCCGTCGCCTTTCCGCTGGCGCCACCTTCGTCTTCAAGCGCGCATTCGCGGCGAGTGGGTGCGCCTGAGCCGAGCCCTTCCGGCTCTTTTTTCGGCGTTCGACCATCCCACTTCCGCTCATGCGAGCGTCATTCCAGCCTCCGGCGCTAAATCTTCAGTCCGATACGCGATTCGTTGGTAGAAATACTCATATTATCTACCTATACTGAGGCACTGAATATGGATGACATTCTCATCTGCGAAGATGACGAACCGATTCGCGGACTGCTTCTTCGAGTCGTGGAACGCGAAGGTTACTCAGCTCAGATCGCCACGAATGGGGACGAAGCACTGCGATGCATCGAACAAGGCGATTACCGTGCGATTCTGCTGGACATGATGATGCCGAAAATTACTGGATTCGATATCGTTGAGCGGCTGCGTTTGTCGCGGCCAGCAGTCCTGTCTCGAATCATCGTCGTGACGGCGTCGCTACCGGCAATGAAGAGCCCGCCTGTCGGGATTGGAGGGTTCTTCATGAAACCATTCGATTTGAACAAGCTCGTGGAGGCGATCCACGGCTTGGTGAAGAAGGAACATTGAGCGAGGATCAAATAGCGCGGGTGCTGGTCGTCGATGATGACCCCTCGCTTCGCACACTTGTAGCCAGGATCATCGAACGACTCGATGCAGATGTCGAACTTGCGGGTACATGGCCGGAGAAATTCTCGATGAGCCGTTCTCCGTGCTCTTCACCGCCTGAAGACGTCGCGGGCGGCCTGCCCGAAATGGAGCTTCGGAATGCGCGACGTGACGGTCGCGCCGACGACCGCCGATGGCACGTTCGGAAGGACCGCTCTCAGTTTTTCGCCGACGGGGTGACGACATCTCTCATTGGTAACGAAGGAGAGTTTCTCGGCTACTCGAAAATCGCTCACGACGCAACGAATACCAAACTGAACGAAGACCGGCTGGTCGAAGCCGAGGAACGACACCGGCTGCTCCTCGAGAACGTTACCGGCTATGCCATCTTCATGCTGGACAGCCACGGCAGGGTGAGTAGTTGGAATCGAGAAGAATTTCGCGAGGGCGGAGGTCGCGATTCGTCAGGCTAAAGTTGGGGTCAAGTCTGGAAACCCAACTTAACTCTGGCACTCTCGCTGAGGGTTTAGGCTAGAAAGTCACGGCTTGTACCCAGAAGTTCACGCGCGGTCCGAAGGAGTCTGAAGACCGTCCAAGGCTAAAGTTGGGGCAAGTCTGGAAACCCAACTTAACTCTGGCACTCTCGCTGCGGGTTTAGGCTAGAAAGTCACGGCTTGTACCCAGAAGTTCACGCGCGGTCCGAACGAGTCTGAAGACCGTCCAGGCGGAAACCTGGAGCCATTGAGCAACCGGTGGGTGAGGGAGTCCGCGGTCAACGATTGCAATCAAGGCGAGCGCTTTACACCCAGGGACGGCGACTCTTCAAACGGAGTGATTGCTCGGTCTCGCCAAAGCTCCGGCAGGCCAGATCGAGTACCGCTTCAAGGGAAGGGCGCACGAGCTGACGT
>DASZZV010000153.1:0-8000 GCA_035544835.1 Thermoanaerobaculia bacterium
CATTTTCGATTGCCAAGGGTCTAAGGCCCCCGCCCAGATCCCTCGCTGCGGCTCGGGATGACACCCACTCAGTTTCTTTTCTCAGTGGCAGCGCGCACGCTGTCCTCCGCTCAGGATGACACCAGTGAGGGCGGGCCGTCATTCAACCCCGCGCCGACGACGCCTTTCTCCACTCGATCCATTGCCTCTCGATCGAAGAGAGAAAATCCCTGGCGTAAGATCCCATCCCAGCGCTCGGCGTGTAGCCGTGCTCGAAACATGCTGGTCCACGGCCAGCCAAAAGCAAAAATGAGCGGATGGAAAGTCAAGCAGGCCGTTGATGGCAGCTTGATTGCTACAATTCAACGACTGGAGGATTCCGCGGAGTGCGGAATCGAAATCTGCTGTAAGGTAACAGAGGAGGTACTCATGAAACGTTCCGTAGTATTTCTGTCTCTTGTGATGGTCCTGGTTTCTGTTCCCATGTTCGCCGGTCCGGTACCGTCGAAGACTGCATCGAATCAGAGCATCGATTCGCGTGACGCCGATCTGGCCCTCGTCCGCAATGTCGTGAGCAACGACCAGGTGGCCCAGGTCTTGTCACAGCAGGGATTGACGAAAAACGAGATCGATAGCCGTCTCGCGCAGCTGACCCCGCAGGATCTGCATCAACTCGCCCAGAACCTCGATCAGGTTCAGGCCGCTGGTCTTACTCGCAACCAGTGGTTCTGGATTGGAGTCGGCGCTCTGGCCACCGTGATCATCATCCTCGCTCTCACCTAAGTCTCGTCGTCATCGTGGGACCGGACTCGTAGGGCCGCACGGCGTGCGGCCGATAACTGGGAGTCCGGTCTCACAATCACTCCTCGCGTACCATAGCGCAATGAAGTCGCTCGATCGATCGTGCAGCAAGGGGTACCGGCCGCACGCCGTGCGGCCCTACACCTGTTCGCTCCTGGCGCTCGTCGTCACGCTTTCCCTCGCCTCCTGCATCACCATGCGTCCCCCCAGGCAGAGTCCCTCTGCCACCGCGCTCGAGGTTCCCGACGTTCCCCTCGTCCGTTTTGGAGACGACACCTGCGGCGCCGGAGCTCTTCAGGCGGTCCTGAATCACTTCGGGGATCCCGTGACGCAGAGTGAGCTCGATAAAATTCTCCCGAAGTCGAAACATGGAGGAGTCCTCTCCATCGACCTCCTCCTCGAGGCACGCAAACGTGGTTTCGACGCTAAGATCTCAAAGGGAAACTTCGACGACCTTCTCGCGACGGTCACAGAAAAAACGCCGGCCATTCTCATGCTCCGCGTCATCAACGGACCGGGCCGCGCGATCGATTTCTTTCACTACGTTGTCCTCGACGGCATCGATCCTGCCGGGAGGCTCCTGCGGATGCAGTTCGGCGACGGCGATCGTCGCTGGGTATCGCTCGAGAAGCTGACACCGCTATGGTCGCCTACGGACAACACCACGATCGTCATCCGTCCCCGAGGGGCTGGGCGCGTCGATGTGTCCGATCGAATGCGGCAGGCTGTCGCCCTGGAGAGTGAGGGGAAAAACCGCGAGGCGGCGACAATTTACGAGAGCATCACCCGCGACCAGCCGGCTCTCGCCCTGGCCTGGACGAATCTGGGCAACGTGCGCTCGACCATGGGGCAGAAAAGAGAAGCAGAGGCAGCCTATCGCGAAGCACTGGTCCTCGATCCGAACGATCGCGACACACTGAATAATCTGGCCTGGCTTCTTCACGAGGCCGGTCGAGACGAGGAGTCGGAGCCGCTGGCCGCCCACGCGGCCGCACTTCCCGGCCTTGATTCCTATCTCGTGCTGGAGACCCTCGCCCAGATCCAGTCCTCGCGACATGAGTGCGACGCGGCGCGGCAGACCTTCGAGAGAGCGCGGGGTGAGGTGCCGGATGAGAAAGCGTCCTACCGGGCGACGATCGATGCGGAGCTCCTGGGGATCAGGGACTGTAAGTAGTCACATACGAATCGTGGCGGAACTTCTCCCCTCTCCTCGGCGAGGAGAGGGTGGCGCCGCAGCGCCGGGTGAGGGGCCGAACGATGACGCTGCTTGAGCTTGAAACTGAGGGGACGAAAGCCCCACGCTGTCGTGCCCTCGCACGTTATCGCGAGACTGTTACGCCCCTCACCCGCGGCTACGGCCGCACCCTCTCCCCGCGGCGGGGAGAGGGAAGAGCTCACACGCCGCTTCCTTTGCTTACCTGCAGCATTTACGTTATCCCCCTCCCCTCTCCCCCGCGGGGAGACGGGTGAGTGTCCCCAACATATTCGGTTCGCGAGACACCGTCCTCGTCACCAGAACCTTCTGTATCATGCCTCGCGCATGACCGGTGACCTGGCTCTTTCCTGCCGCGGATTGCGGAAACGATTCGACGACGTAACCGCGGTCGATGGACTCGATCTCGATGTTCGCCGTGGCGAATGCTTTGGTCTGCTCGGTCCCAACGGAGCCGGAAAGACCACGACCATCGAGATCCTGGAAGGACTCACCGACCCCGATGAGGGGCAGGTCACTGTTCTCGGACAGCACTGGAACGGAGCAGCGCACCAGCTCAGGTCGAAGATCGGCATCTCCCTCCAGGAAACGCGCCTCAATGAGAAGCTGACCGTCTTCGAGACGCTGCGCCTCTTCCGATCGTTCTACAGCCACGGTCGCGATCCGCGGGATCTCCTCCAGCAGCTGAGCCTCGAGGAAAAGGCCAACGCCCGAGTCGGAAGGCTTTCCGGTGGACAGCGTCAAAGACTGGCCGTCGCCTGCGCGCTGGTGGGCGATCCCGAGATTCTTTTCCTCGACGAACCGACCACCGGCCTCGACCCGCAGAGCCGCCTCGAGCTGTGGGAGCAGGTCACGAACTTCCAGAAGAACGGCGGATCGATTCTGCTGACCACCCATTACATGGACGAGGCCGAGCGCCTTTGCGACCGCGTGGCCATCGTCGATCATGGGAAGCTCATCTCCCTGGGCACACCGAACGAGCTGATCGGATCGCTCCAGGGCGCAAACGTCGTCGAGTTCACCTCAGAGCCACTGCTCACCGAGCCGCAGCTTCTGGGTATCAACGGAATCCACGAGCACAGGAGACGGGGAGATGCCTGGCTCATCCACGTCGATTCGCTCGCTCAGAGCGTCCCACGATTGCTCGCCGTGATCGAAGCACAAGGAAGTAAGTTGATCTCACTGTCGACACATCGCGCCACGCTCGAGGACCTCTTCGTGTCGCTAACCGGACGGGATCTTCGCGATGCCTGAGCACTCGAGGTCACCGCTTGTCGAGCTGACTCTGGCACGTACGCGCGAGTTCATCAGGCAGCCCGAGGCGGTCTTCTGGGTTTTCGCCTTCCCGCTCCTCTTGGCACTGGCCCTCGGCTTCGCCTTTCGCGAAAAAGCACCCGACCGGACGCCGATCGGAATCCTCACCGGAAGTGGGTCCGATCAACTCATGAAGGCGGTCAGCGGCTCCCCTGCTCTCCTGGCGCGTGCCTACTCGGCAGCCGAGGGTGCCGACGCCCTTCGAACGGGAAAGATCTCGCTCCTCGTCGAGCCCGGACCGCAGATCGTCTATCGATTCGATCCCACGAGACCGGACGCACGCATCGCGCGCCTCGAGGCCGATGAGGCAATTCAGACGGCAGCGGGTCGCAAGAGCGTTCGACCGACCTCTGAGAAGCACGTCACAGAAAAGGGCTCTCGCTACATCGATTTTCTCGTCCCCGGACTGCTGGGCATGAACCTGATGGGAACGGGTATGTGGGGCGTGGGTTTCTCCATCGTCACAGCCCGGTCGCAGAAGCTTCTCAAGCGTCTGATCGCCACGCCGATGCGCAGAAGCCACTACATGATTGCCCAGATGCTAGCCCGCCTTCTTTTTCTCGTTCTCGAGGTCGTGACTCTGGTCGCTTTCGGCTGGCTTGTCTTCGATGTGAGTGTTCACGGCTCGCTCATCGTTCTCGGTATCGTCTGTCTCGTGGGTGCTGCTGCCTTCGCCGGACTGGGGCTGCTGGTCGCCTCTCGGGTCCAGACCATCGAAGGGGTCAGCGGTCTGATGAACTTCGTGATGATGCCGATGTGGCTTCTCTCTGGCGTCTTCTTCTCCTCCGCTCGCTTCCCGGACTACGCGCAGCCTTTCATCAAAGCGCTTCCTCTGACCGCCCTCAACGACGCGCTTCGCGGCGTCATGACCGAGGGCCGGTCGCTGGCGGCGATCGGCCCGGAGCTGCTCATCCTCACGGCCTGGGGTGTCGTCTGTTTCGTCATCGCCTTAAGGATCTTCCAATGGAAATAGTCATGCTGAGGAGGGGAATCGGTACGTTGCTGGTGACCGCGCTGCTGTTGAGCGGCACACTGCAAGCCCAGACACCGCCGGACCCGCAGACCTTCGGCACGTCGATCTCCGTCGGCTACGTCCTCGTCTCTTTCGCCGCTCTCGATCAGAAAGGGCGACCTATTCAGGACCTCCAGAAAAAGGAAGTTCATCTTCGCAGCGAGGGAAAGACGATCGCTACCGATCTCTTCGATCGTCTCGACAACGCGCCGATTTCCTTCACGATCCTTCTTGATACTTCGGGGTCGATGGGGCTGGCGGGAAAGATGGGTGGTGCTCGCGCCGCCATCGCCGAGCTGCTGGCGAAGGGCCGGCCGGGAGATGATTTCGCGTTGTATCTCTTCGCTCGCGGGCTGGTCGCCGAACGAGTCCCGTTTACGGAAGAGAAGCAACTGATTCTGAAAGCAGTCAATCAGGTCCAGCCGTTCGGAAAGACGGCCTTCTTCGACGCCCTGGCCGAAATGCCCGACAAGAGTCTCCTCGGGCACAACGGCAGCCGTGCCATCATTCTCCTCACGGATGGTCTCGACAACGCCTCGACGGTCACCCGCACTGAGCTCGCAAAGCTGCTGGAGGGGGTGAACGTTCCTGTCTATCCTCTCGGGCTTCGCCTTCAGGCCCGTCCCAAAAACGCGTCTCCGACGGCGTCGGAGACGATGTCGGATGTCGAGATTCTCGACTTCGTGGCCCGGGTTTCCGGCGGCCGGCTCGTGATGGCAACA
Organism: Thermoanaerobaculia bacterium; assembly: GCA_035544835.1. Lineage (GTDB taxonomy): Bacteria > Acidobacteriota > Thermoanaerobaculia > Gp7-AA8 > Gp7-AA8 > DASZZV01. Next base: position 5,042 of record DASZZV010000153.1, read on the forward strand.
GAGCCCCAGAAGCTTCGCGAGTCCATCGACCTCATCGAGAAGGACCTTCGCACTCAGTATTCCATTGGCTTCACCCCGACGGGAAAGGGGGAAGTGCGATACCGTCCATTTACAGTCGCAGTCCCTCGACGCGTGAAAATAATTCGTGTAAGAAGTGGTTACAAAGGGACGGAGCCTCCCCTCGAAGGCTCGAAACGCCGAGGTCGGTAGTGGCAGGGCGTGTTCTGGCTTTCGACCGCCAGAATGGGTACAGTCGCTCCCTTCCCGGACAGACAAACCATTAATGAGGTGTATGTGATGAGACGTGTGTTTACGAATCCCCTGGTTGGAATCGCGGTGGTTGCACTGGCCCTCGGTGGATGCGCCACCAACAAGGCTGTGGACAAGAAAATCGCGGATGCCCAGAGCCAGACCGACAAGAAAGTCGAGTCTGTCGAAGGACAGATCGAAGAGATCCAGGAAAAGAATCGAAAGCAGGACGAATTGATCGAGAAGTACGGACAGACGGCCGCTGATGCGCTCAAACGAGCTCAGGAAGCGGGAGTTCTGGCCGAAGGAAAGGTCGTTTTCGAGCAGACGTTCAAGGAAGATCGGATTCGCTTCAAGACAGGCTCGTCTGATCTCTCCAAAGCCTCGGAGAAAGCGCTCGACGAGTTTGCCGCCAAGGTCAAAGAGGTAGGCAAAGGCGTCTACCTGGAGATTCAGGGTCATACCGATGATGTGGGCAGCAAGAAGTACAACGACGCACTGGGCGAATCGCGCGCCGAGTCTGTACGCCGTTACCTCTCCCGTCAGCACCAGTTGCCCCTGGTGCGCATGTCGACCATCTCTTATGGCGACACGGTCCCGGTGGCGTCGAACAAGTCACGGAAAGGCCGCACCGAGAATCGTCGCGTCGTGATCGTCGTACTGCAGTAGTTTCCCTCTCTTCCGTGGAGCGTCGGGCAAGGCCGCCATCGCTCGACGCTCCACGGCTCCCACCCCACCCGCTCGGCGCTCACCCCAACCTGCAGGGGCGCTGACCTGCGCAATCTGCGCGGAAAGTAGGGAACTGCTTCGCAGAATTGAAAATTGAAAATTGAAAATTGAAAAACGCGGCCCGCGATAGCGACCAAGCCCTCTCCCGAGGGAGAGGGTGGCCGTGAGGCCGGGTGAGGGCAATCGCGCGTTTTGCGCGAACGTCACCCATCGCCACGAAGATTCAATTCTCAATTACTTCAACGATGCGCTCGTCGTCCAACACGATCATCGCCGCGGGGATCGTCGTTAGAACACCGATCGCCGCCGCGGTCCAGGCCAGCCCTCGGCGCCGGCGAGGACTCAGATACTCCGACAGAAGCAATCCGACTCCGAATCCCAGTATGCCGCGGGTGGCGACGACAAAGCCGATCTCGGGCAGAGTGAAGGTGCGCAGACGCATGGGTAGCCTCCCACACTATGGTAGGGCTGAATCGTGAATTGAGAGTTAATAAACAGAGTTGCCGGCCCTCTCCCCTCTCCCCGCCGCGGGGAGAGGGTGCGGCCGCAGCCGCGGGTGAGGGGCGTAACAGTCTCGCCATTACGTGCGAGGGCACGTTAGCGTGAAGCTTCCGTTCCCTTGTTTCAAGCTCAAGCAGCTATACGTTCGGCCCCTCACCCGGCGCTGCGGCGCCACCCTCTCCCCGCCGGGGAGAGGGAAGAGAAAACGCGCTTCGCCATTTCTTCTCTTTTTCAATTTCCAATTTCCAATTTTCAATTCCCCCGGTCCCATCCCCCTGAAACAATCTGCCCCGTGGTTCGTATAATCGCTCGCTGCATTCCGTCCACAACTAACGGCAACGGAGGTTCTATGGAGCATTCCAGAGCGCGCCATCTGACGGCGGCCCTGCTACTCACGACTACGGTTTCGTTCGGGGCCACGGCACCAAAAGCGAAATCCCAGTCTCACCACACGCCCGCTGCCGCAGCGGCGCCATTACCGACATCGTCCACTACGGTCTTCCCCAGAACTACTACGAGACCTACGCCGGCAAGATCAAGGCCCTCGGCGAGAAGGACGTCAACACCGCCGCGACGATGGTCATTCACCCCGACAAGCTGGTCTGGGTGGTCGTCGGCGACCGCGAGAAAATCGAGCCCGGCATCCGCGAGCTCAACCTCGGTGAGATCCACGTGATCGACGCCGACGGAAATCCGGTACAGTAGCTTTCAATCTCATGTTTCATGAAAAGGCCGCCCTCGGGCGGCCTTTTCTTATGCAGAGATTTACGATACGTCGATTCTTTCATCCTCCCCCTCCCGGCTCTAACGCAGTGTGCACCGCGTAGGGAGGCGCAGCTGCGCGTCCTGTACCGCGAACGCCGTCAGTCCGGTCACGCTCATCGTGCAATTCTCCAGAGGTACTGGACGGGCGTGGCGACGTAGATCGCGCAACCGTCTACGAGAAAGTTGTCGGAGTTGATTCCCGCATCCAGGTGCACCACGCGAGCACGGCCATCAAGTGTCACCGAGGCGATAGCGCCCAGTCTCTGAATCGTGGTGTAGTAGAGGCGTTTGTCGAAAACAACCATGTTGGAGTGAATCACCAGCCGGTCGTCGACGATGCGGCGCGCCGTTCCGCCGCTCTTCGGCATACGACGAATTTCAGTCTTCAAGCGATCGTAGTTCTCGGTGAGAAGAAAGAGCTCGCTGTCGGTGACGACCACTCTCCCCACGCCGCCTTCGTACAGGTGGACGATGCTACCGACACTCTTTGATATGCGCCGCACGCCGGCGCTGCGATTGCCAATGGCCAATCCGGTCTCGCTGAAGTAGACGAATTGCTCGTCAAGGGCGAGCCCGTACGGCCCCGACAGTCCTGAAGCGAGTGTCTCGCGTCGCGAGCCGTCCTTCGTAACGCGCTCGACCCTGCCATCGGAGTGCGCTTTAAAATCGGTGGCGGGAGTTCCGTACGATACCCAGTAGACGAAGTCGCGATCGA
>DASZZV010000154.1:0-14382 GCA_035544835.1 Thermoanaerobaculia bacterium
TTGGTGGATTGAGAAATGTTTTTGCCGAAGTTCCGATTTGAGGAAACTGGTCCGGTCGGCGTTTCGCCGGAAGACGAATCCCAACCGGATTCATTCGTATCAGTGTCGATGATCGAAACTGTTCCGAGAACATCTACGCCAAACGTCGTGATGCGATCTTCGATGTTTATGATTTGAACCTGATAAGGAGTTTGGTAAGTGCCAGCGGGATAGAGTTCCTCACCGTCCCAGCCCACTGAACCAGTCGGAACCATGACGATGAGGTCCTGCTGGTACTTCCAAAACGCGTAAGCACTTACCGCGATTATGAACATCAGTATGACAAAGTAAGTCATCAGTGGCCTGTCGCAAAAGATTTTGGAGGGTCGGGGGGGGACGCGCAGTTGCCACCCTGAACGAGCGTTAGCGAGTGAAGAGTGGCAACGGGGGGGAGGCGACGTGACGGAGTACCCGTATCAGGTGTGCCAAGCGTCCCTCTCGGAGGGCAAGCCTGGCGGTCATGAGAATGATGAGGAACAGTTAGTGACGAAGGACAGACTTGCCCTCCGATAGGAAGGGGACGGCTGGCGAAGCAGTCGGCAGGCGATAACACTAGGCTTTTCAAGCGGATACGTCAAGTGGCTGACGTATCCAATATGTACCCGCGCAAGTACCTGCGGGGGTACGTCTGTGGGGACTACACCGTCATACGATCCCGAACTCTTTGAACGATCACCGCTGGTATGCGGAAGCTCCTGTAAGCTCTTCGCCCAGTGTTTTGTATCCTAAAGATCAAAACGCCTGGTTCATCTTCAAAGAGTCTCACGATTGATTCTTCCGATAGGTTCCAGAGGTACGCAAGTTCCTTAATCGTGTAGCAGTGTTTCGTGTCGATAGATGTTTTTTCGTCCATCTTCCAACTCCTCTTTCGGGGAGTTGGTTCCCAGGTATCCCGACACAAAGCCTGGTAGCACAAGCTCACTTTGAGCGAGCCCATGATAGCATTTTCGTTTATGCGGATTGTCCGGGTGAGCGCCCAACAGAGGGTCAAAGACTGGCTGCTGTGGGTGGTGCTCGGTTCGGTCGTGATTGGTGTCGTAGGGTGTTTTGTTTCGCTGATGAGGAATGATATTCGGCGGGCGAGTGAGCCAGTTCAGGAAGTGCCTGGCCCCGTGATTACTTTCGGCGCGAATGTACCCCAAAGCCAGCCAAAGTATCAGATAGGGCCGATCGGCACCTTCATCTTGAAGCCAGGTGAGTGGAGCGAGTGGTATGACTTGCCGGATGGTTCGATAGCGCTTGGCGCGGACTTCTACCCCAATCGAGGGCATGAAAAGATCATGAGTGAGCGGTACTACAAAGAGCGCGATGGTCTCTTTACCGAGCCGGTGACGGTAGGTAATGAGAACTTCCATACTATTCGTCGGATTCGTTATCACAACACGTTGGATGTCGAAGTGAATGGGCAGGTGAAGGCGTGGTATCCCGAAGGTGTCGTTGTCCCGAAGCAACCGAGCCGCAGGGAGAGACTAGAGGCAAGGGAAGCCGAGGAAGCCTCCAAGCGTGTTCCGGGTGTCAAAGAATCGAAGCCAGAGGCATCACAGCCGGTGCTTGAGGAAGTCGATGCTGATGTAGGGGTCATCACCGGTACGGTGACGGTCTGCAAGGGCGGTATTGCTCCGAGCCGCAGAGATGGGTCTGGGTACAGCATGGATCGGCAGCCGCTCTGCGTGAAGTCAGAGGGGAAGGTCTTCCGCCTTGCACTCGACCAGATGCTGATGAATGATCCGCCTATCGTGTATCAGGGGGCGTACTACCACCTGAATCAATTGGATGTGGGCGATCAGATCGAGGTCAAGATGAAGCGGACTCCTGGTGAGATGAAGGGCGCTGTCATCGAAAAGATTGAAGTGTTGAAGAATGGGCAGTGAGGATGACGAATGACGATTGAAGAGCTGGCGGCGAACATCGACAAAATAGATCGGCACTATGCTTCGGAACTGAAGAAAGTAGATGAGTTCTATGGCAAGAAGGTGGATGTGCTGATCGACCAGATTAAAAGCCTGCGTGAGCATACGGGTGATTTAGCAGCCCGCGTGAGCAAGCTGGAGAAGTCCAAGTAAGTCCGTGTACTTCGTGTGTACTTAGACTGGACTATTTGAGCGGTTTGCGCGGTTCTAGAGCTTATTAGAATCAGTAACTTACTGATTTAACTGGGACGCAAAAAGTTCAAGTCCTCTTGCCCCGACCAATTTTTCAAGGAATCAGCAGACAGGTCTCCACGGCCTGACTCAATTCATCGATATCGAACGGCTTGCGCAAGGCGCAATGCACGACTCTGCTTTCTTTGGCACGATTGATGGTCGCCTCCGATGCCGCCGAGATCACCACGCACGGCACTTCGGCATCCAGTTGCTCGATGAAGCGCAGGACCTCCGATCCGTTGGCATCGGGCATCATCAGGTCGAGTACCGCCGCGTCGTATGTGATGGTCCGCAATTTCTCAATGGCCTCGCGGCCGTTCCTGGCTTCATCGACCTCGATATTTCGTCTTCTGAGAGCGATCGCGATCAGGGTGCGGATTGGGTCATAATCTTCGACGATCAAAACTCTCTTGGTATCGGTCATCGGATATCAACCCCTGCAGTCGTTCCTATGAAGCATTGGGCAACGCCATCAGTATGAGACCTCCAGAACCGACCCGCAATCGTGCCACGCAAACATCGGGCGGCCCTTTGCGGCATGCTCCTGCTCGCAATGAGCACGGACCTTGGCGCGAAAGTCGTCCGTGAAACGTCGGTTGGAGGGGAAAATCGACCTCAACTCCGCTCCACACCGCTCACAGCGCGCGATGAGAATCGAGAGCGTGTCCGGCTCCACTGTAAAGCGGAGAACGGTCACCTCGGCACGCTCTGTCTGGTCGGTCATCAGCATCCTATTCTAGAGGCTCCGCGCATGCGGAACGATCCTTGAAATGGCAGGTTCAGTACCGGCTCTCTTCCCTTTTTCAATTTTCAATTTTCAATTTTCAATTCCGCCTGGGTGTAGCCTTCCCTCCAGCACATGCGCGAACAACTGAAGAGTCTCTCCAGAGAAACGATTATCTATGGCGCCAGCACAGTCATAGGACGTTTTCTCAATTTCCTGCTCGTTCCCTTTTACGTCAACGTTCTGCGGAACGCTTCCGAGTATGGGATCTCCACCTCGCTCTACACATACCTGAGCTTCTTCAACATCCTCTTCACACTCGGTCTCGAGGCTGCCTACTTCCGCTACGCGTCCAAAGGAGAGAAGGAACAGCGCAGCCAGAGCGAGGAACGGGCACTCTTCAGCACACCCTTCTGGGTCGTCTTCATTGTCGGCGTCACCTTTGCGATTCTGATCCTGGCCTGCTCGCGGCTCCTGGTTTATCCCGCATTCCACGATCCCAGGGGCAATATCGCACCGATGGTTCCGATGCTCACCCGGATCATCCGCTATGGTGCGTTCATCGTCCTGCTGGACTCACTGGCGGTCATTCCCTTCGCCGTGCTTCGCATCGAGCAGAAGGCAAAGTTCTTCGCCTTTCTCAAACTGCTCAACATCGTGGTTACCCTGGCGCTCAACTTTCTCTTCATCCTCGGTTTTCACTGGGGTGTGGAGGGAATCTTCCTGGCCAACCTCGGAGCGTCGCTTCTGGTTGTCCTCATGCTCGTCCCGACCGTGCTCAAGCGGCTCGAGCTCAAGATCCGCAGGCACATCCTCGACAAGATGCTCCCCTTCGGTCTCACCAACGTTCCGGCGAATCTCGGGGCCATGATGGTGCAGGTCATCGATCGTCCCATCGTTCAGACCTATCTTGGGCTGGCCATGCTGGGGATCTATCAGGCCAACTACCGCATGGGCTTCATCATGATGGTGTTCGTCAGCCTCTTCGAGTACGCCTGGCGGCCTTTCTTTCTGCGTCAGGCAAAAACCGATGACGCCCGCGCCCGCATCATTTTTTCGCGTGTCTTCACCTATTTCATGCTGATCGCGCTCATGTCCTTTCTCGCTCTCTCGTTCTTCCTTCCCTATCTTCTGACCACACCGGTTCTGCACCGGCAGTTGCTCAAGCAGCAGTACCAGGTCGGCATGCGCATCATCCCGGTCGTGCTGCTGGCCTACATCTTCCAGGGCGCCTATACGAATTTCATCGCCGGAATCTACGTCAAGGAGCGGAACCGGGTGCTCCCCTTCATTACTCTGTTAGGGGCGCTGGTCAACATCGTCGCCAACCTGATTCTGGTTCCACGGCAGGGGTTGATCGGAGGGATCATGGGCGCAGCTCTGGCCACGCTGTTCGCCTACATCGCCATGGCGCTGACGCTTTACTGGCAATCCCAGAAGGTTTACCCGGTGGCCTATGACTGGCCACGCATCATGACGCTGGTAACAATCGTGGGTGTGACCTTCTCGATCGAGCGGGCCGTAACGCTTACTCAGCTGCTGAACGGATATCTGCCGCTACTGATGCTCCGTAGCAGCCTTCTCCTCGTGGCAGTGACGGCATTGTTCGTGACGAACTTCTTCTCGGCGGGAGAGCGCGAAGTGCTCCTCGGGCTAGTCGGACGACGACGGGTCCGCCCGCCAGATGATGATCCGACGCCACCGACGGGCGACGACGTCAGACGCTCCGTAGCGGCAGCAGAAGAACCGGTCGAGAAGGCAAAAGAACGCCTCGAGGGCTGAGACTTTAGGAAGGCAGACACCGAGGGGTGCGGGCGCCTCGCCCGCACTGATGGACTGACGCAGGTTCCACTGTTCTGGTGTCAGTTGTTAGTCAGTGCGGGCGAGGCGCCCGCACCCCTCGGTTCTACTGCGCCGACCCGCCGTAGCCCGCCCGCGCCTGCACGCGGAACTCGGGGTTCTTCAACTTCACATCGACCGGCACGAAGCGGCCGGCGTTGGAGCGATCGGTGTAGTAGCTGAGCAGGTAGTAGCCGCTGCTGGCGTTCTCGATGCGCTTCAAGGGAGTCGAGAAGCTGACCACCTGATGAAAAAACTCGCCGCCTGTTTCCGATGCCAGGCGCGACAACGTGTTTTCCGTGGCATGAAACTGGACATCGCGAAGGTAGTGAATGGGAAAGACGGTCACGTCGGCGCTGTTCAGCGCCTCCACCATCGGCCGATAGCGCAACTCTTCCGGCTCGGCGATGTCGTTACTGAAGCTGCTCGGCTCACCGATGCCGGGAGAAAAAAGAATAAGAACTTTCCGGGCCGGAATCGGCCGAAGAGCGTCACCAAGGAGGCGGAGGCCGTCGTAGATCCGACCAGTGCCGTCGATCATCTTCTTTCGGTCGATGTTGCGCAGGATCGACACGTCGCCGGCGTTGGCCGGGACGTCCTTGAGTCCGAGTGAGTAGGAGACGGCATCATCGAGTGACGACCTCAGCTGAGCCTTGTCGGCCGTGAAGTCGGAGAAGACCTTCAGGCGGAAGTCATAGCCGAGCACGGCCACGCGATCCTCAGGAAGCATCTTCTTGTCGATGAATTCCGCAGCTGCTCTCTTGGCCTGTTGCAGGTCGGAGCGGAATCGCCGCTGGAACTCGGGATCGGGGACGCTTTGAAAGAGAATTACGAAGTAGCGCTCCTGCCGGACACGCTCCACGGGAAAGGGTGCATTTTCCTCAGTCGACGTGAGAAGCCGGCGATTGGTGAAGTAATCGGCCGAATCGACGCTCCTCGAGGTCCCGTTCTCGCGCACCACGAAGTCGTCCTTCGTCAGCCCGAGGATCTGGTGGCCTGACTTGTCAGTCACCGTGACGTCGAGGAGCACGAGGTTGACGTTTGCTTTTTCCTGAAACGGTTTGTCTTGTGCGAGAAGTGGAGAGGCGAGGAAAGCGAGAGCCAGCAGCATTTTTCTCATGACTGTTCCAACGGGACCCGAGCAGGCGCAGATTTCAGATGCTGTGAACGGACGGTGAACGATGGGAGAGGCAGCTTCTAGCTTCTAGCTTCTAGCTTCTGGCTTCTGGCTTCCAGCTTCTGGCTTTTAGCCTCTTCCAGCTAGCAGCTAGTAGCTAGCAGCTGCCTTCTTCTCCATCTGCCCTCCCTAGAACATCCCCAACTTCCACATCACGAACGTCCAGATGTCGGCGGCCTCGTCGATGATCTTCGAGGTGGGCTTGCCGCCGCCATGACCGGCCTTGGTTTCCACACGAAGCAGGATCGGCTCGGGACCACCCTGTGCTTCCTGCATTCGCGCTCCGAACTTCTTGGCGTGGCCGGGAGCCACGCGATCGTCGGTGTCGGCTGTAGTGATGAGCGTGGCCGGGTAAGCAACTCCGTCCTTCACGTTATGCAGCGGGGAGTATTTGAGGAGAAACGCGAACTGCTGTGGGTCTTCAGAGGTGCCGTACTCGACCGCCCAGAGCCGGCCGAGCGTGAAGCGCTGATAGCGGAACATATCGATGACCGGCACCTGGCAGACCACGGCACCAAACAGATCGGGACGTTGCACCTCGACGGCAGCGACGAGCAAACCGCCGTTGCTGCCACCGCGAATCGCCAGGCGCTCGCGCCGCGTGTACTTGTTGGCGATCAGCCATTCGGCCGCGGCGATGAAGTCATCGAAGACGTTCTGTTTCTTTTCCAGCATTCCGGCCTGATGCCAGGCCTCGCCGTATTCGGATCCGCCGCGAAGGTTAGCCAGCGCGTAGACGCCACCGCGCTCGATGAAAGCGATGTTGGAGGCGCTGAAAGCCGGCGTTTCGCTGATATCGAAACCGCCGTAGCCATAAATCAGAATCGGGTTATTGCCGTTCTTTTCCAGTCCCCGCTTGTGAACGAGGAACATTGACACCTTCGTGCCGTCCTTCGATGGGTACCAGACCTGCTCGGTCTCGAAGCCGGAGCGGTCGAAGCTCGATCCGCTTTTCTCGAACTCGGAGAGCTTGTTCGCTTCCAGATCGAAACGATAGACGGATGGTGCATAGAGAAACGACTGGAATCCGAAAAACATATCGTGCTGATCGCGATCTCCGCGGAGGTCAGTGATCTCGCCGATATCAGGAAGCTCGATGGCGCGAATTTCTTTCCCGTCCAGGCCGAACACCTTTAGCAGCGCACTGGCGTTGTGCAGGTAATGGACGACGAGCTTGCGATCGAACAGGCTCGCCGAGCTAAGGGCGTCCTTGGACTCGGGCACGACCGTGGTCACGGCGCCCGGCTTGTCGATGTCGACGGAGATGATCTTGCCGTTCGGTGCCCCGGCATCGGTTTGCAGGAACATCTTCTTTCCGATCATCTCCAGCGGGGTGTACGTGTTCTTGAATCCCGTGAAGAGCGGCGCGAACTTCTCAATCTTCTGGTGGAGGTCAGCGACGAAGACTTCTGATTCCGGTGCCGTGCCGCGATTCACCACGAGGATGAGGTAGCGCCCGTCTTCTGACGTCGAGACAGTGAGGCTGGCTTCCTTGTCAGAAGCGCGATCCAACACGAATCGGTCGGCGCTCTGCGGACTTCCGATGCGATGGTAATAGAGCTTCGGAAAATAGTGCTCATCACCAGCCGGCACTGTGCCCGGCACCGCATAACGCTCGTAATAGAAGCCCTTGCCGTCGTGAGTCCAGGTGATGTCGGTGAACTTTGCCCACTCCAGCTTGTCGCCGAGGTCTTTGCCGGTGACGACATCTCGGACGTAGACCTCCTGCCGGTCGCTTCCACTGCGAGAGATCGAGTAACCGAGTAGCGCGCCGTTTTCCGATGGAGAGTAGCTGATGAGCGCGGCCGTGCCGTCAGCGGCGAGCGTGTTCGGATCGAGCAGGAGGCGTCGCTCTCCGTCGAGTCCCTTCATCACATAGAGCGGGGCCTGGTTCTGCAGTCCGTCGTTGTGCGTGAAGAAGTACCAGGGACCTTTTCGGAAGGGAGAGCTGGTGCGCGGATAGTTGAAGAGCTCCGTGATTCGCTTCTTCAGCACCTCGCGCTCGGGACGATCGAGATAGGTGCGTGTGAGCGCGTTCTGGGCATTGCTCCACGAGATGGTGGCAGGATCGTCGGGGGTTTCGAGCGTGCGGAAAGGGTCAGCGATCTTCGTTCCGAAGTAATCGTCGACGACGTCTCCACGGGGAGGCTGGGGATAGCTGATCTTCGGCGGTGCCATCGGCTGGGGAGAGGATGCTTCAGGCGCGGCGGTTTGAGAAGGAGCCTGAGGGGCAGCCGGCGGAGCGGAGCTCGTCGAACATGCTCCGGTCGTGACGAGAGAAAGAGACAGAATCAGAACACCGCGCGTCATGAGACCTCCGAGGTTTGTGAAGGAGCGGGCGAAGCCGCGGAGAAAGTGGCATCTGGCGGCATGAACATTGTACCGTTGGCACCTATGAATCGACAGACCGAAGGACATGACGACCTGCGCGAGATCGCGCATCAGGCAATGATCGATCGCGGCCTCGAGCCCGATTTCCCTAAGGACGCTTTGAGCCAGGCGGCCGCGCTGAAGGGGCCGTGCCAGGAAAGCGACAAAGACATTCGCGACCTCCGCGAGCTTCCCTGGTGCTCGATTGACAACGACGACTCACGCGACCTCGATCAGTTGACCGTCTCGCAGCCAGGGAACGGCGGTGTGCGCATCCTCGTGGCCATCGCCGACGTCGATTGTCTGGTCACAAAAGGGTCGGCCGTCGATCGGCATGCCGAAAAGAACACCACCAGCGTTTACACGCCGGGCATCATTTTTTCGATGCTGCCGGAGCGCCTGTCGACCGACCTGACCTCCCTCAATGAGAATGAGGACCGCCTGTCCATGGTCATCGATGTAATTGTGTCCGAGGATGGAATGTTCGCGGTCTCGGATGTATATCGCGGCCTGGTGCGGAACAAGGCCAAGCTGGCTTACCGCGGCGTTGGTGGCTGGCTGGAAGGGCACAGCGATCCACCGCCGAAAGTCGTCGAGACGAAGATGGAGGACCAGCTCCGTACGCAGGACAGGGTGGCCCAGCAACTCCGAGAGAATCGTCACGAGCACGGGGCCCTGGAGCTCGAGACTCTCGAGCCGAGAGCGGTCATGAAGGACGGCAAGGTAGCCGATCTGGAAATCGAGGCGCGCAACCATGCTCGCGATCTCATCGAGGACTTCATGATCGCCGCGAATGGAGTAGTCGCGCGCTTCCTTCATGACAAGGCCTACTCCACGATCCGCCGTGTGGTACGCGAACCGGAACGTTGGAACCGCATCGTAGCGCTGGCCGAAGCACACGGCGACCGTCTTCCTTCCGAGCCCGATTCCAAGGCACTGGAAGAGTTTCTCGTTCGTCAGCGCAAGCAGGACAAAGTCCGTTTTCCCGATCTGTCGCTGGCGATCGTGAAACTGATGGGACGCGGAGAATACGTCCTGGAGCGGCCCAACGAGGAAGGACCGGGTCACTTCGGACTGGCTGTCCGTGACTATGCGCATTCCACCGCGCCGAACCGCCGCTATCCCGATCTCATCACGCAACGCATCGTCAAGGCCGCGCTCAAAGGAGCGCCCGCTCCCTACTCCGACGACGAACTGGCGCAACTGGCCCAGCACTGCACCGATCAGGAAGACGCCGCGGCCAAGGTCGAACGGCAGATCAGAAAGTCGGCCGCTGCCCAGCTGCTCGAGAATCGCGTGGGCGAACGCTTCGATGGCATCGTCACCGGTGCCTCGGAAAAAGGTACCTGGGTCCGCATCTTCAAGCCACCAGTGGAAGGACGCGTCATGCACGGTCAGCAGAACCTCGATGTCGGAGACAGAGTGCGCGTGAAGCTGATCGACACCGATGTCGACCGCGGCTTCATCGACTTCGTTCGGACGTAATGCTGAGATCGTGGGTACCAACCCCTCTCCCCAGGGAGCCCCAGGGAGAGGGGTTGGTTCGCGTTAGACCAGAATCCGCGGTACCATCCGCCGAATTTCACAAAACCAGACAGGAGATTCCATGCGCCGGTCGATGTCTCCCGGCAGTTCTGCGACCACGCTATCCCTCCGCTCGTTCGGATGGGACCCGGCTCAGATCGCGGTGCTGAGTCACTCCACGCTTCCATGGCGTGATGCCTTTGGGCCGGAGTTAGCCATCGATGGCGTTCCTCTCGACGCTCGAAAATGGGCGGCTCGAGACGCCTTGTCTCTACTCGCACAGTACGCAGCCCACCTCGGTTTCCTGCGTTTCGCGGGAGTCCGCGACGTGAAGTTCGACCCCGCCGAATGGAGGGTCGTCAGCCGGCGCGCCAGCGATGTCCGTCTTCTCCGGATCGCGGCGTCCAGGCCAGCCGAGAGCGAGGATGTGGTGACGCTCGATCTTCTGGAGGGTTTTTCTGAAGCAGTTTCGGCGCCGCCGCTGGAGACGCTGTCGATGGGATGGGCCAGCCCGGAGCAGGTCTATTGTGAGATCCACAGGCTGCTGGAAGGAGAGCGCGCCGATCTGCAGTGGTTCCGTCTGTCGGCAGGTGGACTCGTTCTAGCCCCGGGCGCAGAGTCGCTGCGTGACCTGGCCGGGCGGGAAAAACAGGTTTTCGAGTATGCGGACGATCTCGCTCTCTCCGTGACCCGCGACTTCGCGTCTCTCCTCACCGACCGTGACACTCTGCTCCTCGGAGGCGAGACGGTTTCTCCTCTCTCGGCCGGTTCGGCCTTCCCCGAGCAATATCGCGGCGTTCAGACCGTGGAGAAATTGCTGGAGCGATCAGCCACCAGTCCGCTGCTGATTCTGGTAAGCCATTTCGATCGGTGGGACGAGCAGTCGCGGCACCTTCTCGATCTACTTCGTGAGGCCCGCGCCAGCTGGTTCGTGCCGTCGGGATTGATGCCGGAGGCAAGTTCGCTCGTCGACAGCCGGCTGTTTGCGATTTCACCGACTGTCCGAGACCTGAGATCTCTGCAGAAGAACGTGTCGAAGCTCTCTTCATCGAGCCTGAAAGCATGGCTGGAGGTTTTTCTCTCCTCGCCTGATCTCGATCGCTTCCTCCGTCACGGTTCGCTTCCCTCCTCGGGAGAGCCTGACACTCCGCTGCAGGAGCCGCTGCGCTCGTATCTCTCTGCCCTGGCGGTTCTGGGCAACTCGGTGGCAACACCTGTGGCAACCAGGTTTCTGGCCAATATCGGATGCCGCCTTCCGCTGAGCGCACTCCCCGGATCGATCATCGATCTGTCGGGTGACCGAGTCACTTTCGTGAGTCGGGAGGTCCAGCGGCAGCTGGCCCGTTCCTTGGCAGAACACTCGGCGCGAGCACTCGTGGAAATGGCGGCGCCGATTTTTGAAGAGAGCGGTGACCTGATTTCGGCGGCAAGGCTTCTGCTCAACTGGGGGCAATCCTCGAGGGCTCAGACGCTGCTCGACAGGATCGACTGGGAATCACTCGACGATGAGTCGCTGATGAACCTTCTGGGAGCGGCGCAGACGGCCCAGATTGCGCTCCTTCCCATGGCCGGGCCGCGGTTCGCGCGGGGTCTGCTCAGTCGCGGCCGGTACCGCGAGGGCAAACTCCTGGCGGCGGAGCTTCCCTCTCCGACCGGTGAGGTTCTGATGGCGCGTTTCGACCGCCGAACTGGTGACTACGAGGCCTCGCTGTCGCGGCTCATGAGTATCGACCCGCTCTACCGCTGCATCGACTCTCATCTGCTCGAAGCGGAGCTTCATCGTCTGCGCGGCGACTATGAGGCGAGCGGGCGGGCTCTCGATGCAATTGGAGATGTCACGAGCCGGCAACATCGAGCCGGCATTGCCTATCACCGATGCCTGCTTGCCTTCGATACTGCGTCTGCGCCGGCCCATGGCCACCTGAGCGATCTGGCCCAGGAGCCGTACCTCGCGTTGCGTGTAGAGACCTACCGCCAACTGGCTGCATCGGAAACGGACGCCGCCATTATTTCTGCGCAGGCGGCGGTCGAGGCGGCCCGGTCGATTCCCGACGCCATCGATGCCTCACTCGACCTCGTCTACTCGCTCTTTACTGCCGGGGAATGGGATGCGGCGCGACTCGCAGCCAGAAACGCCCTGAGCATGGTCGAGGAGGCCGAGGGTGATCGCGCCGCCGCTGGAATCCTCTTCACCCTGTCATATCTCTGTGCCGACAGCGCGCAATTCGGGCAGGCCGAGCAGATTCTAACCAGACTCCGGCGTTTCTACAGCGATCGTAATGACGCTCGACGGGCTCGAGAACTGGATGTTCCCGCGGCGCAGCTCGAGCTCGGGCGAGGACAGTTCGAGCGCGTGCGCCGCCTCATCGAGCCGATGGCGGATGTTCCGATGGCCGACGACCTCCGCGAGGCAGCGGCGCTGGCCCACGACGAAGCCCTGTGGATTCTCGGTAGCGCCGAGCCGATCAAAAGCCGCGGGCTCACCGCGAATCGCGAGCTGCAGGACCGGCATCTGCTGCAACTGGCTCGGCGTGACCCTCTCTGCGAGCCGGTCTTCACGCGACCTTTCTATGCCGACCTCCATGCATTCGAGAGGGAATGGTTGTCGAGCTCGGTCGCTGCGCCAACCGTACCGACGGCGGACCGCATGAGTGACATCCTTCAGCTTCATCGATCGCTGACTGCTCTTTCGAAGAGGCGAGCGCATCCCGCCATCACGGCGGAACTCCAGAGGATCGCCGCCGAACATGGACTCGGGGCCCCCCTACCCGCAGGTAGCAATGACGGATACGCGATCAGCATTCTCAGTGCAGCCGTCACCGCTCCTTATCCATTCGCCCCCGCCAGCTTTGAAGTCGATTGGGAGTTCGCAAGCCGGAACCGTCTGGGAAGGTGGACGCGGATCGGTTCGCATGAGTCGCCGGAAGAGGAGCTGAACGACCACGCCGACTCGCTGGCGGCCGATTGGACGAAGTGTTCGGATCGGAGCCTTCTATACGTCGCCGGATCATCTCTGTGGCCACAGCAGGTTCGCGACGCCGTGGCCGAGGCATTTGCGATGCGCGCCTCCAACGAGCGACTCAAGCGTCTCCTCGAGGAGCCGGAACCGATTCAGCCTTCCCATGGCGTCGAAGGTGTCTTGGGCGAATCACCGATCATGCGCGAGCTCACCGACAGGATCCGGCACGTTGCGAGAAGCGATGCGCCTGTCTGCATCGAGGGCGAGTCGGGAACGGGTAAGGAACTGCTGGCGCGCGCGGTACATCTGCATTCGACACGAAAGAGCAAGCGCTTCACGGCCATCAACTGTGCCGCGATCCCCGAGAATCTACTGGAAAGCGAGCTTTTCGGCACGGCGCGTGGTGCCTTCACCGGTGCCGACCGCGATCGCGCCGGCCTCATTGAGGTGACCGATGGCGGAACGCTGTTTCTCGATGAGATCGGTGAGCTTCCCCTGCCGGCACAGGCCAAAGTGCTGCGTTTCATTCAGGAGGGGGAGTTCCGGCGCGTTGGCGACACCAATGTCCGTCACTCCGACGTTCGGATTGTCTCGGCCACCAATCGTCTTCTCGAACAGGCCGTCGAGGAAGGATCGTTCCGGCAGGACCTTTACTTTCGCATTCATGTCGTCGAGGTGACTGTGCCTCCGCTCCGGGAGCGAGGTGGTGACGTCCTGCTTCTGGCCCGCGCATTCCTTAAGAAAGAGCGCGAGACGCTGCGGGGTGGGCCGGGTAAATTCTCAGACGAAGCCGAGTCGCTGCTGCTCTCCTACCGCTGGCCCGGAAATGTTCGTGAGCTGCAGAACACCGTGAAGGCGGCCGTCGCGCTCGCGGGAACCGAAGCGCGGCATATCGACGTGCACCATCTCCCGGCGCGTCTTCAGGGATCACCGCGACTCCGAATCCGGAACGGCTCCTACAACGAAGAAATCGTCCGCTTCCGACGTGACCTCATCGAGAGGTCGCTTGCGGAATCTGCCGGAAACCAGAACCAGGCCGCGAAGAAACTCGGCATGTCCCGGCAGGCGCTCGCTTACCAGATTCGCGAGCTCGGCATTCTCGTGCGGCGATAAGAAAGGCCTCCTGTGGTGGTGCGGGTTTGCCGTTGCTGTCATCCCGAGCACGGGCGGGTGGGTGGGAGGGGCCAGGGACCTCGCAAGCTAGTGAATTCGCGATTCCAGCGGCAGTGATCTGAACTCAAAATGTACTAGTCCTCGAGGTCCCTCGCCTCTCCCACCCGCCCGCCCTTGCTTCCAAGAAACTTCCAGTATTTACGCGGCTTTTCCGAGCTTGTCATCCTGAGCCGCAGCGAAGGATCTCAAGATATAGCGATCTGAATTCAGATCCTGCCGCTGGAGATCCTTCGCCGCGGCGGCTCAGGATGACAAGCACGTTTCTTTCCCTCATCAGCGACGCAGCGTCGTGCCTTGCTTCTAAGAAACTCCCAGTATTTAGGCCGCTTTGCGGAGGTGTCATCCCGAGCGTCGAGCGAGGGATCTGGGCGGGGGACTCGACCCTTCGGCGCCTCGCACAATCGTAAGAGAGCTCCAAGACTCCACACCGCAA
>DASZZV010000155.1:0-3398 GCA_035544835.1 Thermoanaerobaculia bacterium
CGATAGTAGATGACGGCGTCGATATCGATCGTGACATTGTCTTTGGTGATGACGGGCTGGCTGGGGAAGTTGAGCACCTGCTCACGGAGATCGATCCGCGTCGTGTGACCGGCGGTAACTCGCTTGATGCCGCCGACATCGGACTCGAAGTAGCGGACATCGATGGCGCGGGGCACATCGACGAAAGGCACGAGGATGTTCAGTCCGGATCGGGCAACACGGTGAAAACGGCCGAGCCGCTCGATGACCATTACCTCGGCCTGGCCCACGACCTTGAACGATCTTGTGACGATCATCAGCGCGGCCAGCGCCACAATGCCGAGAAAGATCAAGCCTGCCATATGTATCCCCAAGTTGTTGAGCGGGGTGAATATGCAAAGAAAAACGCCGCCGTGGTATTCCACGGCGGCGTCATCATGCGTTCAGGCTACTGCTTCAACGCCATGTTCTGCCGTTGAGCGAGAGCAAAGAGGTCCCGCTGAGACTGGCTCTGGCGAAGAATAGCGAGCGCGCGACGGAGCTGCGCATCTTCCGGAACTTCCCGGCGTTTTTCAGTTGAATCACCGAAAGCGATGCGAGTGATGCTCGAGCCGAGGAGGCGGTCGATTTCCCCACCGCCGGCATTGAACTGCGCCTTGTCGACCTTTACACCCTGAGCAACAAGCCGGTCAAAGAACTCGTCCCGCCATGCTCTGGTGACGACGAAACCGGGCTGGACCTTGTTCTTGTGCTCGACGGCGTAGTTAACGAGGGTGGCCTGAACCACTTGGGCTTTCGGGGCGAGCAGTGTGAGCAGCTTTTGCTCCTCTGTAGTGAGTGTATCGGGCCGGATTATCACGTCGGGCGTGACTGCTCCTCCTCCGTATACGATTCGTCCCGCGTCCGACTTAAACCTCGGACGCGACTTGCGCACTGAATCAGTCTCCATCGAATCCGGCAAGACCTCGACGAACTCGCCGTCCGGGAGAAGTCTCCGCTCCTTTTGAATGGAACGGCCGCTCGGCGTATACCATTTAGCCGTCGTCATCTTGAGTGCGTAGCCACCGTCGAGCGGATAGACAGTCTGAACGAGTCCCTTGCCGAATGACGTCGTGCCAACGATCAGAGCTCGGTCATGATCTTGGAGGGCGCCAGCGACAATTTCAGAGGCAGACGCGGTACGGCTGTCTGTAAGCACTATAAGTGGAATGTTCGGAGCAGCCGGCTGATCAGTCGCGTAGAAGACCTGCTGGTCGCCACCGCGTCCACGAACACTTGAGATTTCCTGGCCTCTGTTGAGGAAGAGGTTGGCCACGCTCGCCGACTGATCCAAATAGCCCCCACCATTTCCGCGAAGGTCCACGATGAGCCCCTTTGCTCCTTCGCCGATAAGTCGCCTGGCGGAGGCCTCGAGCTCATCCGTCGCCGTCTCGTTGAACTGCTGCAACGGGATATAGCCGACGTTCCCATCGAGCATGATCGCGAAGGGAACGGCGGGAATTCGGACATTAGCTCGGGTGAAAGTCACTGGTATTGGTTCTGCCACGCCGGCGCGAAGGAACTTCACCGAAACCTTGGTTCCAGGCGTGCCCTTCAATGCATCAGATGCTTGCGCTGTCGTCCAACCCCTGGCGTTCGCCGTATCGATCGTGATGATTCGGTCGCCTTCCATTACGCCTGCTGCTTCTGCAGGCGTGTGCGGGAAGACGCGGCGAACAGTAACAAGACCCTGAGATTCCCCGATCTCCATACCGACACCTCCATACTTGCCGCCCGTCTGGGCATTGAAGGTGGCTAGCTCCTTGGGTGAGAGGAGAACCGAATAAGGATCATTCAGCTCGCGGACGAGTCCGCGTGCTGCTTTCTCGTATAGAGCAGCAGTGCCGACGCTATCGACGAAGCGGCCGGAAACGATCTGGAGGACCTGATCGAGCAGCCTGGCTCCATCTCGCTCTTCCTGCTGCTGGACGACGAAGCCGCCAGCCAGAAAGGGAACCAGGACCAGCCCGATCAGGGCAATTCTTCTGGGATTTGACATTCTATAGGGATGTGATAGATGAGTCGCCTCAAGCTACTACATACGCTCTGGAATCGGCAGAGTTCCGACAGCGGCGGGCGGATGGGGCTTCTGCAGGCACCGCGCCTCAGACAATGCGTCCGGCGAGAACGTAGTCCACGAGCCAGTCACGGTTGACCTGACGGAGTGTTGCACTGCGCACGAGCCCGGCGCCGAGAAGCATTTCATGCGCAGGTTGAAGGACACGCTGGAGATGCGACGGATATCGCTGTGCGAGCGGGAGCTGCTGTGCGAGCTCGTCGAGAGTTACACGCCAGGTGACCGTTCCCGATTCACGGGCGACCTCGAGGAGGCGATAGAGCCTGCGGGCGACCGGATTGCTCAGTGACTGGTATTGAGGCGACGACAGGCTAACGGTGTAGCCCGCTGTGATGTTGTCGCGGAGCATCGGCGAGATGACGATGCGGGCGTCACCGGGCTCCGATGCCGCGAGTACCGGGAACAACGTGAACTGCTCGCGGTCGGCAAGCCTTCGCCGCTCGATGGCGACTGAGCTGAGGATCGTGAATCGTGCGTCGAGGGTAGTGTTGGAACGCGCCGCAAGGTAAACGCCGGCCGATTCGAGCATCGTTCGCTCCAGCCGGTTGAAGGCTGAGCGAAGCTGCTCGTAAGTCCGACCATCCACACGTCGGCCGATGGAGCGCAGAAAGGCATGAAGTGTGAAAGTGATCGTACCATCCGACGGGAATCCTGCCTCGCTGTAGCGCCGAAGGATTTCGACGTAAACGTCCTGGTCGAAGGTGCCCGGTAGGCGGTCACCGGGACTCGGCAACACGCGCCAACGTCCGCCATTGGCCGGCGAGTAGCTTATTGCTGACTCATCGGCTGAGTCGCTCAACCGGAAGATTGGAAGCGCCTCGAGTGAGCGGTCGAGCAGGATGGCTCGGTTCGCCGGGCGCCGGCGGGCCGCGAAAGTCATGTCGAGGGAAAGTGTTGCAACGCTATGTGACCGGCAAGGAGCGAACCGAGCTTCGCCCGTCGCAAGAGAGACGCAGGATTCGCACTAGGGACCACGAGGAAGAATGCGCATCGTCAAATACATTGCGATCATTTTGGGCGCCTGTACAGCCTTCGTGTTCGTGCTGATCGGAGTGTTGTCAGTGACGCGGACAACGCCGGTGAGGGCGGTTATCGCGGAAGGTGACAGGGGTGGTCCTCCGTCGGTGAGTGATCCTTTCTTTCCGCGAACAATCGAGCTCTTCACAGAGACCCACATCGAACTTGGCAATAACGTCCAGATTCTTCTCAATGGGGACGGAACGTATCCGCCGATCTGGAGGGATATCGCGTCGGCAAAGCGAACGCTGACGGTTCAGATGTACTACTCGCAGCCGGGTGCGGT
>DASZZV010000156.1:0-8182 GCA_035544835.1 Thermoanaerobaculia bacterium
CCCAACTTAACGCGCCTGTCATTCGTGCTGGTCTTCGACTCCCACACCGTCCGCAGTCCCAACGTCAGCTCGTGCGCCCTTCCCTTGAAGCGGTACTCGATCTGGTCTGCCGGAGCTTTGGCGAGACCGAGCAATCACTCCGTCTGAAGAGTCGCCGTCCCGGGCCTAAAGCGCTCGCCTTGATTGCAATCGTTGACCGCGGACTCCCTCACCCACCGGTTGCTCAATGGCTCCAGGTTTCCGCCTGGACGGTCTTCAGACTCCTTCGGACCGCGCCTGAACTTCTGGGTACAAGCCGTGACTTTCTAGCCTAAACCCTCAGCGAGAGTGCCAGAGTTAAGTTGGGTTTCCAGACTTGACCCCAACTTTAGCGTCCAGACTTGACCCCAACTTTAGCGGCTCCAATACACGCCACTAGGTCACCGCGCCACCTGCATCGATCACGGCTTTCGCACGTTCGACTGCCGTACCGAGCGACGCCTTGAAATTCTGACGGCCAAATACGCTGACTTTCTGGGCACGAATGAACTTCCTCAGCAGCGCTCGTTGCATTTCACAAAGGATCAGTGTCGTGCCCTGCGCGCGGCACCTTCTCGCGAGTGTTTCGAGGGCGTACATGCCTGTTGCATCGAGCGCCGGAACCTGCCGCATCCGAAGAATGAAGACGAGTGGCGTGCCTCCGATGTCGCTGAGAACCTCCTGGATTTTTTCGGCGACAGCGAAGAAGAATGGGCCAGTCGCGTCGACGATCTCGACTCCGGGCGGTATCGGAATTCTCGGCCCGGCGCGCCGTTCCCGCATGAGACCAAGGTCCGCCGGATCGTTCAAGGCTCGTACCTCGTCGGTGATCAGCGTCATCGTGGTCACGTCCGTCATTCGGCGAAGGAACAGCAGCGCCGCAACGACGATCCCGACCTCGACCGCAATCGTCAAGTCCACGAGGATGGTCAGGGCGAACGTAAGCAGGAGAACGACAACATCACCACGCGGCGCCCGCAGAAGCGACGCGAATGATCGCCATTCGCTCATGTGATACGCGACCACAACAAGGATCGCTGCGAGCGACGCCAGCGGCACCATGGCGGCCCATTTTCCAGCGAAGATGAGGATGAGCAGCAAGGTGAGTGCGTGCACCACTCCCGCCACCGGGGTTCGGGCACCCGCCTTGATATTCGTAGCGGTGCGGGCGATTGCGCCCGTGGCCGGGATGCCGCCGAAGATCGAGCTCGCAATATTCGCAATTCCCTGCGCGATGAGCTCTGCATTGGAGTTGTGCCGGTCACCCGTCATGCCGTCAGCAACCACCGCGGAGAGCAGGGACTCGATCGCTGCCAGTAGCGCAATGGTGAACGCCGGCGACACGAGATGGCGCAGCGTGTCGAGCTGCAAGGGCGGCAGACCCGGTGAGGGAAGACTCGACGGCACGCCGCCAAACCTGCTGCCGATCGTTTCCACCGGAAGGTCGAGCAGCCGCACGGCGATCGTCGCCAGCAGCATTGCAGCGAAGGGTGCCGGTATCCGTCGCCATGCACGCGGCCAGAGAATGATCGTGAGTAACGTCGCCGTTGCCACTCCGACCGCAGCCGGTGTGAGCGTGGAGAGTCGCGTCGAAATCGCAACCCACTTTTCGATGAAATCCGGTGGTAACGAACCCATGTGCAGGCCGAGGAGATCTTTCATCTGCGAGCTGAAGATGATGACCGCGATCCCCGAGGTAAAGCCGGTAACGAGGGGATGCGGGATGAACCTGATCAGCGAACCCATCCGCGCGAGCCCGAGGATGATCAGAATCAGACCGGCGAGAAGAGTGGCCAGAACCAGTCCCTGGTAACCGTACTTCGTAACGATCCCGTAGACAATGACGACGAACGCCCCTGTCGGCCCGCCGATCTGGACACTGCTCCCGCCGAGCGCAGAGATGATGAAACCCGCGACGATCGCGGTGTACAACCCGCGCTCTGGAGGTACGCCTGAGGCGATCGCGAAGGCAAGCGCGAGAGGCAGCGCAACGATCCCGACGACCACGCCAGCGCTCAGATCACGCAAGAAGTCGTTTCGGCTGTAGCCGCGCAGCACCTCCAGGCTCTTAGGGAGAAAATCGTTCACATGCACTGACCTCACTAATCACGAAGAGACTGCGTTCCACTCCGCGAACAAACGTTCTCCAGTTCCATCTCCCCAGCTGCCGAGAGTGACCACGCTCTAACGATCAGGGGACATGAGGCAGGCAAATCTCGCATCCCCATGCTAACGCCCGCACCCTTAGCTGAAATGAGTGACGATGAGACCGGGACGCGGGGCGGGCTCAATGGTCAGGACCATGTCCATCGCGGAACCCGTGCTGGTCAGGGCGTAACGGGATATTAGGTTACGCCACGACCTTTCGGCGTGCGCACTGCCGAATGTCACCACGGCTCAAATCCCAGGTGCGTCACTCGATGTAACTCTGCGGAGTTCCTGCACTGCCTAGGTGAAGACGCCGATGAGAAGCACCACTGAGCGTCATTTCTTCATTGCTGGTTTGGTCGAACCCCTCTGTCCAACGGGAGCTTCGCCGGGAATGAAGTTTGGCTGCCCTTTTTTCCCTTCCATCTTTTCGCCGTGAGGATGATCCATGAACACTTTTTCCTCTGCCTGGGTCTCGAATTTCTTCGTTGCGGCCAGCCGGCCGCCGGTTTTGAAGAAGGTCGTGTTGGTGCTCGTCGTCTTGTCGCTCGAGTGTTTGGCCATATGCCAGCCAGGGGTTGCGAATAGTGTGCCGCGGGGTACGAGATCAACAGCATCGATACGGCCACGGGACTTCTAGATCAGCGCACTTCAGTTCAAGCGCTCGCCCACACGAACCGACCCACAGCTTCCGATGCGGCCGTAGGTTGAGTCACCACAGCACGGCCGCATCGGGAGCCCATCGTCAATGCTGACAGACGTGCTCACCGTACGTCCCGACGAAGGCCGCCTGCCGGTCACCTTCCATCGCCACAGCACGCGGAAACAACACGTTGTTCTCGATATGGATGTGGCGATGAAGATCCTGCTCCAGAGCGAAAAGGGTGTCGTAGAGCGCGGTGTAGCTCGCGCATCCATCGGCAGGGACCTTGAAGTCGCCAGTCAGGGCCCGGACTTCGGCCATCTTCTCTCCGACCGTCTCATGCTCCAGCATCATCTTCTTGATCGGATTGCGGACTGTCCCGAAGAAAGGGACCGGCGCGTCTAACCCCAGTTCAATTGCGCTCTCGAGCGCTTTGACATAGGGAAAGAGGACTTGCTCTTCTTTCATCATATGGGGGATCAGCTCGATCGCCATCTCCTGAATCAGCTTCTCCACCGCTACGAGCTCCAGGTGCCGCGGGCCATGGTGGTCCCGCACCTTAACGGCCAGGCCCTGCAACGTCTCCAGCGTAGACCGGGTGAAGCTGTGGTGAATATCGACGATGAAGCTCATCATCGCCGCCAGCGACATCCCCTCCAATACCTGCGTTTCCTGCGACTGCGGCGTGCTCTCGATCAGTCTCAGAAGCTCATGCGTGGTGATTCCCGCGCTGGTGCACGCTTCGGTGATGCTACGTCCACCGTGACAGCAATAGTCGATCTGCAACCGCTCCAGAACGGGGATGGCGGAAGGAGTGGCGATTACGAGCTCGGCGACGGTGTCTGTGTTTTGCATTTGATTCTCCTTTCATTCACCGACGAGCTTAAGGGGCCCCTGAGAGGCCAGCCATGACATCCGTCATACGAAACGACGGTTTGATAGGCCTCGTCGAGGGAGATTTGACTGGCAGCACATCACCACGATCCTCCACCCACCAACTCAACCGCGTCGAATCACTCGCATGACCTCCGTCAGATGCCGGCTCATTTCGATCAAAGCGTCTGGGAAACCTCGCGCAGAGCGTCGATATGGGGAATGGCGAAACCGGCTTTTTCCGTGTGCACGAGCTCTTCCTTGTGCCAGCGGCTCATGAGCCGAATCGCCGTTTCCAGGGTCGTCCCGAGCAGATCGGCCAGTTCCTGACGCGAAAGCGTAAGAGGGATGAAGACGCCCTCATCGCGCGGGTTGCCAAGGCGTTCCGCAAGCGTCAGGAAAAGCCGAGCTGCCCTCGTCTCGACCGAGCCGGTCATGTCCGCAAGTCGCTTGTTCACCATCATCAGGCGCATGGTGAGACCACCGAGCAGACTCCGCGTCATCTCCGGCCGGTTCTCGAGCAACTGGAAGAATTCCCGCTCGGGGATGGAGACGATGCCGGCCGGCTCGATGGCAATGGCCGTTGCCGGGAACGACTTCCGCTCGAATGCCGCCACAGCGCCGACCGGTTCGCCCGGGCCAAGCAGCTCGATGATGATGTCGCGGCTGCCAGCGGATTTCACGATCTTCACGCGGCCTGCGTAGATGAAATGGATGCGATCGGCAGCCTCACCTTCACGAAAGATTACCTCGCCCTTTTCGTAGCCCCGCATGCGGCAGAGGGGCTCGACGGCGGCGCGGTCTTCGCCTTTGAGCGTGGCGAGGAGGGGGATGGAGTCGAAGGGAATACGCGCCTGGATCGCCATCAGAGTGAATTATCGCATGGTGGTCCGAGGCTGTTTTGCCAGTCACCCTCCTCCATCCTCCGGCCTCGCGAAGGAGTTGGGCGATCCGTGCCTGAGGGTCGCCGTGTGGCGTCAGGGGGGAATCCCACGGCGCCTGAAGGCCTGCTTCTCATCGGCGCTGGATACCCCTGATGGGACAGGACTGCACGTCACACGGTCGCGTGATAACCGCGACATCGGTCAAAGGCCTTGCGGTCGACAATGTTGCCATGACGCTGCTCGGAACCTGGGCCCACGGTGTGAGAATTCGGTCTGATGTTGGCCGTCTCCTGAGCAACGAGGAGGAAGCTCCCTCGTTGCGCCGCGTCACCAGCGCCAGAGACTCTCGCGATCGTCTGCAGCGAACATATCGTCGCATCGCACCGTTGTACGACCTCCTCGATCTGCCACTCGAGTATGGACGTTATCGAAGGATGCGAGCGGCCGTCTTCAGCTGCGTAACCGACTCGACGTCTATTCTCGATTGCGGAGCCGGCACTGGACGCAACGAGGCTTTCTATCCGGGCGACGCGCACGTCATCCCATTCGACCTCTCGATGGAGATGCTGCAGCATGCGCGGTTGCGAATGAATGATGGCGCGCCAATCGTGCAGGCGGATGCGATGCAGCTCCCGTTTGCAAGCCACAGCTTCGACGCTGCCGTGGCAACGTTTCTCTTCTGCGTTCTTCCAGACGAGATGCAGGCCGGTGCCATCCAGGAGATCTGCCGCGTGCTGAAGCCTGGCGGACGTCTCGTACTTCTGGAGTACGTTCTTTCTCGAAATCCCCTCCGTCGAGCCTGGATGAAGCTTTGGAGCGGATGGATCGATCGTACTTATGGAGCATCCTTCACGCGCAGAACCGCCGAGCATCTTCGCCGCGCCGGGATCGTCATCGAGCAGCGGACATTCCTCCAGGGGGATACGATTGAGATGATCGTGGCCAGATCCGGCCGAAAAAAGACCTGCCATCCTCGCCGCCAGTAAAGCTTCGTCGGCGGTTTGTGCAGCCACATCGAATAGCTCCTCAGAGCACGGCCAGCTCTTTCTTCCCGAACACCCGCACCTGCTCTCCGAGAAGCTCCAGACAGAACCGAGACAACTCCTCGTTCGAGAAGTCATCCCAGCCGCGACAGCTCTCATAGAACATGTACTGGACGTCACAGCAGAGGAGTGTCTTCTCGGTTTGTTGGCGCTCCAGTTGCCAGGCATTGGCGCGTGACTCGAGCTCCTGGCGGGAGATGTCGGCAGCGCCGTCAATCTGGTCAGCGTATCGCGAGCGCAACTCGTCGTCGGTGTCGCGATGAAACCCGCGGCAGAGAATGTCTCGGTCGGCCGCGATCTGGCAGACCGACCGACTTGCCCTCTTCCTGCATGGCGATGAGCTGCCGCCTGATGCGCGCCACGGCACCCTCTCGGGTGATCAGTTCTTGTTCCATCGCTCTTTCCTCCTTCCGGCCGGCCGCCTGCCTTTGCAGCGGGCCTTCGACGCTGGCCTGCGCAACGAGCGTCGGCAACGATGAGAACAGACTGTCCGCGACGTGCTCGATGAGATTGCGCACAATCAGCAGTGATGGACGTCACGGCGCCGATGTGAGTCACCGGGTCATTCGTCGAGCGACACAGTCGAGATCCGGTCGCGTCCCTGCTCTTTTCCCTCGTACAAGGCGCGGTCGGCGGCGGCGAAGAGCGCAACGGCGGTTGAAGGCTTCGTCATCGTACAAACGCCGATTGTCACGGTCACGGTCACGGACTTGCGCGCCAGGCGCAGCGGCGTGGTTCGAAGTTGCGCCACGATGGCCTCGGCGACGCGCATGGCGACGAGTGCGTTCGCGCCTTCGAGGAGGATCGCGAACTCATCGCCTCCCCAGCGCGCAGCCGCGTCATCAGCCCGCTTACAACTCTTCAACACCTCGGCGACATGCACCAGCGCGTCATTGCCGGCGGTGTGGCCGAATCCGTCGTTGAGCGCCTTCAGGCGATCGACATCGATCAACATCATCGACAGCGGTTCCCCTGACCGCTCGGCCCGTTCGACTCCTCGGCCGCAACGGTCCGTAAGCGCCCGAGCGTTGTAGAGTCCGGTGAGCGAATCGTGTTCGGACAGGCGGTGATAGAACTCCTCCGCCTTCCACAGCCGATCGGCCCGGCCGCCAGCCACGACGCCCGCCACCGCGAAAACGAGACATGTTCCGATCAACTGATATAGGTAGAAGAAGGCGTGTGCACTCAGATCCTGAAGGGGCTCCCCGCGAACGCTACCGAGGGCGACTATCCTGATCAGCAGCGCGCCGAGCGGTGCACAGGCTCCGAGCGCAAACCCGATGAGCGGGTACTTCAACTGCGGTCTCAGTCGCATCGAAGACAGGGTCGCACACGTGGCTGTGACACAGGCCACCCGTTCATGTTACGCAGCCCACCCTTTAGGGTGGCGCCTGCCACCGATTTCGATGCCATCTTGGTCTCATCCAGGAGGATAGGACCGATGCCCACACCCTACAATCTCGACATCCATGAACATTGCACGGACTGTACGGTCCGCAAAGAGCGCCTCTTCTGCAACATGTCCGACCAAACCATGGCGGCACTCGATGCCATTAAGTTCACGAGCGTTTATCCGAAGGGCGCTGTGCTTTTCGTCGAGGGAGAACAACCTCGCGGCGTGTTCATCCTCTGCAGCGGAAAGGCCAAGCTGACGACGTCGTCGACCGAGGGCAAGACGCTTATCGTGAAGATCGCTGAGCCGGGCGAAGTTCTCGGCGCGAGCGCGGCAATCCTCGGCACGAGTTATGAGATCTCCGCTGAGACTCTGGAGCCTTCCCAGGTAAATTTCATCAGGCGCGACGACTTCATCGGTTTCCTCAACGCACACGCCGAGGCATGCATGCACACTGCGCAACAGTTGAGCGAAAAGTATCGCTCTGCCCAGCGCGAGATCCGATCACTCGGCCTGGCACAGACAACCTCCGAAAAGCTCGCGCGTCTTCTCCTCGACTGGTGTGCGCAAAGCGGCGAGGAGTCACCGACCGGCATCCGCCTGCAGGTGCTTCTCACGCACGAAGAGATCGCGCAGATGATCGCCACGACTCGCGAGACCGTCACCCGTCTGCTCAGCGATTTCAAGCAGAAGAAGATCATCTCCGTGAAGGGAGCGAGCGTCTTCATACTGAAGAAGGGTCAGCTGGAATCGATGGTCACTATCTGAAGGCGGTGATCCGTCCGTGAGTTGGTACCTGCTGGTTGCCTCGGCTCGCACGTAAGGCCCCGGCCGGATCTGTCATCCTGAGGGAGCGGGCGCGAGCGTCAAGGGGCCGGCAGGGAGTGAGTGCGACCGAAGGATCTTTGGTGACATGGGAAGAAGTCGCCAATTCACACCGCTGCCATGTCGCCAAAGATCCTTCGCTGCGGCTTCTAAGAAACTGCCAGTATTTATGCTGCTGGAGGAGTCTTTGGCCGAAGAGGACTTGCAGGTCAAGACGAGCCTCTAGCCCCGTAGGGGCGTTTGAGAATAGCCCAGCACGAAGTGCTGGGTTTGTCGGGTCTCGGAAGTAAGGTCGAGCCCCGGAGGGGCGATTGAGGGACCTTCAATCGCCCCTCCGGGGCTCGACAAGAAACGG
>DASZZV010000157.1:0-8102 GCA_035544835.1 Thermoanaerobaculia bacterium
GATCGATCTCGACAACCTGTTGACCTTCGTCAAGGGACCGGACTTTCCGACAGAGGCGGAGATCATCACCGCTCCCGCCGAGATCCGCGAGATGTACCGCACCGGTCTCGGATCGGTTCGCATGCGCGCCAGGTTTGAGCGCGAAGACGGCGACATTGTCATCACCGCCCTCCCGTATCAGGTCTCGGGAAGCAAAGTGCTGCAACAGATCGCCGCGCAGATGCAGGCTAAGAAGTTGCCGATGGTCGACGATCTTCGCGATGAGTCGGATCATGAGAATCCGACCCGCCTCGTCATCGTCCCGCGCTCCAACCGCGTCGATGCCGACGAGTTGATGGCTCATCTGTTTGCCACCACCGACCTGGAGCGCAGCTATCGCATCAACATGAACATGATCGCGCTCAACGGGCGGCCGCGCCTGTTCGACCTCAAGTCGCTTCTACTGGAATGGTTGGAGTTCCGTATCGCTACGGTCCGCCTCCGCCTCGAGCATCGTCTCGCCCAGGTCGAGCGGCGGTTGCACATCCTTGAAGCCTACCTCGTGGCCTATCTCAACATCGACGAGGTGATCAGGATCATCCGCACGGAAGATGAGCCCAAGACGGTGCTGATGAACAGGTTCACGTTGAGCGATGTCCAGGCTGAGTCAATCCTGGAGTTGAAGCTCCGCTTTTTGAATCGTCTCGAGGAGATGGAGATTCGCGGCGAACAGGACAAGCTCAGCGCGGAGCGCGAGCAGCTCGAGAAGACGTTGAAGTCGAACCCGCGGCTGCGCGCTCTGGTCAAAAAAGAGCTCGAGGCCGACGGACGTGAGTTCGGCGACGCGCGGCGCTCGCCGCTGGTCCTTCGCGAGGCAGCAAAGGCGCTTGAAGCGACGGCCCTCATTCCATCCGAGCAGGTCACGGTCATCCTGTCCGAGAAGGGATGGGTGAGGGCGGGGAAGGGACACGACCTCGACCCCCGCTCCCTCCAGTACAAAGCGGGAGACGCCTTTCTTCACGCCTCGCATGGCCGGAGTAACCAGCTGGCCGTCTTCATCGACTCGACGGGCCGCACCTACTCGATCCCGGCGCACACGCTTCCCTCGGCCAAGGGACATGGCGAGCCGCTATCGAGCAGCCTGGCGCCGCCGCCGGGAGCGACCTTTGTCGCCGTCATCATGGGTGCCCCCGACGAGCTCTATCTACTGTCGACCGACGACGGCTACGGCTTCATCGTCAAGCTCGAGGACATGATGACCAGAATCAAGAACGGCAAGTCGGTCGTCAACGTCAATCCCGGCGGGCACGTTCTGGTGCCGCAGCGGGTACGAAATCTCGACAACGACCTCGTCGCCACGGCCACGAGCGAGGGCAAGCTACTTTTGTTTCCCGCAGTCGAACTGCCGCTGATGGGTAGAGGAAAGGGAGTGCGAACCATCAACGTTCACAAGGCCAAAGGGCTGCTGCCCGGCGAGAAAGTCATTGGGGCGGCGGTCGTTCCACGGGACGGAACGCTGATCGTCGTCTCTGGCAAACGTCACACGAATCTGAAGAAATCCGATCTCGATTCCTACATCGGACATCGGGCGCAACGCGGGTTGAAGCTTCCCCGAGGGTTTCAGAACGTCGCCGAGATCCATTCGGGGGCGGAGCATGAAGAGCAATCCGGTACTCTGCCGGGGGATTTGGTGAACTGAAGGCTCTGGCTCTCTGGTAGGTCAGCGGTCCCGGCGCACAATTGATGTGTCATCCCGAGCCGCAGCGAGGGATCTGGGCGGGGGCCTTACCCTCGTGGCGTCAGACGATTGTTCGTTACGCAATCGGGTGAAGGGCCCCCGCCCAGATCCCTCGCTGCGGCTCGGGATGACACATTTGCGCCAGGAACAGGTTCAAATTGATTACGACAGGAATTCCATTGACCACTGATTTTGCGAGACCCACTACAAACGATTTCTACATTGACGTTGGAGGGCTCCGCCTCTTCGCCAAAATATCGGGGAGCGGATCTCCTACCGTGGTTTTCGATTCCGGTTGTGGCGGTTCCTCGGACAACTGGAGTAGCCTGGCCGCAGCGATCTCACGCGAGGCAACCACGGTCACGTACGATCGTGCCGGGGCGGGTCGCAGCAATCGCTCGCCGCTTCCGCGGACCTCCTCTCAGATGGTCGACGAGCTGCACGACCTGTTGGGACAGCTTCCCGCTCCGCCGCCTTACGTTTTCGTCGGCCTCTCACTCGGTGGGTTGAACGTGCGGCTCTACGCCTACCGATATCCCGCTGAAGTCGCCGGTCTCGTTTTGCTGGAGCCGGCTCACGAGGAAGCCGCGGGCCGATTCCCAGCCGCGTTCTGGGCTTATGAGCAAAGCTATCTCGATCGGCTGCAGGGGATCGCCTACGATGAGGCGCTCACGGTCGAGGAGAGTAGCGCACAGGTTCTTCGAGAGCGCAAGCCGCTCGGCGCGCTGCCGATCGTTGTTGTCACAGCAACACGCAAGTGGGGCGACGCGCCCCTCG
Source organism: Thermoanaerobaculia bacterium (assembly GCA_035544835.1). Lineage (GTDB taxonomy): Bacteria > Acidobacteriota > Thermoanaerobaculia > Gp7-AA8 > Gp7-AA8 > DASZZV01. The sequence goes on from DASZZV010000157.1 coordinate 2,495, forward strand.
GGACAGACGTGCGACGCATCGATGCGATCTGGCGCGATCTTCATCGAGAGATCGCGGGGAGCTCATCCCGGGGTGAGCAATGGATCGCCGAGAACTGCGGGCACAATGTTCACGTTCAGGATCCTGAGCTGGTATTGCGAGCCATCAGGAAAGTGATCCGCGATGCTCGGTGAAAAGAGGTCTGCCGTTGCTGTCATCCCGAGCATGCGTGGGTGTGCGGGAGGGGCGAGGGACCTCGCAAACTCGTACATTCGCCATTCATGCGGCGCAGAATCTGAAACCGAAAATGTACCGGCTTGAGAGGTCCCTCGCCCTCCCGCCCCTCCGCCCTTGCTCGGGATGACAGCAAAGGCAGACCCGCCCAGACTCTTCTACAGATCATCCAGCTTCAACGTCGTATCGGCGTTCTTCCAGGCCTCGCCGAGCTCGCGCTTTACCTGGCTTACGCCGCTTGACTTGTCCTGGCGCTCCAACGCCGTCATGAGTCCGAAAAGACTGCGGCCGTTTCGCGGATTCCGATTCAGGTCCTCACGAAAAACCGCCTCGGCATCTTCGGTTCGGCCGGCCCGCAACAGCGCCGCTCCCAGTGACTCACGGATCGGATAAAACCAGTCCGAGGGCTCGTCGTAGCTGGTCTTGTCCTGCAGCTCGACCGCATGCCTCCACTGATCGATTGCGTCAGGCTTTTTTTCGGCTTCCGCGATCCGAGCCCCAAGGACCACGTCGGACAGAGCGAAGATGTCCCTTGCTGTGTTGAGCAGAAAAGGGGCGTCGGCAGGAATCTTCTGCACCACCTCGTTCATCTTCTGCCGCTCCTGCTTCGCCTCGCTGACTTTACCGGTGCCCGCAAATGCCATGGCCCTGGCGAATCGCCATCCTGCTTTTGCCTGCAGCCCTTCGGCCGGCGCGGGAAGCAGGAGGACCTCGCGGTATTTGTGAAACCTGAGCAGAACATACTCGGGCAGCAGTGACATCCCCTCGATCATGGCCATGTGCGAAACCATCGGACCGATGTTCAATGCGACCTGGTCGGCGGCCATCTTCGCCTCGGCGAATCGTCCCTCCATCGCCGCCGCTGCGGAAAGAAATTGATAGTTATGGGTGTAGTAGACGAGCGAGTAAAGATTCTCGCTGCCTGCTTTCTTTACGTACTCCTCGTCGGCTTTGATTCCCTGACGGTTCGCTGCAGCCGCCTCCTCGAAGTCGCCGGTTCGCGCGTAGATGTGCGCCGGCATGTGGACGAGATGCCCAGCTTGCGGGGCCAGAGTCTTGAGCCTCTGCGCGCTGATGAGTCCTCGCTCGGGATTGGATGAGGCTTCCACGGCATGAATGTAATAGTGGTTTGCACCGATGTGGTTGGGATCGCGGCGTAGCACCGATTCCAGTGTCGAGACGATCTCCTCGGTTCCGGGCGCCGGTTTCCCCTGGGCATCCCAGAACTTCCAGGGGTTGAGATCCATCGTGCTCTCGGCGTACAGGACCACGAGATCGAGATCGTCGGGATATTTTTTCGCGAGCGACTTCATGGCATCGTGATAGTCAGCGGCGAGCTTCTTGAGGTCGGCTTTCGGGTCGTTGGAATAGCGTTTTGCGAGGGCATCGATCAGGTCTCGCTCTTCCGCCGAAGCGTGGTCGCGAAGAGCAATCGCCTTTTGAATGGCGTCGTAGGACTGCTTCTCATGTTCGGGATCGACATCAATATTGATGTTCGGGCCGAGTGCCAGGGCCATTCCCCAGTGCGCCATGGCCAGCGAGGGATCGAGCTCGGCCGCTTTCGTGAACGACCGCACCGACTCCTCGTGATTGAAGGCGTACAGATAGCGCAGTCCCTGGTCGAAAAACGCCTGCGCCTGCTCACTCTTCGTGGAAATGGGATGAGTGAGCTGTCCGAGGCCGGCATCGAGGGTTACCGGCCGATCGGCGGCCAGCAGAGACCCGTTTCCGATGGTTAGGACGAGAAGAATGGCGCTTGAAGGAATTCGCATGACACACCCTCCGTATTAGAGAACTACTGGATACGATCGACCCCGTGCTTCGTTGAATCAACTGCTGTAAACTTTCTGAAAACATGAAAAAGCCTTCACTTTCCATGGTAATCCCCATGTTCAACGAAGAGTTGAACATTGTCCACGCGTTGGATTCCGCGATCGACTCGCTGGAGGCGTTTACCAGCGGATACGAGATCATCGTGGTGGACGACGCCTCCACCGATCGGAGTGCCGAGCTGGTCCGCGAAGTCGCCGCTCGCTGCTCCAATGTCATCCTGCTGCAGCATGAGAAGAACCGGAAGCTGGGGGGATCCCTCCGCACCGGCTTCGCCGCCGCAACCAAAGATCTGGTCCTTTATATGGATGCGGATCTTCCTTTCGATCCGCATGCCATCGGCCCTGCCATTCGAGCGATGCAGGTCACCCGCGCCGACATGGTCGCGGCCTACCGGAACGATCGCACCACGGAAGGGCTTCAGAGGACGATCTACTCATACGCCTACAACACCCTGATCGGGCTTCTCTTCGGGTGGCCTCATCGCGACATCAACTTTTCATTCAAGCTGATGCGGCGCGAACTGCTCGAGACTGTCGAGCTGAAATCCGAGGGTTCGCTGATTGACGCCGAGCTGGTGGTCAAGGCGAAGAACCTGGGGTTCGTGATCCAGCAACTGGGTATGGACTACTTCCCGCGGACTCAGGGACATTCGACCCTGTCCTCGCCGAAAGTGATTCTAAAGATCTTCCGGGAGCTCTTTTCGCTGTATGGCGACATGAGAAATCCGCGGCGGCGAAACGTTCGGGCGATCGACCGAACGAAGAGCTCTGAATTCAAAAAGCAGAATGCAGAGTGAGCGGAACGCCTCAGGCTGGCGGGGTTTTGCGGGCCAGGTCGCGGATCGATACCAGCTCCACTCCGCGATCACCAAGGGCCGTTCGAACTCCCCGGTCGCATAGTGCCCTGGTTTCTTCGTCCCAGGCGTAGCCCCATTTGTACGTTTTTCGGATTTCCGCGTCGCCGATTCCTGGATGGCAGACCAGCTCCGTCAGCCCCTCGATGAAGTCGAACAACGGAACGAGCTGATCTGGGGTGCAGTGTCCAGCACCGGCGATTCCGATGGTTCGGTCGGGCTGAAGGATCGTGTCCGGCGTGCGCTTTTTCGCTTTCTGTCCGAAGTGGTTCAACCCACCGATCGAGAGTCCCCGCACTGTACTCGCATGTGTGAAGGAATCGCGGGCCACTCTGAGGTAAGGGATCTTGTATTCCTCGGCGAGTCTGAGCACTCTCTCGAAAATTCTCGGAAGCAGGTGCAGATGCTGATGCCCGTTGAGGTGGACGATGCGCAGACCCGTCGCCAGAAGCTCCTCGATCTGCGCCCGGAGCTCGATCTCCACCTCGGCGATGTTCACCCGCCGGGCGAAGTAGGCCATCGCAAACTGCCGATAGCCTTTGCGGAATCGCCCGTTTGACAGCAGTGACGGAATCCGCGCCGGATCGGTCAATGGCCGTTCCTCGACCAGCGTCAGATGAACCCCTATGTCGATCGAAGGAGTGTCCTTCAAGACCTCGACGGCATGCTGCAACTCTGCCCCGTTGGCAACGACGCTGCAGGCAGTCACGATTCCGTCGTGATGTGCCTTGAGCGCGCCGGCCGTCATCCCTCGATGCAGCCCCACATCATCGGCAGTAACGATGAGGCGGCGGGGAGGTGTTGTTGGTTCTGTCATGAGTTTATTGGTTGCTGGTTACTGGCTGCTCGTAAGTGCGGCGAGACCATATCACTCGGTCTGATCGTAGAGGGAGGCTGTAGGGGAGGCTGTAGCGGCGGGCAGAGCCCGCTGATACCCTCGGCATTCGTGCGCGAAGGGTGTCGGCGTGCTCTGCACGCCGCTACATGATCGCCATGTGACCCCGCTCCTGCGCCCCGCAAGGAACTAACTGACAACCGCTTTTCGCCCTGACATAATGCCGCGGCATTTTCGGGAGCGCTATGACCAAGAAGATCGCGGTAGTCCCTGGCGACGGCATCGGGCCGGAAGTGATCGCCGAGGGGATGAGGATTCTGAACAGGGTGAACGAAGAGTCGAAGCTCGGACTCGAGTTTGTGCACTTCGACTGGAACGCGGACAACTACCTCGAGACCGGCATCTCCATGCCGCCCGGGGCAATGGACGATCTGCGCGAGCACTACGCAGCCGTGTATCTCGGCGCCTTCGGAGATCCGCGGGTGCCGGACATGAAGCACGCCGCCGATATCCTTCTGGGGATGCGTTTTCAGCTCGACCTGTACGTGAATTACAGGCCGGTGAAACTGATGGATGAAGCGCTCTGCCCGCTGAAGGGAAAGAAGGTCACTGACATCGACTTCGTCATCTTCCGCGAGAACACCGAGGGTGCCTATGTCGGCATGGGAGGTAACTTCAAGAAAGGGACGTCGGAGGAGATCGCGATTCAGGAAGACGTCTCCACGCGAAAGGGTGTGGAACGGATCATCCGTCATGCTTTTGAATTCGCGAAGAAGACCGGCCGAAAATCGGTGTGCATGGCCGACAAGAACAACGTCATGCGATTTGGCGGCGACCTCTGGTTTCGTACCTTCGAGGAGGTAGCGCGTGAGTATCCGGACATCGAGCACTTTCACATGTTCGTCGATGCGCTGACCATGCAGATGGTGAGAGCCCCGGAGATGTTCGAGGTGATCGTGACGAACAACATGTTCGGAGACATCGTTACCGATCTGGGCGCCGCACTGCAGGGCGGACTCGGTATGGCCGCCTCGGGCAACATTCATCCCGGCCAGGTCTCCCTGTTCGAGCCTATTCACGGAAGTGCCCCGAAGTACGCCGGCCTGGACCAGGCCAACCCCATCGGTGCAGTGCTCACCGCGGCCATGATGCTGGACTACCTCGGGTACGAGAAAGAAGCGCAACGGATCGAGGACGCAGTCTCGCGCGCCGTCCAGGAGAAAAAGACAACCCGGGACATTGGTGGAGCGCTGGGAACCAGGGCAGCGGGAGAGGCGATTCTGGGCTTGTTGTGATCGTGTGCCCGGAACCAGCAGTCACTGAGAGCCTATCGAGTCTTGAAGCGACGCGGGCACGCTGTGGAATGAGAAATGAACGTTAGCTTCTTGTGTGGCACAGGCACTCTTGCCTGTGTGTCGGCCGTCGAGGCCGACTTTTCTGTCGAATTGAAGCAGGAAAGCCGCGGCTCGACGCCGCGGCACACAGGCAAGAGTGCCTGTGCCACACAAGAACCCCGAGAGCTCATTAGATCCCTCGCACGCCGCTCGGGATGACATCTCAATTGAGAGCCGGCGCGACGCATGAAAATGATGACCAAGGAGAAGGTATGAAGAACAGAATGTTTTTGTTTCTGGCCGTCGCACTCGCGGCCGTTACCACATTCGCCGACGAAGGGATGTGGATGCCCCAACAAGTTCCGCAGATTGCGGGAGAGCTGAAGAAGGCCGGCCTGCAGATCGATCCGGCCAGACTGGCTGATCTCACCGGCGATCCGATGGGGGCGATCGTGTCGCTCGACTTCTGCAGCGCGTCGTTCGTCTCGCCGCAGGGGTTGATCGTGACGAACCATCATTGTGGTTTCACGGCGTTGCAGT
>DASZZV010000158.1:0-7133 GCA_035544835.1 Thermoanaerobaculia bacterium
CCAGTTGTTCCCTTCTTCGAGCGTGTACTGAATCACCAGGTCGGCGACCCGGTCTCCGGTAACGTCCCCGAGGGCGCAGGAACGAGCCTCACGGTACTCGAGCCGATTTTCCGCCGGCTTCCGCGGGTTTCGCACGATCTCCTGCGAGTGAATGAGGGCATCGGCGGCCTTCACCTGTCTCTCGCTCGGCACGAACGCGGGGCCAGCGGCGGTGGCAGAGCCGCAAGTGCAAAGTAGCAGCCAGGCGAAGAAGAACTTTCGCACGCTCGTCATCCTAGCAAAGCACGTGCTGTCGGCACGGGTCTCGTTCGCTTCTTGTGTGGCACAGGCACTCTTGCCTGTGTGGCGCGGCGTCGAGCCGCGGCGTTCCTGTCAATTCGCAGGGAGCTCGGCCTCGACGGCCGGACACACAGGCAGGAGTGCCTGTGCCACACAATCGGATTCGCCGCCTAATACCGTGCGGCGAGCGACAGAGCCAGCGCGATCACGGCCGGTAGCGCCTGAACGTACAGAATCGATCGCTTTGCCGTGATGGAGCCGACAATGCCGGCAACGATTACACAGGTGAGAAAGAAGATCCGCACGCCGGCCGGCGAAGTAAGACAGAGGCTCCATATGAGTCCGGCGGCGAGGAAGCCGTTGTACAAACCCTGATTGGCGGCGAGTGACTTCGTTGCCGCGGCCGATTCCGGGGTCAGCCCGAAAATCCGCATGCCTCGCGGAGTGCTCCAGAGGAAGGACTCGAGAATCATGAACCAGATGTGAAGAAGGGCGACCAATGCCGTGGTGACGGAGGCCGCGATTGCGATGGGTGTCATTCTCTAACTCCTTGTAAACATCCCGGTACCCTATCACTCATACCAGATCTCGATCTCGTAGCCATGATCATTCACGATAGGAGGTAATCAGCCAGACTATGAAAATCACGATCCCGGCACCCACATAGAAGTTGCGTGGCACCGGAGTATCGGCGAAGTGAAGGATCCAGGGGAGAGCAATCAGGACGACGGCCACGATCAACTCAATGAGACCATGGATCTTGAAGGGGACGAGCTTCAGCACGCCTAACGGAAAAGCCGACACGAAGGTAAGAAACATGTGCACGATGGCCAGCGTGTAAGCGATGCTGGCGAAGAGCCCGCGCAGCTCCAGCACGGTTGGCGCCACGGCGAAGCCGACGACTGTGACGTAGTCGAGATATCCGTGCTGGCGCGGTGTCAGGATTTTCATATGCGTCCCTCTGGAAGCGCCAGCATGATTGCTGACGTCAAAAACGTAACGACAGGCAGCTCAGGCCACCATCTACTTTCTGGAACTCGGAGGTATCGACCGTGACGATGCGCAACCCGAAAGCGCGCACGGCCTTCTCGACTCTGTCAAATCCGGATGGCAGCAGGAGCGAGCCGTCGAGACGGACGCAGTTCGAAGCGTAAGAGTCGTCGTCTTCGAGGACGATCGTCTCATAGCTTCGGAGGGCGGCACTGGCAGCGAGTGAGCGAGTGGCCATGAAGGTGCGGTTTCCGAGATAACTCAATCCACTCTTGAGGTGCAGCAGTCCAGGGATCTCCCGGATGTCGACGCATTCCGCAGAATAGCCTTCGCGCGACAGAAACTCCGACAACTGGCGAGCTCCCTCCTCATTCGTTCGCGCTGAGATTCCAATCAGAAAGTGGCCATCGGCCTCACATACATCGCCGCCATCGAGGGTGGCTGGCACAGTCATCTCGTCGATGGCGGCGTAATGAGCTCTCACCTCGTCACGAATGCGATCGACTTCACCGGCTCGCGAAGCCGCCCCGGGCCTCGTGAGAATTGCCGAGGCGTGAGTCAGCACGGCTGTATCCTCGACAAAGGTTGCGTCGGGAAATTCGTCCTCGGCCGGTAGCCGGATCACTCGGACTCCGCACGACTCGAGCGCGGCGCAGTAGGCCTCATGCTGCAACCGGGCTTTGGCGAGATCGGGCACGCCCAGCGAGGCTGTGGTGAGTGCGTCGACGAAATTCCTGCCGGGAGGGCGAACGATGGCGCGCGTCACTGTTCGCATTTCACTCTACCCGCTATTCGATCATGCCCGTCAGCGGACTCGAGGCAGTGGCATAGAGCTTCTTCTCTATTCGCCCTGCCAGAAAAGCCAGCCGTCCGGCACGAACTCCGTAGTTCATCGCCGTCGCCATGGCCACCGGATCCTTCGCCCCGGCGATTCCGGTGTTCATCAGGACGGCGTCCACGCCGAGCTCCATGGCCGCGGTGGCATCGGAGGCAGTGCCGACACCGGCATCGACGATCACCGGTACCTTCGAGAACTCGCGAATGATCTGAATGTTGGTCTTATTGCGAATGCCCAGACCCGAACCGATTGGCGCGCCCAGCGGCATGACGGCAGCACACCCCAGCTCTTCGAGCTTCCGGCAGACGATCGGATCGTCGTTGGTGTACGGCAGCACGGTGAAACCATCCTTGATGAGCACCTCGGCGGCCTGAAGAAGTGCGACATTGTCGGGGAACAGCGTCCGCGGGTCACCGATGACCTCGAGCTTCACCCATTCCGACAGCCCCACTTCGCGCCCCAGCCTGGCATAGCGAATCGCATCCTCGGCCGTGTAGCAACCAGCGGTATTGGGCAGGATGAGAAACTTTTTAGGATCGAGGTAATCGAACAGACGAGGCTGATTCGGATCGGCGATGGAGGTGCGACGGGTTGCCACGGTGACGATCTCGGCGCCCGAGGCCTCGATGGCGGCGGCCATCAGATCCATCGTCGCGTACTTACCGGTTCCGACGATCAGGCGGGAGTGGAAGACTTTGCCGCCCAGCGCGAATATGTCAGCGGTCGTCGTCCGCGGCTCTAGAACTGTGGTCATTTGAGTATCTCCTGGAAAGGCGCAGTCTACGTGACGAAAGCGGGAAGTGGGAACCAGAAAAGGACGTGAAAGAAAACAAGCTTGTCATCCTGAGGGAGCGCGCGCAAGAGTAAGGGATCAGCAGGGAGTGAGTGCGACCGAAGGATCTTTGGTGAGACGAGAGAAATTGCCAACTCAAACCGGGTGGTGTCACCAAAGATCCTTCGCTGTCGCTCAGGATGACAAGCCTGTTTCTTTCCCTCAACGGCGACGCCCGCGTCGTGCCACGGCTCAGGATGACAGCGCTCCAATCCCGCGTGAATGCACCGCTACTTGAACTTCTTCGCAAGCCGCTGTCTGGCCATGGCGTCGACCTGTTCGAGCGTCGGGGCCAGTACCTCGCGCTGCTTTTCGATGAGCTGTCCGATGCCGTTGCGAGCCAGGCTGAGCATGCCCTGCATCTCGTCGTCACTGAAGCTGTTCCTCTCGGCTGTGCCCTGCAACTCGATGTAGCGCATCTTGTCGGTCGCGACGACATTCATGTCGACGTCGGCGGCCGAATCTTCCAGGTAGTTCAGATCGAGGACAGCGGTTCCCTTCACCACACCGACCGATACCGCCGCGACCCATGAAGTGATCGGCCAGTTGGCAATCCGCTGTCCCGTGTAGATTTTCGCGAGCGCCATGACCAGAGCTACGAAAGCTCCGGTGATCGACGCCGTACGCGTGCCGCCGTCGGCCTGAATGACATCGCAGTCGATCCAGATGGTGCGCTCACCGAGAAGCTCCGGATCGATGGTCCCACGAAGGGCCCGACCGATGAGGCGCTGAATCTCCATCGTGCGCCCACCCTGCTTTCCCTTCGAGGCCTCGCGCTGGGTACGCTCAGTCGTCGCTCGGGGAAGCATCCCGTACTCAGCCGTGATCCATCCCTTGCCAGTTCGATAGAGAAACGGGGGTACTTTGTCCTCGATCGAGGCGGTACACGAAACCCTGGTGTCACCGACCTCGATGAGAACCGATCCTTCAGCGTGCTTGATGTAGTTGGTCTGGAAACGTACCGGCCTCAGTTCATCCACGGCGCGTCCGTCGGCACGTTGTTTATCGCTCAACTTCCGCCACCTTGTTCTCGTCGTTGACGAGCTTTACTCCACCTTCGCCGAGAACAGTGCCCTTGGGCACGACCACGATCCCGGTATCGGTCACAGTGAAACCGCGCTCACGGTCGAACTCCACATCGTAGCCGATGCTGGTGCGGGCCGGAATCTTCACACCCTTGTCGATGATGGTCCGTCGCAGGCGCGAGTGGCGGCCGATCTCGACGCCATCCATCAGAATCGCCTCGTCGACGTCGACGTACGAGTGAATCCTCACCCTCGGAAAAAGCACGCTGCGGTTGATCGTGCCGCCGGAGATGATGACGCCGTCGGAGACGAGGGAGTTCGTGGCAATTCCGATCCTCTGATTCAGCGAGTCGGAGAAGACGAACTTCGCCGGCGGAAGGTTCAGCATCGCCGACTTGATCGGCCAGGCAGCGTTGTACAGGTTGAACGAAGGAACAACCGAGACCAGATCGAGAGTGGCCGCGAAGTACGAGTCGATCGTTCCGACATCACGCCAGTAGCCGTTGCTGCTCACATCCTCACCCGGCACGCGATTGGTCGCGAAGTCATAAGCCATGACCTTCATGCCCGGATACATCACCGGAATGACTTCCTTTCCGAAATCGTGAGCCGAATCCCGAAGAGCATTGTGCTCGAGGACGTCGATCATCACGCTCGATTTGAAGATGTAGTTCCCCATCGACGCCAGCACCATGTCCGGCCTGCCGGGAATGGTCTTCGCTCCCTCTTTCGGCTTTTCGACGAAGCCAGTGACCTGGAACTTGTCATCGATCTCGATGATGCCGAACTGATGTGCTTCGGCGACGGGCACGGGAATCGTGGCAATCGTCAGATCGGCATCGTTGTCGAGGTGGAACTGCAGCATTTGGTTCACATCCATCTTGTAGATGTGATCACCGCCAAAGACACAGACGTGCTCGGGCTGCTCGTCGAAGATCAACTCCAGGTTCTGGTAAACCGCGTCAGCCGTCCCTCGGAACCAGAATGGGCCCTTGCGCATCTGGGCCGGTACGACATCGATGTACTGGCCGATTTCCGACGACAGACGCCAGGTTCGGGTGATGTGCTCGATCAGCGAGTTGGACTTGAACTGCGTCAATACCTTGATCTTGAAGAAACCGGAGTTGATGAAGTTGTTGATGACGAAATCGATGATCCGATAGCGGCCACCGAAGGGCACGGCCGGTTTGGCTCGGTCCCTCGTCAAGGGGTAGAGCCGCTCGCCCATACCACCGGCCAGAATCATCGTGAATACATTTCGAAATCCGTACATGCCTCTCCCGCTACCGCGGAACTGAAAATTGAAAATTGAAAATTGAAAAACGACGTTCTGGGTTTTCAATCTTCAATTTTCAATTTCCTTGCTGCGCACATTATCGAACGATCCAGTCGTTTGCTGCCGAAGTTTCGCGAAGTGCAAGGGGGGAGGCGGCATCCTGCCGCCTCTGCAGCTAGCGGAAATAGGAAACCTTCGCGCTCGCGTAAATCGGGGGCTTTTCCGGTTTCAGGAAATTGCAGAGGCGGCAGGATGCCGCCTCCCCAGGCCTTTAGTTTTGAGACAGCCTCAGAGCGCGCCTGCACCCATGTGCAAGTGTGTTTTAATTCAAAATCATGGCTGATGCGAGCTATTACGATCTCCTCGGAGTCAAGAAGACCGCTACCGAGGAAGAAATCAAGAAAGCTTATCGGAAGCTGGCGAGAAAGCATCATCCCGATGTAAACCAGGGTGACAAAGCGGCCGAGGCGAAATTCAAAGAGATCTCCGAAGCCTACGCCGTTCTCAGCGATAAGGAAAAACGCGAACAGTACGACCGCCTCGGCACGGAAGCATTTTCCTCCGGCGGCGGGGGCCGGCAGTATGGAGGCGGCCAGGATCCCTTCGCCGGGTTCGACTTCTCGCAATTCATGGGCGGTGGACGAGGGCGACGAACCACCCGTTCTTCTCCCACAACTGGAAACATCGGGGACATCTTCTCCGACCTTTTCGGGCAACGGGGAGCAGGGCCGCAGAAAGGCCAGGACGTCGAGGCTGAATCGACCATCGACTTTCGCGACGCCATCTTTGGCAAAACCCTTCAACTGGGACTTCAGCGCCAGCGCGAATGCCCGGCCTGCGGCGGGCTCGGCAACGTCAACAATCAGGTCTGCCGGACATGTCAGGGATCGGGGGTGGTCATACAGCCTGAGCAGGTCAACGTGAAGATCCCCGAAGGGGTAAGCGACGGCCAGCGGATCCGACTACGAGGCAAGGGCTCGGCTGGATTTCAGGGCGGCCCATCGGGAGACCTCTTCGTGATGGTCCACGTTCGTTCCCATCCGTTTTTTGAGCGCAGGGGCGATGATATCCACATCGAACTTCCGATCACGGTTGGTGAGGCCATCCGCGGCGGGCAGATCGAGGTGCCGACCATCCTCGGTCCAGTCCGTGCAAAGATTCCAGCCGGAACGGAAAGCGGACAGACGTTCCGCCTCACCGGAAAGGGAGTCAAGAAGAGTCGTAGCGACGGACGCGGGGATCACTATTACCGCGTCCAGGTTTTCGTCCCAAGGAGAGTTTCCCCTTCAGCCATGAAAGTCGTCGAGGAGCTTGAGCTGCTTTACGACGAGAATCCAAGAGCCAACCTCAAAACGGGGCTGTAATCACAGTGATAATCGAGATCATACGAGCCGACATCACCTCGGTGAATGTAGACGCCATCGTCAACGCTGCAAACTCTCAGCTCCAGCATGGTGCCGGCGTGGCCGGAGCCATCGCCCGCGAAGGCGGTCCGGAGATCCAGAGGGAGAGCGATGCCATCGGCCATGTTCCAGTGGGACAGGCCGTCGTGACCCGAGGCGGCAACCTGCTGGCCCGTTATGTCATTCACGCCGTCGGCCCGCGCATGGGCGAAGGCGACGAAGACGCGAAGCTCCGCAGTGCCACCATCTCGTCCCTGGAGCGCGCCGAGGAGCTGAAGATCGATTCCCTGGCCCTGCCAGCTATTTCCACCGGGATCTTCGGCTACCCTGTCGACCGCTGCGCGAGGGTCATGCTCACGGCCGTTCGCGATTTCGAGCCGCGGGCCCGGTCGCTGAAACGTATCGTCTTCTGCCTGTTCGGCCAGCCGGCCTACGATACCTTTCAGAAGGCGATGCAGGAGCTCAGTAATGGCGGCTGAGCCAGGCGATA
>DASZZV010000159.1:0-2075 GCA_035544835.1 Thermoanaerobaculia bacterium
CGCCTCGCACAATCGTAAGAGAGCTCCAAGACTCCACACCGCAAGGCCCCCTCCCAGATCCCTCGCTCGACGCTCGGGATGACACCCTGGTTTCTTTCACTCAGACGCCGCGCTCCGCGGTCAATCGCTCGGGATGACACCATGGCTGACATCCAGTCATCTACGTTCCACCATCCGTCGTCCCCCTGTGCTGCGTGATCATCTCGTCTTTTGAGATCCGTCCGTCCCGAACGTTCACGACCCGTTTTGCGAACTTCGCGACATCTGCTTCGTGCGTGATCAGGACCACTGTCTTCCCGCTGTCGTTGAGTTGCTGAAAAATACCCATGATCTCTTCGGAGGTCCGCGTGTCGAGGTTTCCGGTCGGCTCATCAGCCAGGATGATGGCCGGATCGGTCACCAGGGCGCGGGCGATGGCGACGCGTTGCTGCTGGCCGCCGGAGAGTTGAGAAGGATAGTGTCCCTCGCGGCCGGCCAGACCGACGCGCGTCAAGGATGCCTTCGAGGCAGCGTGGCGCTGCTCGGTCGAAAGACCGAGATTGCCGTACAGCAGCGGCAGTTCGACGTTCTCGACCGCGGAGGTACGGGCCAGGAGATTGAAGCTCTGGAAGACGAAGCCGATCTTGGCGTTCCGAATCTCGGCCCGCTGATCGCGATCGAGCTTCGAGACGTCGACGTTGTCGAGAAGGTAGCTTCCCGCCGTGGGACGATCGAGACACCCCAGGATGTTCATGAGGGTCGATTTGCCCGATCCTGACGGACCCATGACGGCGAGGAACTCGCCTTCTTCGACGTTGAGGTCGACGCCGGCGAGGGCACGGACTTCGACCTCACCCATCTGATAAACCTTGGTGAGGTTCTGGATCTCGATGGCGCGAGGCATTTAGCGCGTCCCGCGGCCACCGCCGCCACGGCCGCCGCCCATCGGACCGGGGCTCGATCCAGGCGGAGGAGCGGTCTCGATCTTCGAAGTGGCGAGGCCGACGATCACCTTGTCGCCTGCCTTCACATCACCCTGCACGACCTCCGTGAAACGACCGTCACTGAGGCCGGTCTTGATCTCGACAGGTCGCAGACGGTCGTTGGCGTCGAGCAGATAGATGATCTGAGGGCGCTTGCGTTGGCCTCCAGCAGCTGGGCCGCCGAATGCGCCGGCGGCTCCCGCCATTCCTCGCCCTCGTGCCATTCCGGCGGCGGCCCGGTCCGTGTTCGGAACGGTCGACGACGTCGACGCCGCCGAGGTCTTCTCATCTTTCGGTGTCTCGGGCTTGAATCGGAGAGCCGCATTCGGAATGCGCAGCACGTCATCGACGTGGGCGACCTCGACGGTCACGTTGGCTGTCATTTTGGGACGAAGACGTTCCTGAGGGTTCGAGACCTCGATGATGACCGGATAGCTGACCACGTTCTGATTCACCTGAGCATTCAGGCGGATCTGGGCAATCCTTCCGCGGAACTCTTCGTCGGGATAGGCGTCCACTGTGAAGCGGGAAGGCTGACCGACCTGAACGCGACCGATGTCGGACTGATCGACGTCAGCCTGAACCTGCATCTTGGTGAGGTCCTGTGCGATGGAGAAAAGAGTCGGTGCCTGAAACGATGCCGCCACGGTTTGTCCGACATCGTATTGCCGGTCGACGACGACGCCGTCGATGGGCGAGATGATCCTCGTGTAGCGAAGACTCGTCTCGGCCTGCCGCAAGGCCGCGGATGCCTGTGCGATCTGAGCTTGAGAGCCCTCGTATTGCGCGCGGGCGGCGTCGAGCTCGGACTGCGCAGCCAGACCAGCCGCCATGAGGCGCTTCTGGCGCTCGTACGTGATGCGGGCACTGGCAGTCTCGATCTGAGCCTTGGTCAGGTCGGCCCGTCGCTGTTCCACCTGGGCTTCGAAGTTGGTCGGATCGAGCTCGGCGAGCAACTGCCCCTTCTTTACGGGACTGTTGAAATCGGCGTACAGCCTCGAGATCACGCCCGAGACCTGACTTCCAACCTGGACTGTGGTCACAGCTGAGACAGTTCCGGTGGCGGTCACCGTCATCCGGATGGGGCCGCGGTCCACGATCTCCGTTCGATAT
>DASZZV010000160.1:0-2220 GCA_035544835.1 Thermoanaerobaculia bacterium
CGGTGCGGCATCTTGGCGACCCGCGGGGCGAAAGGTTCGAGCGAAAGCTTACCGAGGATGCGCTTAAGCTCAATGAGGAGGGACTCGCTCGCGACCGAGACTTGCTTGGCTTCACCACGGAGATTGACTCCGCCGTCAAACGCCTGCTTGGCTTTCTCGAATCCGGGAAAATTGAAGTGCGGCGGTACGAGAAGCAGTTCCTGCATGGAAAGGGATATCTCTTCTCGCACGAGAACGGCGCGATTGCAGGATCCTCGAACTTTACTGGCGCAGGGCTCACAACAAACCTAGAGCTCAACCTCGGCCAGTACCAACCGGAGATTGTTTGTAAAGTCGAAAAGTGGTTCGAGCGGCTCTGGGCCGAAGCGGTACCGTACGATCTCGCCGCAATCTACGAAGCACGCTTTGAGGAATACTCGCCGTATCTGATCTACTTACGCGTGCTATGGGAGAGATATCACCACGAGCTGCTCGCGGAAGCAAGTCAGACTGGGGTGATTCATCTCACGCGCTTTCAGACAGATGGGCTCGATCGAGCAAAGCGCATCCTTCGGAAATACAACGGTGTGCTAATTGCCGATGGCGTCGGACTCGGGAAGACTTTTCTCGCTGGCGAGCTTCTGACGGACGTAATCCAGCGAAACCGGCAGCGTGCACTTCTCATTGCACCCGCGGCGCTTCGTGACGGAACGTGGGAGCGTTTCCAGAACCGCTTTCAGCTTTATGTAGAAACAATCTCCTTCGAACAGCTTACGGCTGCGATGCAGAATGAAGGGGATTCGGGACTCAAATCGGCGCCAAGCGAGTACTCGCTGATTATCGTCGACGAAGCGCACGCATTCCGGGCAACCGATTCCCAGCGGTCCCAGGCCCTTCGCAAGCTCATTCGGGGTGACCCGCCAAAGAAGGTCGTCTTGATGACTGCCACGCCAGTCAACAATAGTCTCTGGGATCTGCACGACCTCCTCGGCTACTTCATCGATCACGACGCTGTTTTCGCTGACGCCGGCATTCCGTCACTCAGACGGCGATTCGAAGAAGCCTCTAAAGAAGATCCCTTCTCGCTGAAGCCAGACACGCTGTTTGACGTACTCGACGCGACCACAGTTCGAAGAACGCGCCACTTCGTGCAACGGTACTATCCTGAGGATCGGATCACTTTGCCGGGGGGTGAGCAAGTCGTCATCCATTTTCCGCAGCCGCACGTCGAGTCGCGGTCATACGATCTGGATAAGGCTTTCCCTGGATTCTTTTATCAGATTACTGAAATTCTCGCACCCGAGGAGGGTGAGCCGAAGCTTACGATGGCGCGCTACTGGCCCATGCGATACGCACGGGGTGGGAAGAGTGATAATCGGCAGGCCGCCCTTATTGGTCTCATCCGATCGGGTCTGTTGAAACGGTTCGAATCCTCCGTCAAGGCTTTCGCGGATACGACGCGACGAATGGTCGATGCCCACACTACATTCCTCGACGGGCTTGGCCGCGGTGTGCTGATATCGTCTCCGGAGCTTGCGGAGATCGCCGAGACCGACAGCGATGAAGCCTGGGAAGAGCTCATTTCAGCGAGCGTTCCATTGTCGGCAATGGAAATTGATGTGAAGCGTCTCGCGGCTGATGTGAGGCAGGATCGTGATCTTCTTCAGCAGATGCATGATCGGGCGGCGACAGTCTCGGCGAAGAAGGACCCGAAGCTGCGACTCCTCACTGAGAAATTGAAGGAAATACTTGGCGAATCGGAAACGCGCCTCACTGAAGAGGACAAGCGCAATTCGCGAAAGGTGCTTGTGTTCAGTTACTTCGCCGACACGGTCGAATGGATTGCCGAGTTCCTGAAGGACGCGCTGGCGAAGGACAGTTCGCTCGTTGCCTATCGCGGCCGTCTTGCTGTCGTTCACGGGGATGAGTCTTACGGGGGTGTGACGCGCGAAAGGGCGGTGTTTGGTTTCGCGCCCAAATCCTCCGAGGCTCCCGCTGGGCAGGACGCGGATCTTTACGATATTCTCGTCACGACGGATGTCTTAGCCGAGGGAATGAACCTCCAGCAGGCATCGCGTATTATCAATTACGACCTGCCATGGAATCCGATGCGTCTTGTACAGCGGCACGGGCGCATTGATCGGATCGGTAGTCCCCACTCTGACGTGTTCATCACCTGCATTTTCCCGGACGCCCAGCTGGATGAGCTGTTGACGCTCGAGGAAAGGCTCAGGCGCAAGT
>DASZZV010000161.1:0-2700 GCA_035544835.1 Thermoanaerobaculia bacterium
GCCTTGCGGTGTGGAGTCTTGGAGCTCTCTTACGATTGTGCGAGGCGCCGAAGGGTCGAGTCCCCCGCCCAGATCCCTCGCTCGACGCTCGGGATGACACCTCCGCAAACCGGCCTAAATACTGGGAGTTTCTTAGAAGCAAGGGAACGACGCGGGCGTCGCTGTTGAGAACAATGACACCCCGTGTAGCGCGGCCGCCCTCGGCCGCCCTTGCTCGGGATGACAAGACTTTCATGTCCAAGTTCATCACCAATGTCTGACAAACCACTGCAGCTGGATCGTGCCGAGACCAATGGCTGGGTCGTGCTCATTGGCGGGGGCGAGTTCTCGTTCGGAGAAACCGAGGAGATCGATCGATTCCTGCTGGAACGGCTGCCGGCCGATCGACGGACCATCGCTTTTCTCCCAACGGCATCAGGATCGAGCGAGTACGCCGGTCACTTCGCAAAATACATCAGCGGACTCGCTCCCGACGTACGCGTCGTCAGCGTTCCGATCTACCGCATTCGGGACGCTCGGCGTGGCAAGAATCTCGATCTATTGACGTCGGCGGGAATGGTGTACATCGGCGGTGGAGTCACCAATCGGCTGCTGGCGGCAACGAATCAGGAACCATTTACAGCGGCCTTGAAGATGGCTCTGCGAGGGGGATCGATCGTTGCCGGGATAGGTGCTGGCGCCGCGGCTCTTGGCGTTGTGGCCCGCGACATGGAAACGGAACATCGCTCCATCCCCGCGCTCGGAATCGTTTTCGGAGCCGCCGTGGAAAGTGGTTTTGATCCCGCGCAGGACTCAATGCTGCGCCGCCTCATGTCGCTGCCGAACGTGACGGTCGGCGTCGGAATCCCGCGCAGCTGCGCCCTCGCCATAGACGGATCTGGCGCTGCCTCAGTTCTCGGCAACCGCCCTATCGCCGTGGTCCGGAAACGGGTCTGAGGCGCCGTTTCCCGGCGACTAAACCCTGCGCGAAATGCGGGTTAGGTTCGGTTCGGTGCTACGATTTCAGTGGCGTGCCGTACACGCCACCAGTCCAGGGCTGTGTTGATGGCTACGAATAAGACCGCCGATCCCAGTCGCACGTCTCAGTTCCGCGTCTTCGCCGTCGAGGGAGCGGCCGGAGTCGTGGCGATCACCGCTGCCTCGATTCTGCGCGGGAGTCAGGTTCCGCAGATCTTCCGTGCGCTCGGAAACGATGCGGTACCGGTCGTCATCGTCTGCGTACTTTTCGCTCTGGCCACGGCTCTCCTGAAGTTCGAGCTGACCAATCGCCTGTTCGTTTCCATGGTCATCATTTCCTACATCGTAATTTTCCCGCTTCTGGGGACGGTGATGTCGGCCTGGATCGTGGTCGTGGTGTCGGTCGTCTCCCGAGGTCGCCTGATTCGCGACGCACTCTGGTCGGGCGTCAGTGCGGCGAGATTCGAGCTCGCCAACACGCTCCGGCTGTTCGCCACGTACGGCATCCCCATCCTCGCCGCGTCGCTATGCTACGAGGCGCTCGGTGGTGAGGTGCCACTCCGAACCGTGACGGCCGGCAGCGTTTACCGGATCATCGCTTCCGCGCTGTTGCTAATTCTGACGAACGCCCTTCTGATGATCCCGGTCATGATCGCCTACGGCTACGGTAAGGCCACGCGGGCCCGGCTCATTTACTCCGATTCTTCCATCTACCTGCTCGCTCTTCCTTACGCGCTGATGATGACTTTCTCCTACGTCAGGATCGGTCTGGGCGCTTTCATGAGCCTCGGTTTCACCGGTATTCTCATCAACTACGTGGCGCGGAAACTCGCTTCAGCGCGCAGTGAGACACGCCAGCAATTGCAGCGCGTCGCCTCGTTGTCGAATATCGGAAAAACGATCTCGCTAAACTTCACGACCGAACAGCTCCTTATGACGATTTACACGGAATGCAAGAAGGTTGTCGATGTCTCGTTGTTCAGTATTGCGCTCCTCGACGAGGGATCGAATGAGCTTTCTTTCGAGGTGGATATCCAGAACGACAAGAGGGCTCCGAAATCGAGGCTTCCCCTCGGTGAGGGACTCAACTCGTGGGTCGTCCAGAATCACGAGCCCCTGTTGATCGGTGGTATCCGGGATGAGCGGCGTCTGGGGATCGTGGCAGTGGACGACGGACTCATCACCGAGTCCTGGCTCGGCGTACCGATGGTGGCCCGTGATCGGGTCATCGGAGTCATCTCGGTGCAAAGCAGTCGCAGGGACGTTTTCACGACCGATGACATGCTCCTTCTGACGGCCATTGCCAACCAGGCCGCCGTGGCTCTCGAGAACGCGAACCTCTACAAAGACCTGGAAGGGCTGACGCTGGCCCTCGAATCGCGCGTTCAGGAGCGCACCAACGAGTTGCGCGAGACCAATCTCCGTCTCATGGCCGCGGACCGCTCCAAGAATCAGTTTCTCGCCAACATGTCCCATGAGCTGAGAACGCCGTTGAACTCGATCATCGGCTTCTCGAGCGTCCTCATTGAGAACGCCCGCGAGCTGATTCCAGGAAAGCCTTACAAGTTTCTTCAGAACATCTACTCGGCGGGAACACATCTGCTGGAATTGATCAACGACATTCTCGATCTGTCGAAGATCGAAGCCGGGAAAATGGAGCTGCGACCGGAGCTGTTCGATATCCATGACACCGTGGCCTCAATCGAGCGGGTGATGCGCGGCTACGCCGGTGACTCGAACATG
>DASZZV010000162.1:0-6770 GCA_035544835.1 Thermoanaerobaculia bacterium
GGTCTCTCTGCTGCGAAGTCGCAATGTCAGGCTTCGGCTGAAGACTCCGTTGTGCAGTTGGAATGAGC
Source organism: Thermoanaerobaculia bacterium (assembly GCA_035544835.1). Taxonomy (GTDB): domain Bacteria; phylum Acidobacteriota; class Thermoanaerobaculia; order Gp7-AA8; family Gp7-AA8; genus DASZZV01. The sequence continues at coordinate 69 of DASZZV010000162.1, forward strand.
ATCAAATCGACGCCATGATTCAGTTGGTCGAGTCCCTCGGCGTGTCGTACAACATCGATCCCCACATATCTCCCCGCGACGATGGCGACACATCTCCCTTGCATTTCCGGATTTCGACGGAGGCGCGGGAACGGATCATGAGACAGCAGATCGAATCGGGGGCATTGCTGAATGAGCGAACCGAGGGGGGGGCCAATTGCGGCCTTGGTCGCACGACGCTTGCTGTCGACCCGGAGGGAAACGTTTTTCCTTGTCTTTCCTGGAAGCACGAAGCTCTCGGAAACGTGCGCGAGGTCCGGCTTCGAGATCTCTGGCAGTCGTCTGAGCGGCGGAAGAGTGCGGCCGCGACCTCGGACGCTGCGAACGAGAAGCTCCTTCAGGCGGGAGAAAATATCGCTCCGCTGCCATTCTGTCCGGCGACCGCCGCCCGTAAAACGGGCACGCCGCTCGAGTTCTATGACGACTTTCTCCAAGACCTTGCGATGTTCGAGACTCTGAAGAAAGACCTTCCGCGCCTGGCAGCGAAGTGACGGGGTGTGGCGAGCTGGGTTGCCGGTCGACATCGAACCCCGCGAAAAGCTTACTGCCGCAGACCTGAAGTCGCTCGAGCCACTAGTCGACAGAGAACCTCTCGAAGATCTCCCGTCGCACGTTCGTCTGCTGAACAGGTCAATATGGCCCATCGATTTCGGTAGCTATCCCGAAGGTGGTTCAACGGTTCTACAATGGGATGGGTCCTCGCTCCGGCTGACGCACAACAGATTCGCGGGTGTTGTTGATCCCACTCGTCGTTACGCTGAGGTCTATCGACGCGGCGACGAAACTTTCATTTTCCGTTCCGTCTTTCGGGCGCTTCTGCTAGCTCGACTTCCCTTTGAAGGTGGTTTGCCGCTTCACGCCGCCTCGGTGGTGGTTGATGGCGGAGCGATCGTCTTCTTCGGTGTCTCGGGCGCTGGGAAATCGACATTGTCGGCGACCTCGAAGTTTCCCGTTTTGTCGGATGAGCTCACCGCCGTGATTCGTGATGGTGATCGCTATTTCGCCCGTGCGTCGGGACACTGGGGAACGTTTTCCCTGCCGGCGATCGTTCCCGGCCGCTTTCCGATTCGCGCCCTGATCCGCATTCAAAAGACTGCCACATTCACGATGAGGGCCCTCACGCGGCAGGACGCAATCCGCTGCCTCCTTCAGGTGGTGCTCGTTCCAGCAGGGGAGATGGCGTGGCAGAAAGTCATTGCTAACGTCGCCGAAATCCAGGCCTCGGTGCCCTGTTTCGAAATGGGATGGTCGCCGGCGACTCCTCCATGGGAGCCACTTCTCCAATTCCTAGGTGATCACTCGTAGCGCAAAGCGTGATAGTGCGCCACGTTTGCGGTCGTGTCGAGGACGACGACGCTCTCGACTTCAACCCAGGCGTGACCTGAAAACACTTCGGTTGATTCCTTCTGAACACCAATGCGGAGTCGAGCATCCCACCCAGCGAACCGCAGGAGCGTGCGCAACGCGAGCGCTCTCGGGAGGCAACTGAGTCGCACCGGGAACCGATTATCGACGGCCGAAAAAATCTCGATGATGCGCGCTCGATCTGAATCGCCTCTTCGGCTCGAATCGACTAGTGTGCCCTCGAGCGCTCTCTTGATCAGGGTCTTCGAGGAAACTTCAAGCAACAATGCCGAACGAAGCAGGAGGATCCAGGAGAGGAGAGCGATTCGGCGATCCGCGCCCTGAAAATCGCCGAGCAGAATCCACAATCCGCCGAGTCGCGGGGAAGCGAAATGGCGAGCGCCCCGCGCAACTCTTCCGGCGCGGCTCCAGAATGATGACTTCGACTGAAAGTGCGGCATGGCTTCGTAGCATCGCAGGTGCTGGAATAAGGTCCGGCGGGCCCGTCGTTGCGCTAAACATAACGTCCAAAATTGATTAAAATTCACTCACCCCAAAGTCATGAGGAAATTCATGCTTCGCAAGCTGGCATCACTGCTTCTGACCCTTCTTAGTCTCGCTGTTACAGCGAACGCGAGCATTGTGACGCTTGCGAACGGTCGGACGCTCAAAGTATTGATCGTCGAACGGCAAAACGAGAAGGTTCATCTGCGACTTCAAAACGGGACGGAAATATGGTTGCCGGCCGATGCAGTACAGTCGGTATCGTCTGACGAGGTCGACGAGTTCCACGACAAATTTTTGGAACAAGATGTAGCGGCTCATCAATAGACGGATTCAGCTTCACTCTTCTTCGCCATGCTCTGCTTCAGGTTGTCGAGCGTCATCGCCTCGAAGACCAGAACCGTCGCTATTCACGGAGAGCTCCTCAGGCTTTTCCGACCACGTTTCCTTGGTCGTCGGTCCTTGAACCACAGCCCATGGTCAGACCTCACGGCCTCGTTGGCGTTAACTGATTAGCCGCTTTGGCGGTTTCGATCCAGCGCGCGATCGTCTCGCTCCCCATCGTCAGTGGAGGGAAGAGCTCCGCGACATCGGGGCGATCGTTAACAACCCGGTTGTTCTCTTGAAGCCAGGCGTGGGCGTTCAGGGTGCGACCCTCTTTTTGGGCGCCGATGAAGAGTTGGGCAGAAACTCCCCGACGCCGCAGAAGCCGCTGGAGGGTGACTGCCCGGGGAAGACAGTTGATCGAGACGAGGTGGTTGCGCTCTGCAATCGAGAGAACGCGGATCAGCCTGCCCTCGGCCTGGTTGGATAGGACGGCCGAATCGATCCCCGCTTCCAGGGATCCCTTGAGGATGAGCCGGGGGGCTGCCGTGAGGGCGACCTTTACGATGAGGAGCTGCAGCCAGCATTCCGCGAAGAGCCAGAGATCTCTTCCCGGCAGGCCTGAGGCCGAGAGCATCTTTGAGTACAACCGTCGAATCGTGATTTTTCGCAAAGTACTGGCGTTACTTCTTTCTCCCGACACTCTTCCTCAAATTATCCAGACTCATCGCTTCCAAGATCAAACCGCATTAAAAAAAGACGCTCAGCGCGCCGAGAGCTGGAGGCTTGGATCCTGCGTCGTGTTGTCGGTCGTCGCTCCGTAAATCACTGCCTGACCATTCGTCACGGTGAAGGTAATGGTGTCGCTCGGGGCAATCGTCCCCTCCAGAAAGATCAGGGAGGTAACCTGCGCAAAGAAGGTGGGGCCATAGGTCTTTGTGAGGTTTTTCCTGACGACCCCCGACTTATCTTTCCACCCCACGTTCAATGTGGCGCCGGCCTCGAGTGAGCGCACGCCGATGTTGAAGCGTGATGCGACTGGATCGGGCGGGGCGATGAGGGTGGCCGATTCTCCCGTCTGCAGTGCAGCATTGCCCGCAACGAGGTTCTCGGTCATACCGCTGGTGCCGTTCACTCCGGCATCATTGAAGATGCGGATGACGGCGACTGGCGCTCGGCCGGCCGCGGTGATGAGCTCCGCGCTCCCGAGGCCCGACTGCCCCATCGCCGGGAGCAGATCGGCATACGTGATGGCCTCGCCGGCCCGAAGTGAATAGCTCAGGCTTGGATCACTCGACGAGCCCGAGACTCCCTGCGCGTGGTAGACGATCTTCCCGCTGATCACGTCGCCCGACGGATTGTGCAGTTGCAGGGCGGTCTTGAAGAAGGACCCGAGGTTGCCAGCGGTAGATCCGACGACGGGGATGTAAAACGTTTCGGAAGTGCTCTTCGGCGCATGCACGAGGATGCTTACGACGTTAGAGGCCGCGCCGACCAGGTCACAGGCATCGGTCTTGTTGCGGCCGAACAGGCGATAGTAGTAGCGGGTATCGGCGGCAGGATTATGGCTCAGGGTAAGCTGTAAGGTCGTTTGCGAGCTGGTGACGGGCGATGAGAAATTGGCAGTCGTCGATTCCTCGATGCGATATTCGGTGGCGTCTTTGGCGGAGGTCCAGCTGAGTACATAGCTCTCCCCGGCCTGCGCCTCAGTGCGATTCAGCGATGCCGTCGTAGTGGCCGGTGTGGCGCAGGGTGCCACGCCCGCGGTACGAAACTGACCGATCGAGCTTTGCGTCTGCCCGAAAGCATTGCGGGCGATGACCTGCCAGTAGAAGGTCGTCCCCGGGATGGTGGTGACCTGAAGCGGGCTGCCACTCACCGTTTGAAGGAACGCCGGATCGGCGTCGGTTCCAAAATAGACATCGAAGGTGTCCGCGCCCGTGCCGCCGCTCCAGGTGAGGGTCACCGGCTCGGCGACGTTGGTGGCACCGTTGGCCGGTGAGTCCAAGGTCACTGCCGTTGGCGCGGTGCCGATGGTGAGGTTCGTACTCGCAGGTGTGGAGTTGATCCCAGCGGGTCCAGCCCCGTTCTGCACAGTGGTGGACAGATCGCCGGCGAGGGGAGCACTGGCAGTGACAGTAGTCGTGCCAGGCGCCACGGCCCGAAACGTGAGTGCTGCAACGCTGATGACGCCCGTTGGACCAGATGGCGACGTCTGAAAAGAGGTGATTTTTAGGACACCGTTGGTGTTGGGCGAACTATTTGCCGTCGGTTGCGGGAACTCTGGGGTCGATCCGGCTGCGGCGGAAACGAAATTGACCCGCGAGACATCGAAGGTCACTGTGATTGTGTATCCCCCTAGCACCGCCGCGGTCCTTCCGCCCGACGAATTCTGCCCCGTCACTCCGGTTAGATCAACCCCAACCTGAAGCGTGGTTTGAAAGCCGACAGCAATCTGGCTGGAGCTCGCCGACAGGGTAACCCTAGCCGTGCCATTGATGGGAGCACCCTGCGCAAAAAGCGAAGGAGAGAGGAATACGAAAGTGAGGGCAAGAACCGTGGTCGCACGAGAGAGGGACATAGTGGTCATCCGTAATAAAAAAGAAGCGCTCGCCGAAACGAGCGCTTCGAGCTATCTGATTGAGAAACCGTTGTTACTTCTTCATTACTCCCGTGAGGGTGGCCACGCCGGCCAGGGCCAGGGCCAGAAGCATCAGCATGAGCGGAGAGAGCGTCGGGATCTGGCCTACGCCGAATGCCGCTGCGCTGCCCGAGTAAGGAATCAGCACGGGCCCGCCGCCGACGCAGGGCTGCAAGGCAGAGCTCAGCGAGCCGGTCCCCAGAACCGTGAGCGATCCGGAAGAAATGGACTGGAACGTCAGCCGCGCCACACAGACGTTCCCTACGGGAGCGTTCGGGTTGACCTGACTCGACGCGATCGTCACCTGACCGCTGGCGTTGGCCGTGGCAGGAGCCGTAAAGGTCGGCGCCGCCGAGAACTGAGGATCGGTACAGGCTGCTGCCGAGACGAATGTCGCCTGGGCCGGAGTGAAAGCGATCGGCAGCGAGTAGCCGCCGAGAACCGCAGGCACGGTCGTGTTGCAGACTCCGGTCACGTTGGTCAGGTCGACATGCACGTCGACCGTGAAGGGCATACCCGGTATCGAGGTACCGATCACCAGCGAAACCGGGGCTGTTCCGGTGATCGGCGCACCCTGTCCGAACGCAGCGGCCGCGGCCAGGGTGAGGATCACGAATAGACATGACTTCTTCATTCTTCAGACTCCTTTGTTCGACTGCTTTTCTTACTCGACGTCAGACGCCTTGATCGCGTAGAGCTTCGCTTCGCCCGAGGCATCCCGCATCAGCATCGAGGCAACGCTCTCGAGCGAGACCTGGATCGACGAGCGTCCGCCCGCCTCGATTTCCCGGAACTCCACATTCGCGACCGAGACCATTCCGCTGGCAGTGAGGTCCTCGGTGTTGACGGCAGTCAGCTTGAGCACTCCGTCGTGATTCGCTTTGGTGGTGTTGGTGGCAAACGGTTCCGCGGCGAAGCCCTTCGAGGAGCCTCCCTTCACGCCGACGAGCTCCACGCTCGACGGATCGAACTCGATGCGCGCGACGTAACCACCGAGGGTCGCGCCCTTGCCGAAGATCGTCACGCGGGTGAGATCGACCGACACGGGAAGACGAACAATCCTGGTCGCCTTAACCAACTCGGCGCGAGCTTCGATGCGCGACGCGCCGGAGGCGACCTCGCCAGCATTCTTGTCCTGGACGGCAGCCTGTCCCGCCACCGCCGCCAGCAGCAGCGACGCGATCAACGCTGCACTTCTGAGGTTTCTGATCTTCATGAGTTGCTCCTTTGAGCCTCTGAGGGTCTTCATTTCGTTGAGTCCGTTCATTTGGTTGGAAGGCAGGTCACGTTGCCGACCATGTAGTTAGCGAGGATGACCAGGTCGACGGCGTTGACTTGTGTGTCCTGATTCAGATCAGCCATGGTCAATGGAGCGGTGAACGGCGTTACTCCCTGCTGCACGTTGCCGACAAGGTAGTTAGCCATGATCACCAGATCCATGGCGTTGACCAGATTGTCCTGGTTGAGGTCGCCGTACATGCGAACGGTGACGGTGGATGTGGCCGTACCGATGTTGCCGGCCGCATCCCGGAAGCGGAAGGTGACGACATTCGGGCCGGCCGGGAAGAAGGTGGTGGGAGTGATATCGGAACCGCCGAGCTGAGCCGGCAATGCCGTCGGTGTGCCGCAGCTATCCGTGGCGGTGGCGGCAGCGAGGAACGTGGAAAGCCCGGTCGAGGTGGCGGGAGTCGCTCCCGAACCTGGGATGCAGGTCGACTGTGGGACGGTGGCCGCAGCAGGCGCCGTGACCGCCGGCGCAATGGCATCGGGAGTGACGACTACTGTGGTTGCCGCTGAGGAGGCGCTGGAGCAGCCGAGCGTCGTCACGATAACGGTGTAATTGCCGCTGG
>DASZZV010000163.1:0-9965 GCA_035544835.1 Thermoanaerobaculia bacterium
CTGGGCGGGGGCCTTAGACCCTTGGCCATCGAAAATGTTTGCGAGCACCACGATGGAAGGGCCCCCGCCCAGATCCCTCGCTGCGGCTCGGGATGACACATCAGGGAACCCGCGTAAATACAGGGAGTTTCTTAGAAGCCGTTGAAAGGTGGAAGCGTCTTTGCTGAGAGAGATGACACGGAACGACCGAGGGGAGCGGGCGCCTTCGCCCGCTCTTGAAAGATCGTCTTCCTATGTTCGACCATTTGTCTAATGAGAGCGGGCGAAGGCGCCCGCTCCCCTCGGCTCATGCCGACCGTGTCATTAGAAGCCGCAGCGAGGGATCTGGGCGGCCTTACCAGGATGGCATCTGGCCGCCAAAATGCCGCCTTCAATCGCTCTCGGTTGTAATCCGCGCCAGTTTGCGAATCATCTCTCGCCCTTCCTCGTCGCCGTTCAGATAGGCCTCGCACAGCAGCGGGATCTCCTGTTCGGGCTCTGACGCAGAGATGGTGAAACCGATCTCTGGTTGATCGGGCTCCGAGGTCCACTTGCGTGTCCAGCGTCCCCCGTCGAGGGTGAGCCTGATGAAGCCGCGCTGTTTGACGAGGTCACGGTCGGGGAGCAGGCCCTTCAGTCGCCTGTCGAGGACCGGCTCTTCGGTGGTCAGCATTCCTTCGCGGAAGGTCGGCATGTGATCCTTGTCAGGAGTCTAGAAGCCGCGGGCGTTGGCCACCTGCTCGACCAGTGTGGAGGCGCGCATCTTCGCGAGAATCTGTCGAGCTGCAGCGACGGCGTCGGGTTGCTCTTCCTGGAAGTGCAACCCTGATCGATAGACGGTGATGCCGTCGTCGCCGGGAACGAAACGCTCGACCTTGCACGATACGACTCGACTTACGATGCCGAGCGACTCCTCACCCCACTGCATTCGAAGCGATCGTTCTGCGCCTCGCTGCAGTCTCGAGTAATGCTCGATGCGTGCGCCGCTTGGCGCTGAGGTCGACGACTAGAACGACCGAGCTTCCAAAACAAGCGACGATCGCTTCACCCAGGGCCATCCTTGGCTCGCCGCGGCGTTCCGCCGAGTTTTTCTTCATGCCGGGGGCATTCTCGCAAAGGAAGAGCAGAAGATGGAAGGGGGCGCGCAGAGAGCGCCGACACCCTGGTCTTTCACGTCAAGGATATCCGTGCGCTCGGCGCGCCTCTACGAGATACTCGTAATCGCCGCCCGGCATTGGACCAGGTCTTTGTCGAACGACCTCTCGTATCACTTCTTGTCGTTGAACATCTCCTTCATCCCTGCCAGTGAAGACAGCACGCCGTTCGCTTCGTAGGGGAGATAGACCACCTTCTGGGCATTCGTGGCGATCTGCTGGAGCGTTTCCAGGTAGCTCTTGGCGATCAGATACTGCGCGGGATTGGCCGATGCGCCGACCGCCTGCGCCACCATCTGCAAGGCCTGCGCTTCCGCCTGGGCCACCCGGAGTCTGGCCTCAGCCTGACCTTCCGCGGCCAGAATGGCCGAGGCTTTCTCGCCCTCGGCGCTCACGATCTTGGACTGCTTCTGTCCTTCTGCGCGAAGGATGGCTGATGATTTCTCGCCCTCGGCTGTCGTGACCACAGCACGGCGGGATCGTTCGGCGGTCATCTGCTTCTCCATCGTGAGTTTCACTTCCTGGGGAGGATTGATGTTCTTGAGCTCGACGCGAATGACCTTGACGCCCCATTGCTGCGTCGCCGAATCGAGCGCTGCCCGCAGTTGGGTGTTGATGTTGTCACGCGAGGACAGGGTGTGATCGAGATCCATCGCTCCCACCACGTTGCGCAGTGCCGAGAGCGTCAGCTGCTCGATGCCCCAGCGGAGGTTCTGCACCTCGTAGGTCGCGCGGACCGGATCACCGACCAGATAGTAGATGACGGCATCGACTTCCATGGTGACGTTGTCACGGGTGATGACCGGTTGCGGCTCGATCTGCGTGATCTGCTCCCGCAGGTCGAGGGTGTCTCGTACTGAGTCGACAAAAGGGAGGATGACGTTGAGGCCGGCGTCGGCACGCATGTGGAACTTGCCGAGCCGCTCGATGATCTTGACCTGCTTCTGGGGGACGATCTTGATCGACTTCAACAGCGTGATCATGATGAAGACAATGACTGCCAGTCCGAAGTAACTCACATAATCTCCTTATCCCGGTCGTTCGGGCCGTCAATCATCTCGATCGGCTCGACGTGAAGAACAATTCCATCAGCCCACTCAACGCGGACAGGCGTCCCGACGGGTAGCGGACGACTTGCGCGGGCAGCCCAGTCTTCTCCGGCCACGGTCAGTCGCCCGCTGCCGAGATCGGGATCGATAGCATCCGTGATGACGCCCCTCTTGCCGACCAGCACTTCCGTGCGGGACGGAACACCGCGCGATCGCATCTTTGAAACCAGAGTCGGTCTCAGCACCGCCAGCGAGAGAAAAGCGCTGGCCACGAAAGCGACGGCCTGAAAGGGAAGCCCGAGCCCGATTGCGGCGACGACCGCCGCGACCAGGGCCCCCAGGGCGATGAAGATCGAGCCAAAGTGAGCCGACACGACCTCTATGCCGATCGAGAAGACTGCCAGGGCGAGCCAGATGTAGACCATGGTCATGGAGTTCCAGTAGAGCACGCAACACGGCGGAATTGAAAATTGTAAATTGAAAATTGAAAAAGAGAACGCCGGGCCTGGCGTTTCGCACGGATCGAATGACGTAGAATCGGCGGACTGCGGACCGCACCCACTGGCTGGTGTTTTTTTTCAATTTTCAATTTTCAATTTTCAATTCCGACGGAGGAGGCATGATTCTAGGTCTCAGAACTGTCATCTATAAGGTTCCCGATATCGAAAAGGCTCGTGAGTGGTATCGCACAATCCTCAGTTTCGATCCTTACTTCGACGAGCCTTTTTACGTCGGCTTCAACGTCGGTGGGTTCGAGCTGGGTCTCGATCCCGACCTCAGCGAGGGCGGCCCGGGAGCTGGTGGAACGGTTGCCTACTGGGCAGTGAAGAATATCGACGAAGCCTGGGCGCGTCTGATCGAGTTGGGCGCTTCGGCTGGTGCATCCACCGTCAAAGATGTCGGTGGCGGGATTCGCGTGGCTACGCTGAAAGATCCCTTCGGCAATGTCCTGGGGATCATCCAGAATCCGCATTTCAAACTCGATCAGGTCCGGTGAACAAATGCCCAAACCAATCACAGAAACTGAAATGATCGTCCTCCTCAACGAAGAGATTGCGCGTCTCGACAATCTGACCAGGCCGGCCTGGAAACAGTATCGAAAGCCGTTGGCCGCGGTGCCGTGCGAGAAAGAGGGCTTCGACCGCAAAGAGCTTTTCGCAGTGGCCCGCGCCGAGAACGAGGTCGTGGTGTATGACGACGCCACCTCCCGTTTCGCAAGCGGCTTCCTCGATGAAGACGGCGTGCTGCGCAAGTGGAGCACCTACGGCGAAGAGATGAGGTCGGCGCTGAAGCACTTTCCGCATAAGCGTTCGTAGCTACTAATTTCGGATTTCGGATTTCGGATTTCGAATTTAAGATTCAGAAGCAGCCACCTTCCTGCCTTTAAATTCGAAATTCGAAATTCGAAATCCGAAATCGTTCCAATGGCCCTGGAGAATAAACCTCGCCTCCTTCCGGTTAAGTCGTGTCTCTGCCACAAATCCTCACTGAAACACCAATCCAACAACACGCAGAGCACAAGAAGGAAGTGATATGCCGTTTCAAACTCTCGGCTTAGGGCCAAAGCTCGTCAAGGCTCTCGAACAAGCCGGATATACCGAACCCACCCCCATTCAGGCGAAGTCCATTCCGGAGATTCTCAAGGGACGCGATGTCATCGGCATCGCGCAAACCGGAACCGGAAAGACCGCCGCATTCGTACTGCCAATGCTCGAGATGATGTCGACATCCGGTGTTGCGAACCATCAGGATCGCCTTCGCGCCCTGGTCATTGCTCCGACCCGCGAGCTGGTCGTCCAGATCGAACAGAACGTCCGTAAATACGGCGCGCATCTGAATCTGAAATACGCCACGATCTTTGGCGGAGTAGGCGAAGGGCCGCAGATCCAGGCGGTCCGACGCGGAGTCGACCTCGTGGTCGCAACCCCTGGCCGTCTGCTGGATCTCATGAATCAGGGACATGTAAAGTTCAACCATCTCCAGATTCTGGTTCTCGACGAAGCGGATCGTATGCTCGACATGGGGTTCCTCCCCGACATCCGCCGCATCGTCAAGACCCTCCCAACGAAGCGCCAGACGCTGCTGTTCTCGGCCACGCTGTCCCCCGAGATCGAGAAAACCTCAGCCGAGTTTCTCACGAGGCCGGAGGTGATTCAGGCCGGAAAGCGCGCCACTCCTGCCGAGACCGTTACGCAATTCGTCTACAAGGTCTCCAAGGACGGACGTCTGTCGCTCCTGATGCATCTGCTGCAGGATTCGACACTCGATTCGGTGCTGGTGTTTTCACGAACCAAGCATGGGGCCGACAAGATCGCGCGCAAACTGGCGCAGAGCGGTATCAGCACCGCCACCCTGCACTCCAACCGCAGCCAGAACCAGCGGTTGCAGGCCTTGAAAGAATTCAAGTCCGGCGCGGTGCGAGTGCTCGTGGCGACCGATATTGCTGCCCGCGGGATTGATGTCGTCGGCATTTCGCACGTGATCAACTTCGACTTTCCGCCGAACCCGGAAGATTACGTGCATCGTATCGGCCGCACCGGGCGGGCCCATGCCATCGGCGACGCCATTAGTTTCGTGACTGGTGAAGACGAAGGCGCGCTGCGTCAGCTCGAGAAGTTCATCGGGCGGGGCATTCCAAGGAAGGTTGCCGAAGGGGTGAAGTACGAGGCGCCTGCGCCATCGGTTCCGCGCGAACAGCCGCGCCGGCCGGCACGGGTTCCATCACCTTTTGGTGCGCGGAACGATCGACGTCCGCAGTCTTCCCGCCCGGCCAATCGCGGTGAGCAGATGCGCAGGGACTCGATCGCCGCGCGGGGCCAGGGTCGCGGGGCCGGCCGACCCGGCACTTCCCGTCGTACGCGTCCTTAGACCAGGGGGCCGGGCGAAGGCAGTTAGAAAAGGTCGGAGTGGCGACATCCTGTCGCCTGGCCCGGCGGCGTCCCGCGCCGCCGCCCCATCCGATCGCCTTCGCGAGAACGGCGCCGCGGGACGGCGCCGAGCCAGGCGGCAAAGATGCCGCCACTCCGATTTGGCATCAGGTCTCACACGAATGAATCGCGATAGTCCCCTGCGAAACCGTCGAACGATCGCGCCGCTTTGCCGGTTATGTCCTCGACCGTTGAGGTGACACGACTGGCCTTGTCGCGGGCGTAGTAGGCGACCAGTTCGATCATGGCATCGGCATAGGGCTCGGGCATTCCCGATCCGACCATGCCTTTCTTGAAATCATCGTTGCTGATCTCGACGTACGAGATTTTCTTCCCCGTGGCCGCCGAGAGTTTGTCGGCGATGTCTCCGTAGGTTAGGGCGTCAGGGCCGCTCAGCTCATATGCCATCCCTTCGTGACCGGTCGTCGTGAGTACCTTTGCCGCCACGCTGGCAATGTCGCGGACGTCCACATGACTGATGCGTGTCTTGCCGCCAGGGAGGAAGAACGAGCCCTGCCCTTGGATCAGGCCGGCGTAGAAGTTCTTCATGTTCTGATTCGTGACGTATCATAAGGGAACAGCAGCTGCTGTGAAGTACCTACTTTAAAGTTGCATACATACCTAATGGTGCCTATGAAACAGAAATGTGATGTTCTGAACGCGAATTGTCCTTCCCGCCAGGTCCTCGATCGAATCGCCGACAAATGGACGGCGCTCATCATCAGGGCCCTCTCGGAGAAGACTCATCGGTACAGCGAGCTGCAGCGTCGAATCGGCGGTGTGTCGCAGAAGATGCTCACGCAGACACTGCGAAGCCTCGAAGATGATGGCCTCGTGGAGCGCAAAGTCTTTCCTGTCGTTCCTCCGATGGTGGAGTATTCGCTGACGCCGCTCGGTCGGACGCTTATCGAGCCTCTGGGCGCCATCTGCGCCTGGGCCGAGAAACACCTTCCGCAACTCCTGGCCATGCGGAGCAGAAGTCGCTCGCGAAAGGCGGCCTCGCGGCCGCCGGGCTCGATCCGGAAGGCGGGATGAATCGATGGGGGGCCGGGCCGGTCGTTTTATGGGCTCTGCTGATCCTGGCGGCTTCCGCGAGGATCATTCTGCAGCTCTCCCTCATGCCGCCCTACGCCGGGCTCGACGAGATTTATCACATGGCCAGGCTCTCCTTCGTGGCCCAGGAGAAAAGAAATCCGACTTCCACCGAACCGTCGATTCCGGAGGTCCTGCAGCGAAGTATTGAGCAGCGGAGCAACAGCGTCCCGGCTTTTGGCCTCATCGGCATGCGCTGGCCTGATGTGGTTGCTTCCGGGGCTCGTCTTCCCCTCGAACCTGAAAGTGAGTCGCCTCATCGATATCTGGGAGCGAATTACGAAGCACAGCAACCTTCGTTCTATTACTCACTCGGGGCGATTCCGATTCGAGCTCTGGCTCCCCAATCGACTCTGACGCAGCTGAGGGCGGTACGGCTGATGGCGGCAATGCTCGCTCTCGTGGTGGTGGTCGCAACAGCCTGGATTGGAGAGCGTCTTTACGGGCTGCCAGGGTTGGTCGCCTCTGCAATGATCGTATCGATGCCGACCTGGTTAACGTTGGTGATGCGGGCCGGCAATGACGCCATGGCCTGCGCACTTCTGGCCCTCGCCCTGTGCATTACCGTCAGCGCCCCTCGTCGGCGGGGCGGTGCCTTCGCCGAGGGTGTGCTGTGGGGTGCCGCTCTGGCGACCAAGCTCTATGTTTGGCCGGCCGCAATCGTGTTGCCGCTTTTCTGGCGGGCACAACGGGCGGACCGCCGAAGGATTCTGGTCGTCATCATTCTTTCGGCCGGTGCTCTTGCGCTTACGATTGCAGACCTCCATTCACGGACACGAAATCCGCTCGGCACCTTCGCCTTCGATCCGGTGAGCTCTGCGGCAACAGGCTCGACTGCTGCTGTTGCGATCGACTACGCGCAGATGGTCCGGATTTTCGCTGCCACGCTCGTCTGGACGAGTGGGCAGCACTGGAATGCGTTGACCGGAGTGGGGATGGCTCTGTACGTCCTTCCAATCCTTGCGCTGCTCACTCTGCCCTTGATCGACATGCTGAGGCGACCCGGCCGTGACCGGCAGATGCTCCTGATCGTTGCCGCATCGGTCGTCGCCTACCTCGCGGCGCAGACCGTGAACGCCGCCGGGTACATACGATTTGCCCGTCTTCAGGGGGCTTCGCTGCCGTCGGGAGGGAAGGAGGGATGGTATCTCTACGCTTTCGTCCCGATCCTCGTGGGGCTGGGGCTGTCAGGAGCGTGCGCCCGGCTCCGTCGAGGTACCCTGGTCTTTCTGGTGATGCTGGTTCTCTTCTGGGACCTTCGCATCCATGAAGGCGCTCTGTTTCGGGACTGGGCTGGGGTCACCTCAGCCGCACATCGATCGCTTCTTTTTCGCTGGGGCGCGAGCTCGGTTCATCAGTCCATTTATTACGCTCCGCTGGCCGCCGGACCTTTCGCTTCGGCAGCCGCGGCCTGGCGCCTGGTGCATGTGATGGCAACGCTGGCCCTGCTCGTGCTCGTGATCCGGGATAGCCGCCGAGAGTTAGCCCCGGTAGGGGCGATTGAGAATAGCCCAGGACGAAGTCCTGGGAAGCTGTCCTAGAGGTTTGTCGTCGAGCCCCGGAGGGGCCGATTGAAAGGACCTTCAAACCGCCCCTCCGGGCTCGAAATTACTTTCGTAGACTTGACAATCCCAGCACTTCGGGCAGTGCTATTCTCAAACGCCCCTACGGGCTGGAGTTGACGGCCGCGCCGATTGAACGTTCAACTTGGACCTTCAACTTCTTTCCCCTCGAATATTTGCGGTAGAATCCCACGTTCTCGCCGTCTCCGGACCTCAATAGGCGCCGTGAGGCTCAGTCACCTCAAAGGAGTTACCATCAAAATGCCCAGCACTATGGAAGTCACTGACAGTTTCAGCGCCGCCACGCACGCTGGCCGCGTCCCTTACAAGGTCAAAGACCTCTCGCTCGCCACTCTCGGCCGCGCTGAGATCCGCCTGGCCGAGCATGAGATGCCCGGCCTCATGTCGCTTCGAGAGAAGTATGGGAAAGAGAAGCCCCTGGCCGGTACGAAGATCATGGGCTCGCTGCACATGACGGTTCAGACCGCGGTTCTGATCGAGACGCTCGCGAATCTCGGCGCCGATGTCCGCTGGGTCTCCTGCAACATCTTCTCGACACAGGATCACGCCGCGGCCGCAGTCGTCGTAGGCCGTCCGAAAACGGGCGGAACGATGGAGGAGCCGAGAGGCATCCCTGTGTTCGCCTGGAAGGGCGAGACTCTCGAGGAATACTGGTGGTGCACATCCGAGGCGCTGATGTGGCCGGATGGCAGTGGTCCAACGCTGATCGTTGATGACGGTGGCGACGCCACACTGCTGGTGCACAAGGGCAAGGAATTCGAAGGCGCAAGCAATGTTCCGGATTTCAGTCCCGCCGACGAGCCGGAAGAGTGGGGAGTGATCCTCGATCTTCTACGGGTCGAGCTCAGCCGCGATCCGAAGCGATGGACCCGCGTGGCCGCCGACCTTCGCGGAGTCAGCGAGGAGACGACGACCGGTGTACACCGTCTCTACCAGATGCAGGAAGCGGGGACGCTTCTCTTCCCGGCCATCAATGTCAACGACTCCGTCACCAAGAGCAAGTTCGACAACCTCTACGGCTGTCAGCATTCGGTCATCGACGGACTCAATCGCGCCACCGATGTCATGCTGGCCGGCAAGGTTGCAGTCATCTGCGGCTTCGGCGAGGTAGGGAAGGGATGCGCGAAAGCGCTTCGCGGCCAGGGCACTCGGGTCATCATCACCGAGATCGACCCGATCTGCGCGCTGCAGGCTGCCATGGAAGGCTATGAGGTCCGCCGCCTGGAGAGTGTCGTCGAAACCGCCGACATCTTCATCACCACCACTGGTAACAAGGACATCATCACGGCCCAAGACATGTCCCGCATGAAGAACAAGGCCATCGTCGGCAACATCGGACACTTCGACAATGAGATCGACATGGCCGGTTTGAAGAAGTTCCCCGGCGTGAAGCGCGTGAACATTCGTCCGCAATACGACGAGTGGGTGTTCGCCGACGGGCACAGCATCCTGATCCTGGCCGAAGGGCGTCTCCTGAACCTCGGATGCGCCACCGGTCACCCCAGCTTCGTGATGTCGGCCTCGTTCACCAACCAGGTGCTTGCGCAGATCGCTCTCAATCAGAACAAGGGCGAGTACGAGAAGAGGGTCTACGTCCTTCCCAAGAAGCTGGATGAAGAGGTGGCGCGTCTCCATCTCGACCATCTCGGTGTCGAGCTGACACCGCTGACCCCCGAGCAATCCAAGTACCTCGGCATTCCTGTCGAGGGCCCGTACAAGGCGGACCATTATCGGTACTAATCAGTCTTTGATCGATGCAGTAAAAGGCGACAGGAGACTGTCGCCTTTTGTTTGTCGAACGCTGGAAGCGTTCCGGCCCGGTAGCCGGTGGTTGGCGCGGAGCGCCTACCACCGGAGCACGCACCATTCTTTCTTGAACGCTGGAGGCGTTCCGGCGGATCCGACGTGCAGCTCCCCGTCGCCGACGCGCGAATGGACGGCGTGCGGGACGCGGCCGGAACGCCTTCGGCGTTCAAGGCCCGGAGGGCCGCGGAGCTGGTAGCCAGTGGTGAGCGAAGCGAACCACTGGAAGACGTCACAAATCAATCATTTGCTTGAAGTTTCACCGAGCCCCGGCAGGGGCGAAAGCCGCCACCGGATGCCTCGATTGGACGCGCTCTTTCTGTCGATCGCTCGCGCCCCTGCCGGGGCTCTGGAAAAGAAAAGAATCGTTATGATCCC
>DASZZV010000164.1:0-21425 GCA_035544835.1 Thermoanaerobaculia bacterium
TTCCATCGTGGTGCTCGCAAACATTTTCGATGGCCAAGGGTCTAAGGCCCCCGCCCAGATCCCTCGCTGCGGCTCGGGATGACACCACTCAGTTTCTTTTCTCAGTGGCAGCGCGCACGCTGTCCCTTGCTCGGGATGACACCCTGGTTTCTTTCACTCAGACGCCGCGCTCCGCGGTCAATCGCTCAGGATGACAACCCTTGTTTTGTCTCAGGCACGGATGATTCGCCGTGCTTCATTCGGAGGGGCGGCCTCAGCTGACGTTCAACTGCTTCTTGCCGGGATGGATTGTCGATAACCCGAGACTAGTGGGATCGACGATCACGCGGTTTTTGCCCTGCGCTTTGGCCTCGTACATTGCCGAATCGGCGCGGCGCAGGAGATCGTTACGGAGAATCTCCATCGTCCCGATGCCCGCCAGTGGCGTGAACGTCGCCACACCCACCGAAGCGGTGATCACATTACGGATATTCATGGCCGGGCTGCCGAAACCGTAATCGCGATCCAGAAACGCCGTTTCCTCGATAGCTCTCCGCACGCGCTCGGCCACTCCCAACCCTTCTTCCAATGTGGCGTTCGGAAGGATGGCCACGAACTCGTCACCTCCGTAACGCGACACGACCGAGTCGTCTCCAGTGATCACGCGCTTGAGTATGAAACCGACCTCGCGGAGAACCTGACTCCCCGCGAGGTGTCCGTGCTGATCGTTGATACTCTTGAAGTGATCGAGATCCATGAATAGGAGTACGCATTCACTTCCGGTCCGGACTGACTCTGCCAGCGAGTCGTTGAGGCAAACGTGAAACCAGCGATCATTGAACAGGCCGGTCAGATCGTCTCGCTTGGCCAGCTCGTGTGCCCTCTTGGCATCCAGAGCGTTCTGCAGCATGAAGGAGGTGTAACCGGCGAAGATCTCGAGCAGAGTCATGTCGCGGAGCGTGAAGCTCTGCCCGTCGCTGCGGTTGATGAGCTCGAGCACACCGCAGACGGTTTTGCCGATATAGATCGGGACGCAAACGATCGAGTTGGTCTTGAAGCCGGTGGAGGCATCTATGTCGGGAAAAAAGTACTGGTCGTGATCGACATTCTGCGAAACGTACGGCGCACCAGTCTGATAGACACGACCGGCGATCCCCTTTGAAGCCGATAGACGATTCCCGAGAAGCGAGGAGCTCCCGTCACCGAACGTAGCGATGAACACCAGATCGTTATCCCGACGCGTACCGCTCTTACGATAGGGATCGTCGAGAAGGATCGATCCCGACTCCGATGGCACGAACTCGTAGGCCTTTTGCAGAATCTGCTTGAGGATCAGATCGAGGTCGAACTCACTCCTGAGCGTCACCGACGCCTTCTGGCGTTCCAGAAAGCGCTCCAGATCGCTGTGCTTCAGCGAGTGACACTCGATCATTGCCGCCTCATGAATGAGGCGAATTGAGAATTGAGAATTGAGAATTGAGAAATAAAGAAACGGAGGAGTGCGACACCTTGCTTTTCTTTCTCAATGATCCACTCTCCATTCTCAATTTGCATCATCTATTGTAACTCCGCAGGCATCGGCCAGCGCGAGACGCCTGCCTTACTTTCTCAATTCTCAATTCCCAATTCTCAATTGGCATCTCACTCCCCCCGGGCGCTGATGTTGTACTTCTGCAGCTTCGCTTTCAAGGTGTTCCGGGCCAGACCTAGTCGACGGGCCGTTTCGCGAATTTTGCCGCCGGTTTCCTGTAGAGCCTGTTCGATGAGCTGCCGGTCGACACTCGACATCACGTCGTCATAGACGCCGCCAGTGATCGGCAGGCGCTTGACCATCGGGTTGAGGAGCTCCCGAGGAATGGAAGTAAGCGGCGCCAGCTCAGCCTGGGACGGAGATGCGGTTCCTCCTCCCGGCAGCAGGCTGTAGAACTCACTCCGAGTCATTAAGTCGCCACTGGACATGACGATGGCCCGATGCAGGGTCGCCTCGAGCTCCCGCACATTCCCGGGCCAGTGATAGCTGTCGAAAAGCTCGAGGATCCCCGGCTCCAGCCGCTTGGGATCGACACCCAGATCCTTGCAGATCTTTCGGATGAAATGCTCCGAAAGAACAGGGATGTCCTCTTTTCGTTCGCGCAGGGGCGGAAGGAAAACGGGAATGATGTTCAGGCGATAGAACAGATCCTCGCGGAAAGTACCCAGCTCGATCGCTTTCTCGATCTCGAGGTTGGTGGCGGCGATGATCTTCACATCGGTCTTGATGGTCTGAGTTCCGCCCACGCGCTCGAACTCCTTGTCTTCGACTACGCGCAGCAACTTGGACTGAATGGCCAGACTGACCTTACCGATCTCGTCGAGGAAGATGGTCCCGCCATTGGCCAGCTCGAATCGCCCGAGCTTCCTCCGGTCGGCGCCGGTGAAGGCTCCCTTCTCGTGGCCGAACAGTTCCGATTCAGCGAGAGTCTCCGGGAGGGCGGCACAGTTGAATTTGATGAAAGCTCCGTTTCGCCGTGAACTGACGTTGTGGATGATCCGGGCGATCAGCCCCTTGCCGGTCCCCGACTCCCCGCGAATCAACACCGTCGAGCTGGAGGAAGCGGCTTTCTTGATCGTGAATTGAATTCTGGCCACGATCTCGGACTGCCCCACCACGGAATCGAGATGTCGTTCCTGCAGCACTTCCTTGCGAAGCGTTTCGTTTTCGAGAGACAACCGCACCCGCGCCTGCTCCAGCTCTTCATAAAGACGGGCGTTCTCGATTGCAATTGCGGCCTGATCGGCAAAGGCCTCGAGGAAATTCAGATCACGTTGCGAGAACAGATGGCGGGTCTCGCGGTGGTCGACGTAGATGGCGCCGGCGATGCGATCCTTGATCACCAGCGGGACGCAGAGCGTCGACACGATGTTCTCGGAGATGACGGTTTCGGAGTCGACGAACCGTTCGTCAGACCTGGCGTCGGCCGAGATCACGGAGTGGCCCGTTTGGATGACCTCACGAATAATAGTCTGCGGGGACCGTTTCGACCCTCCCTCCGATCCCTCCCTGATGTTGCGCGCCACTCTGGTTCTCAACGCGCTGGTGATCGGATCGATCAACAGAATCATCCCTCGCTCGGCACGAAGACGGCGCAGGGCGATGTCGAGAACGCGATTCAGAACTTCTTCGACGCTCAGGGTCGAGTTGATGATCTTGACCACCTCGTACAGTCCAACGACGCTCGAATCGGGACCCTTACCGGTGGGACGGATTCGGAACAGGGCCCCACGAGCTCTCTCCAGCTCGGGCGTCGCCTCGAGCCGCTCGAAAATCTTGACGGCGCGTCGCAGGACCTGCGTCGCGTCCTCCGGTTCCTCCCGCAACAGACCGATATCGAATAGCAGCCGGCCCAGTTCATACGGCGTTTCGAGCTCGTCAAAAATCTGATGGGCCATGCTGAAGTTCGCCTCTGCCGCCTCGCGCTCGCCCTTCGTGAATAGAATCTTGCCGAGGACGGCCTGACCCTGCGCGAACGTAAACTGATCACCGAGCTCGCGCGCCATGCGCGCACCTTCCTCGGCCGAGCTCGCCGCTTCGTCCCATCTCTGCTGACGGAAAGCGAGATCGGCGGCAAAGGTCAATGCGCGAGCCACCGCGTGAACCTTGCCGTTCTCTTTGAAGAGTGAAAGAGCCACGTCGATATATCTCGAGGCCTCCTCGAAATTCTCTCGCTCCGACTCGATCTGAGCGAGCACGAATGCCGCTTCGGCCATCAGACTCTCATCGCGGGACCGCTCCGCGGCATCAAAACAACGGTGTGCATAGCGAAGCGCTTTCGGCATGTCACCGATCTTGGCGCAGAGTCGCGCCAGTGGAACGTACACAGAGACCCGGCCCGGGCGGGATTCGTCAAACCCCTGCAGCGCCAGACACTGCTCGAAGCGCTCGCGCGCCTCGGTCCAGCGGCCGACCATCTCCAGCGATTCGCCGAGATGCTCGAGGGCACTGGCTTCCTGCTCCGAAGCGCCAAGCTTTTCATCAATGCGCAAGCTCCTCTCGAAGAGCGCGCTGGCACTGTGAAAATTGCCGCGGCTGAACTCGATCATGGCCACGTTGTTGTAAGAGGTAACCAGATCCCACAGATCACCCTCGTTTTCCGATTGCTCCAGATTGCGCCGGAAGTAATCGAGCGCTTCTTCCCAGCGACCCAGCTTGTACAGAACGTTGCCGAGGCTGGTGAGGGTCACCTTCCGAAGCTGCACGGAGCCAACCTTCTCGGCGATCTCGAGTGCTCCCTCGAAAAGCGTTTCAGCCCGGGCCAGATCACCTCGAGCTGAGGCGATGATCCCCTGGACGTTCTTGACGTAACCATGAGCTGAAGCAAGAGCCGTCGACTCGATGAGTTTCGCCGCTTCCGCTGCCGACAACTCGGCCTCGACGAAGTCCCCTTTGTCGACATGGATCGCGGCGATGCGATTCTGCATCTCCCCCACCTCGAGTGGGGTGCCGAGGCGTTGATAGATCTGCATCGCGTTCTGGAAATACGTCAGAGCCGAGCTCCACTCCGTTCTCTTGGCCAGCACCTTGCCGATCTTCTTCATGATGCCGGCAGACTTGAGGATGGCGTCCCTGTCTTCGGGATGAACCTGCACGCTCTTGAGCAGGAACTGAAAGACCTGCATGGCGCCGCGCAGGTTATTGCTGAGGTAATAAGCATCGCCCAGATTCTCGCGGATCTCCGGCTTTCGAGCCTCATGACCACTCAGGTCCATCAGTTCGAGTGCGATTCGATAAAACTCCGCGGCCTGCTCGTGTCCGAGTGCGATGGCAGCCTGCTCGCCGGCGCGGATCGAGTACTCGATTCCCTTCACGGGATCGGTGCCGCGCGCATAGTGATAGGCGACCTCGCCCAGCAGCTCGGAGGCTCCGTTCATCAAATCCTCTTCGAAGACGCAGGCTGCACGCTGGTGGGCCAGCGCTCGCTCGCGATCAGGAGTCGACGTGTAGATGCGCTCCCGAAGGCTCATCTGAGGGAAGGCGAACGAGCCTGTATCTGAAGATGACTCGTCGAGCAGATTCATCGCCGCAAGGTCGCAGACGATGCGATACGTTTCCTCGCCGGGAAGCTCCACGACCCGAGTCAGGGTAGCGACGCTGAAATGCTCTCCGACCACAGAGGCCATCTGAAGAACGCGCTGATGTGTGGGACCAATCGACTCGAGCTTTTCCACCCAGATCGCGCCGGCACCACCGGGGATGCGCAGGCTCTGGATACGATCCATGTCGGCGATCCAGCCGCCGGAACTGTAGGTCAGGAAGGTATGGGCGATCAGGTAATCGACGACACGCCGGATGTTCAGCGGCGAACCACCCGACTCCCACAGGATCCATCGAACGAATTCGTGAGGAAGATTCTGCTCGCCGAGCAAGGCCTCGACGTACTCGCGGACATGCTCCTCATCGAGCGGAGCGAGATTGATGACCTGCACTCCCGCTTCGCGAGCTTTCTGTTCCCAGGCGGCTGACAGCCGTAATACCGACTCGTCGACCGGTGCATCGATCGGCCTCTCGTTCGTCAGCGTGCCGATCACCGTCAGAGCGGAATGCCGCGCCTCCCCTACCAGGAAAGTGAACAACTCGGCCGTGGAAGGATCGGCCCACTGCAGATCCTCGATCACCAGTACAAGGGGCGACCCCATCGTCCCCGACACATTCAGGAAACCATAGAAGTCCTGCAGGGATTGAACGATCCGGTTGTACAGAAGAAACTTCTGGCCGGGAGCTCCGCGACCTTCGCCCCTGACAACAGGGCGAAGAATGCGACGGATCTCGAGCGCCGCGTCGGCATCGGGATTCATGGCCGTGATGATCTGTTGAAATATCTCGAAAAAAGGGGCGTAGATACTCTTCCGATTGACCGGACAACGGCCGCAGAAGACGCGCGCACCTTCCATCTGACCACGGAGCGTCGCCTCTCGGACGATGCGGCTCTTTCCGGAGCCCTCGGCACCGACGATCAGCACACCATTCCCGTTGCTCTCGCGAGCCCGCCCGATTGCAGCCACGATCTGTTCGATCTCGGCAGCTCTGCCGATCAGGGGCGAAGCGAGCAACTCGCCGTGCCCGATCAGTAACTCCCCCTTCGGCACCTTCACGCCCGCCGCCTCGGCCACGTCGTGGAGAAGCGCCGCCGCCGACGGATACCGATGGCGAGGATCTTTCTCCAGAAGCTTGAGGATGATTCGTTCCAGCTTCTCGGGGATGTGGGGGTTGATTGCCGACGGTCTTCGAATCTCCTCTTCCAGATGAAAGCGGATAATCTCGATGGGTGGCTTGCCGTAGGTCGGAAGGGCGCCGGTGACCGTCTCGTAGAACGTCATCCCCAGCGAGTACTGATCGGCTCGGCCGTCGATGCGGTCCTGGCGCAGAACTTCTGGCGCCATGTAATGCATCGTCCCCCGAATCCGGCGATCGAAGATCTGGCGACTTTCCGCGGCAACGCCGAAATCCATGATCTTCACGCGCCCGGCGTCGTCCACGAGGATGTTCGAGGGCTTCAGATCGAGGTGCACGATTCCGAGACTGTGGATGTGATGAAGCGCCGAGGCGATCTGGAGAAGGAGATCGTAAAGCGCCTCCCAGTTCTGCCCATTGAAGAAGTCGCTCAGCTTCCTTCCGGCGAAATACTCCATCGTGAAGTATGGGAATCGATCGTCGAGCAGACCGAAGTCATAAACCTTCACGATGTTGGCGTGATTCAAGCTTGCGAGCGTCGTAAATTCAGTTTTGAACTGCAGGAGCTCCTGCTGCTCCGAGAACTCCTGACGAAGGATCTTCATCGCCTCGTCGCGCTTGTCAGCGACATCGAAGACCCTGTACACACAGGTCGAAGGACTTTCCTTGAGAATCGCCTGCAGCTGGTAACGAATCGGCAAACTGATCTGCGGCGCTTCGGCGGTCTGCGTCAATGTCTCTCTCTTTGTGGGTTCAAACATAACCCACGAGTACCAATCTCTGGTGCTTGACCAACGAGGTTATTCGTCGTTGGAATCTAACACCACACGGCCTACGGGTCAAAAAATGCCCTCAGGTGCCCGCTCCCGTTATTTTAAAGACGCGTGCGCGGTTGATATGGGCTCAGCGTGCCAGGTTTCGCCGATGACGATCGAAGCAAGCCGACGTCGGAGATCTCGCAGATGATTGAATCTTCCTCTGGTCTCGTGCCCCGGACGTATCATGAATTCGTGCAACAGTCCCGGCGCAACTACACCCTCGACGACTATTTCGACGTCGAACGCCATTCGACGATCAAGCACGAATACCTGACCGGCCAGATCTTCGCCATGGCTGGGGCCTCGTACCGCCACAACCAGATCGCGGCAAATCTGCTTGCCTCGGTCGGAGCGAGACTTCGCGATACACCGTGCACCGTTCTCGGTAGCGACATGCGCGTTCTCACCGCGTCCGGCCTCTACACCTATCCCGATGTCGTGATCGTCTGCGGTGCCGTAGAGCTGGCGCAGCATCCCCTCGACCCCGGCGAGACTCTCACCAACCCGACGGCGATCGTGGAGATCCTGTCCCGCTCGACGGGGGAATACGACCTTCAGGAGAAATACGATCACTACCGATCCATCCCCTCGTTTCGTGAATGCCTCTTCGTCGAGCAAGACATCGTCGGTATCGAGCGACGGTGGGAGGAGGGCGGCACCTGGCGCTCCGAGTCACAGTCCGAATGGAAGGGCGTGATCCGTTTTCACAGTGTCGCCATCGAGGTTGCGATCAGCGAGATCTACGAACGGCTCCTGAAGCCGTCAGCATAGATCCTAGCCCGCATTTCTCACAGACCTTCGTCGCGAGGACGTGGAGAGCGGCCTGGATGCGAGGCGTGCGTCGTTTTCGCGACGAGGGCATAGTTGACGCTATGTCGAGGAGCGAAAACGTCGCGCAACGAAGCAGACGGGCCGCTATCCGCTTCCGCAGCAGAAGGTCTGTGAGAAATGCGGGCTAGCGATGTTCTGATCGTAAGAAGCACGCACTCTCCTGTTTCGGTTGGTTTGAGTCAGGAGCTCTCCTGCTCGAGCTTCGGAACAGCTCGGCACTTGCACAGTGGACTCGGGCTAAAATGAGCAACCGCCCGTCGACGAGATCGACGAGCAGAATGTTGTGACCGCTTACCCATCAAAAATCGACCGCTTCACGATTGTTCGCCTCATCGGACGAGGCGGCATGGGAATGGTCTATCTGGCTGAGGACCCGCGACTTGGCAGAAAAGTCGCGCTGAAAGTCCTCTCGGATTACGACCTCCCGGACAAAGAGCGGCGGGCTCGGTTTCTCCGCGAGGCGCGGGCGGCGGCGGCAATCCGCCATCCAAACGTCGCCACGATCTACGAGGTCGGCGAGACCCCCGACGGTCTGCCCTTCATCGCCATGGAGTTCTGCGAGGGCGAGACCCTCTCGGCAATGATTCAGATCGGGACGATCAGCGGGAAGAAGATCGTCAGGATCGCGCGACAGGCGGCCGAGGCAATCGCCGCGGCACATCAACGCGGAATCGTACATCGCGACATCAAGAGCGCCAATATCATGGTGGAGCCGGGCGACATCGTGAAGGTGCTCGATTTCGGCCTGGCCAAGGTGAACGACCTCACCCCCGCTACGTCGGTGGCCGAGACCTCGGCCAGTGGCAACTTCTTCGGCACGATCCCCTACCTGTCGCCTGAACAGACACGCGGCCTTCCTGCCGATGCGCGAAGCGACCTCTTCTCACTGGGGACTGTGTTTTATGAGATGGCAACCGGCAACCTTCCCTTCAACGCTGACATTCCTTTGATGATGCTGGAGAAGATTCGCGACTCCGAGCCCGAGCCCTTCGTCCCTCTCGATCCAACCCTGTCCATCGAGATGGCCAACATCATCGGCCATCTACTGAAGAAGAACCCAGCCGAGCGATATCAGTCCGCCGAGCAGGTAGCCGGGGATCTGCTGCAGCTGGAGACCGCCGTAAGCGCTAACCAGAGCGATCGACCCAGCATCTTCAGGAAGACGTCACTCGGTCGGACCCGGGCCCGCGGCGTGAACTGGCTTGCCGCCGCCGCCTTAATCATGGTCGCAGCCTCGGCCGCGTCGATTGCTTGGTTTGCATCGCGACAGGGACAGAAAAACGGTGCCGCAGATACGCGTACGAAGTCCGGGCCGATGCAATCGATCGCCGTGCTTCCCTTCCAGAACATTTCCGGTACGGCCACTGAAGATTTTCTCTCGGTCGGGTTTGCCGACGCGCTGACCACGCAGCTCCAACAGCTGCCCACGCTGCGCGTCCGTCCAACCTCGGCTGTGCTGCAGTTCGCCAAGAATGGACTCGACCCAACGACTGCTTCAGAGAGATTGAAAGTTGACGGCGTCGTGGAAGGGCGATTCCTGAGCGATGGCAATCAGGTGAGAGTCAATGTGCAGCTGACCGATTCGCGGAGCGGTTTCAGCATCTGGGCCGATACGATTCAGGGAAAGCGTGGCGATCTGATTCGCCTCATGGATGACGTCTCGTCGAAGACGACTGCCGCCCTTCACAAGAAGCTTTCGCTTGCCGAAACAGCGGTCGTGCAGTCGGAACCGACTACGACCAGCCCCGAGGCTTATGAGAATTTCCTCAAAGCACGATCTTTGAGTGGCACCCTGATTCCGGCCGAGAGTGCGCAGGAGGTCGAGTATCTGAAGAAGGCCGTCGCGCTCGATTCGAAGTTCGCTGCGGCGTATGCCGAGCTGGCTATCACGTTGTCTCTCCGGCAAGCGCGGGGACTGGAGAAGAGCTCCGACTCCCGTACCAGCGCGGAGGGTTACGCGCGTGAAGCGGTGCGCCTCGACCCGAATCTGCCGGCTGCTCACCTCGCGCTAGGGCGGACGCTGATTCGCTTTCCTGACCGTTTCGCGGAGGCAACACTGGAGAGCCTCGCCGCGCTGCGTCTGAACCCCAATGACACCCAGTCGCTCCACACCATCGTGACCTACTTCGCCTCGATTGGAGATCTCGATAAGGTGAAGTGTCTCGGGGACAGACTGGTCAGTATCAACCCGACGTCTGCCGAAGCCCGGACGCGCGCTTACTGGTATGTAAACGCTGCTGACGGTGAGACGGCTCGTGCCCTGGCCGATCCGGCACTCGAGTCTCACGATACCGAGCTGGCCGGCCACGACATTCTCGCTCTCGCCGCACTGCAGCGGGGTGATATCGCCGCCGCCGAGAAAGAGCAGAAGAAGGCCTCGCAGCTGGTGCCCGATCATTACATCGGAAAGAGTCTCGCCGCCATGATCGCAGCCGCGAAAGGCGATCGCGCTGGCGTGGACAGACATGTGGCCTCGATGCAGAAAGATCTCGATCGCACTCACTGGGCCTGTGTCCGGGCCTCGCTGTCCTACGCGAAAATCGGCGATCGCGGCAAAGCCATCTTCTGGTTCCGGCGGGCGCAGCAGCTTGGAAATCACAACTGGTTCTTCTGGACCCGTCACCCCTGGGCGGCTTCACTACAGCGCGATCCCGATTTTCAACGGACCCTCGGGGACATCAAACGCGACCTCGATGCCGTGCGCACTGAGGTGCTGGCCGTTTACGACAGCCTCTGCGGCCAGGCCCGCATTTCTCCCAGGGTTTCGTCGCTGCTCGGCTCAGGCAGATCGGCCTCTTGTGTGGCACAGGCACTCTTGCCTGTGTGTCGGCCGTCGAGGCCGAGCTTCCTGTGAATCGTCGCAGGAACGCCGCGGCTCGACGCCGCGGCACACAGGCAAGAGTGCCTGTGCTACACAGATGCCCACCGCACACACGCGTTCAGCGGCCCGTGGCTTCCTCGATCTCGAACATCCGGCGAAGTGCCCGCTCGGCTTTCTCCCGGACCGGCTCGGGCACCTCGATTTCGTAACGTCGATACTTCAGAGAGTCGCGAACGTCTTCCAGTGTGGTGACCTTCATGAAGGTGCAGAGCTTGCACCCCTTCAGGAATTGCTTGTCCGGCACTTCCATGGACAGACGGTCGGAGAGGCCACATTCGGTTACCACCAGGAAGCGGGAGGCGCGATTCTCTTTGGCGTAACGAACCATTCCCGATGTGGAGAGAACGGCGTCGGCGAGCTTAGCAACATCGGGCCGGCACTCGGGATGAACCAGGATCTGCAGGTCGGGATCGGCCTCTCGGATCTTCGAGATCTCTTCGGGAGTGATCTGCTGATGCACATAACAGAATCCTTCCCACGGAATGATGGTCTTTTCAGGTACCTGCTGCGCCACGTGGTTGGCAAGGTTCCGGTCGGGAACGAAGAGGATGTGCTCGTTGGGGAGAGAGCGCACTACGCGTGCAGCATTGGACGAGGTGCAGATCACATCCGACAGAGCCTTCACCGCTGCGGTCGTATTGACGTAGCTGACCACGGCAAGATCGGGGTATTGCGCCTTGAGAACCTCGATCCGGGCCTCCAGATCCTCGGCGGGAGCAGCGTCGGCGAGCTGACAGCCGGCCAGCAGATTCGGGAGCAGCACGGTTCGAGATGGATTGACGATCTTGGCCGTCTCGGCCATGAAATGCACGCCGCAGAAGTCGATGATGTCGGCCTCGTGCACCTTCGCGGCCATCATCGCCAGCTCCAGTGAGTCACCGATGAAGTCGGCCACCTTCAGAATCTCGGGGCGATAGTAGTTGTGCGCCACGATGACGGCATTTCGTTCCTTCTTGAGCGCGCGAATCTCTTCGTGCAGCCTTTCGAATCCGCGGGCGTCTTCTTCCGTGTACTGAAACGTCTTTACCCGCTGAAGCTCTTCAAAGAGTGTCGACATGCTTGAATCGTATAGCTTCCAGCTTTTAGCTTCTAGCTTTTAGCTTTAAGCTGCTAGCTCTTAGCTTCCAGCTGCCTTCTGCTTTTCTGCTTTCTGCTTTCCCCTTTCCGGCTGTGCGATACTTGAGCACCGATTCCAGCCTAGGAGCCGCAATGGTCCTTTTTAATCACGCGACCCGCGAAATGACAGCGAAGATCGTCTACTACGGTCCCGGTCTGTGTGGGAAGACGACAAACCTGCTCGTCATCTTCGACAAACTCGATGAGAAAAGCCGCGGCAAGATGCTGTCGCTGGCTACGAAAACCGACCGCACACTCTTCTTCGACCTGCTACCAGTCGACATCGGAAAGGTCGGTGCCTTCAATCTCAAGATTCAGCTCTACACCGTTCCTGGTCAGGTCTTCTACAACGAGACCCGCAAGCTCGTTCTCAAGGGTGCCGACGCCGTCGTCTTTGTAGCCGACTCCCAGCCATCCATGGTCGAGTCGACGCGAGAGAGCTTCGAGAATCTGGTTGAGAACCTGACGGAAAACAACATCGATCCCAACGAAATCCCCATCATCATTCAGTACAACAAGCGCGACATCCCTGGCGTTCTATCAGTGGAAGAGCTCCAGGAACGACTCTCCTTCGAAGGCTATCCATACACCGAGGCCGTGGCCATCCAGGGCGAAGGTGTCATGGAGACGTTCAAGCTCGCCACCAAGATCACGGCCAAGCATCTGATCACCAAGCTGCAGGGAAAGCCGTCCTCACGCCCCGAGCCGGTCCGCGAAGAAAAGAAAAAGAGCAAGATCGAGCGTCAACGGGAGAAAGAGCCACCACCGCCATCGTTCGACAGCAACACTGCCGCAAACGAGACCGTCGCCCTCTCCTCGAACCCCTTCGCTGACTCGATGCCGACGCACGACACGCCGATGAGCGCTCCCTTCGAGGCCGGAGGCGCAGGGGAATACGAAAAGGTCGAAGAAGTGTCCCTGGAAAGCCTGCTCGAGGGACGGGATCGACCCGCCACGATGTCCGGCAATATCCCGATCCCCGTCGAAATGGATGAAGTCATCGAAGAGTTGCCGGCCAGCGACATGGTCGATTCGGAGGAACCTCTCTCTCTCGGCTTCGAGGAACCTCCCGCCGAGATCGACGAGGCCCCCTATGATGAGCCGGAGGCAGAGACAGAGATCAAGCCTGAGCCAGTCGCTGCGAGCTCAGAGCTATCATCCGCCGAGGTCAGCGAGCTTCGCGGGGAGATTAATGTTCTGCGGGCAGAGATCGCCGACCTGAAGCGAGATCACGAGAGACTCAAAGAGGGCATGCGCGGCGCTTTCGCTGCGCTCGCACACACCATCGGATCGGAGTCTTGAGGCGAATGCAGATTTAAGGATGCAGACATGACGACCTGCATTCTGAATTCAGCATTCTAACGATTCTGCAATCCGATGATCTCTGATCCCATGCAGCAGCTGACCTGTTCACGCTGCACCTGGACTTCGCCGCTCGACCGCGCCTGGAACCTTTGTCCTTCCTGCAGTGCACCAATCCTTGTGCAGTACGATCTGATTCCCGACGAAGGGCTCCCCTCGCGGATGCGTTCCAGACCTTCCAACATGTGGCGTTACCGCGAGGTGCTCCCTGCAGTGCCGTCCGCTTCGATCGTGACCCTGGGAGAAGGAATGACGCCGCTCCTTCCGGCGACGACACTTGGGCGGGAGCTGAGCATGAGCCGGCTCTTCGTGAAGGACGAGTCGCTGAACCCCACGCGCTCATTCAAATCACGAGGAATGGCCGCGGCAGTAACGATGGCCAGACACTTTGGAGCTCACCGTCTCATGGCTCCGACAGCGGGCAATGCCGGTGCGGCCCTTTCCGCCTACGGAGCCAGCGCCGGACTCCCGGTCTTCGTAGCGATGCCCAAAGACACCCCGAAATCGATCGTGAACGAATGCCGCTCTTACGGTGCGGACGTCGAGCTGGTGGAAGGAGTCATCACCGATGCCGCGCGAATCGTTCAGCAACGGATCGCCGCGGAGGGTGGCTTCGATCTCTCCACGCTCAAGGAACCGTACCGCGTCGAGGGCAAGAAGATCATGGGCTACGAGTTGCTCGAAGATCTCGGCCGCCTGCCGGACGTGATTCTGTATCCCACCGGCGGTGGAACGGGATTGATCGGGATGTGGAAGGCCTTCGGCGAGATGCAGCGTCTCGGGTGGATCGGCGGAGAGCGACCGCGGATGGTTTCGGTGCAGTCGTCCGGATGCGCGCCGGTCGTGCGCGCTTTCGAGCAACATCTCGAAACGGCGCCGGAGTGGGAATCGCCTCATACCTCCGCCTGGGGGCTTCGCGTCCCGCGCGCCCTCGGTGATCGTCTGATGCTGCGTGCTCTGTATGACTCGAACGGTGGCGCCGTTGCGGTTGAGGAGAGGGCCATCGAGGCTGGGGCGAACGAGCTGAGAAGGAAGGAGGGAATCGACGCCGGACCAGAAGCGGGCGCCGCCCTGATCGCCCTTCGCATACTCCTCGATCAGGGGAAGATCCATCGCGAGGAAACGGTCGTTCTCTTCAATACCGGTGGGAACAAATATTTCGATTGATGGCGCCACGGCGAACGGTGTCAAGGTTTGCCCCTTGTGTGGCACAGGCACTCTTGCCTGTGTGTCGGCCGTCGAGGCCGACTTCCCTGTTGAATTGCAGCAGAAACGCCGCGGCTCGACGCCGCGGCACACAGGCAAGAGTGCCTGTGCCACACAAGAACCCTGAGAAGTTTCTCGCCCTCCCGCCACCCTCCCCACAGCAACGGCAGAGCCGCAGCAAGGCTTGACGTTCATTGGTCACCAAGACCACCCAAATTTGCAGAGATTGTTTGATTCCCTTCGTATAATGCGCAAACAGACGCTCCCAGCGCCTTCGGCGCTTCGGCAACCTTAACCTCTGACCAATCCCAAAGCAGATCACCATGAGCGAACAAGTACAGAGTCCCGTTGATCTCGGCGTGTCGAGAGAAGGGCTTCTCGATATGTACTACTACCTCCGCCTGGCGCGCTCGCTCGAGGAGCAGCTCGTGGCGCTCTTCCGGCAGACCAAGGTCATCGGGGGGATCTATCGCTGCCTGGGCCAGGAAGGGGAATCGGTCGGCACAGCCTTCGCCCTCGACTTCGGACGGGGCGATGTTCTCTCCCCTCTCATCCGGAACATGGGCGCGATCCTTCGCGCCGGCGCGAAACCGGTCGAGATCTTCCGTCAGTACATGTCGAAGGGCAACGGTCCCAGCAGAGGCCGTGACCTCAATATCCATTTCCAGGACCTCAACGGTCGCGGCTTCATGGGTCCGATCTCACCTCTCGGCGATATGGTGTCGGTAATGGCCGGAGTAGTGCTGGCCAGACGAATGCAAAAAAAAGAAGGCGTCGCGATGGTCTATATCGGCGACGGTGCTTCCTCCACGGGCGCCTTCTACGAAGGGATGAACTTCGCGACCGTCCAGAAGCTTCCGCTCGTCGTCATCATCGAGAACAACGGCTGGGCCTATTCGACACCCACTTACAAACAGACCGCAGCGAAGACGCTGGCTGACAAGGCCTACGCCTTCGGTTGCGCCAGTGAGACCGTCGATGGCAACGACACCATCGCCTGCTATCACGCCGCGAAACGGGCCGTCGATCGCGCCCGTGCCGGAGAGGGAGTCACGCTCCTCGAGGTCGTGACCTTCCGCATGAAAGGGCACGCCGAGCATGACGACCAGTCCTACGTGCCGCCGGAGATGATCGAGGAATGGCGTTCCCGCGATCCGGTCGAACGGTTCGAGCGCGACGTCCTGGCCTCGGGACTCGTCACCGCCGAAGACTTCAAGTCCATTCTGGAGCGAATCAAGGCCGAGCTCTCCGCGGCTCGCGACGAAGCAGAAGCGTCTCCGATGCCTCTCGGTGAGGAAGCCCAGTACGGCGTCTATTACGGGGATGGATTCTGGGACCGCCCCGCAGCCACGGAAAAATGAGCGCCGACTGCAGGAAATCAGATGACTGAAATTCAGAAACCGACCGCTGGTGGTGAGACCACCTTTCTCGAAGCCATCCGGCAGGCCATGTGGGAGGAGATGGAAGTAGATCCCCGCGTGTTCCTGATCGGCGAAGATGTCGGAAACTACGGTGGAGCGTTCAAGACTAGCGCCGGAATGCTCGCCCACTTCGGCCCAGGACGCATCATCGACACGCCGATCTCGGAAGTCGCCATCGTAGGGGCCGCTTCCGGGGCCGCCCTTTCGGGGATGCGGCCCATCGCCGAGATGCAGTTCATCGACTTCATCGCCGTGGCCTTCAATCAACTGACGAATTTCGCCTCGAAATCGCGGTATCGCGGCAATGGCGGCGTTCCCATCGTCGTGCGTGGACCGGCCGGTGGCGGCGTGCGGGGCGGTCCATTTCACTCTGGAAATCCCGAGGCTTACTTCTTCAATACGCCCGGCCTGAAGATCGTCTATCCGGGAACGGCCTACGATGCCAAGGGGCTGCTCAAAGCGGCCATTCGCGATGAGGATCCCGTCATCTACATCGAGCACAAGTTCCTCTATCGCCGGATCAAGGAAAATCTTCCGGCCGAGGATTACACGGTGCCGATCGGCAAGGCCGCGATTCGCCGCAAGGGCAAGGACCTCACCATCATCACCTACGGCGCCATGATCTACGTGGCCGACGAAGTCGCCGAAGAGCTGGCGAAAGACGGCGTGAGCGTCGAGATCCTCGACATGCGCTCCATTCTGCCGTTCGACGAAGAGGCCATGATCGAGTCGATCGCAAAAACTAATCGTTGCATCGTTCTCTACGAGGCCAGCCTCACCGGCGGAGTGGGAGCGGAGTTTGCGGCGAGATTGGCCGACAAGGCTTTCGATTACCTCGACGCGCCGATCAAGAGAGTCGCCTCGCTCGATACCCCCGTTCCCTACTCACCGAATCTCGAAGATTTCTATCGTCCCAACAAGGACAAGGCGATCAAGGCGGCGCGGGAGATATTGAAGTATTGAGTTGCGAGTTGGCTGATTTACGGAGCTGGACTCAGCCGCGTAGCGGCGACATCTTTCTA
Source organism: Thermoanaerobaculia bacterium (assembly GCA_035544835.1). Lineage (GTDB taxonomy): Bacteria > Acidobacteriota > Thermoanaerobaculia > Gp7-AA8 > Gp7-AA8 > DASZZV01. Next base: position 16,845 of record DASZZV010000164.1, read on the forward strand.
GCCCACGGCGTAAGCCGTGGGTAGGTATTCGAAGGGGTATTCGAGCCCCGTAGGGGCGACATCGGTCCCACGGTACAAGCGCGAGCTCGACATCGGCCGAGCCCGATGTCGCCCCTACGGGGCTCGACATGTAAATCACGTCCACGCGAACCCACGGCTTACGCCGTGGGCTAAAAAGATATCGCCGCTACGCGACTTCGAGCCCAAGCCGCAGGAACGTCGCCAGGCCCGGAATTTCCACTGTATACTCTTTGTAGACACAATCATGAAATCACGGGTCCAGAAATGGGGCAACAGCCTGGCGTTGCGAATTCCGCGACCATTCGCGGACGAAGCAAATCTACGTGAAGACTCTCCTGTCGATATCTCGCTCCGAAATGGAAAGCTTGTTGTGGTGGCTCTCGAGCCTGACATGACGCTGCAGTCACTGGTCGATGAGATCCGTGATGACAATCTCCACCAGGAACAGAGAACAGGTCAGGCCCTTGGCAAAGAAGCCTGGTAAAGCACGGTACATCCCCGATCGGGGCGACGCCGTCTGGCTCACCTTCGATCCGCAGGCCGGGCACGAGCAGTCCGGGAGGCGACCAGCGGTCGTTCTCTCTCCGAAGATGTACAACAGCCGCACAGATCTCGCTGTCTTTTGCCCAATCACCAGTCAGGTAAAAGGCTATCCGTTTGAAGTACTCCTTCCTGAAGCCCTGCCGGTGAGAGGCGCCGTCCTCGCCGATCAGCTCAAGAGCCTCGACTGGCGAATCCGCAAGGCAGAATTCATATGTGCTCTGCCTGAAACGACAGTTCGGCTGGTGCTGCAGAAGTCGTCATTGCTGCTGGCTCAGATCCCATGACTCCGACACCGCGTTTCTTGGTCTACCCTCGTCCATTGATACACTAACCAACCGCTCGGGCGACCGATCCTCTGCCCGCGTCGAGACTACTGAACAAAGGAAACAGCCATGGTTGACGTCGTAATGCCTCAGATGGGCGAGTCGATTGCCGAGGGAACTGTCATCAAGTGGATGAAGAAAGTCGGCGACACGGTAGAACGCGATGAGCCACTTTTCGAGATCTCGACCGACAAAGTCGACGCCGAGATTCCCTCCCCTGCTGCCGGAACCCTCGCCGAGATTCTGGCCGAAGAGGGCAAGACCGTCGCCGTCAACTCGGTAGTTGCGCGGCTTTCCGTAGGAGGTGAAGTTGCTGCCTCCGCTCCGGCTCCCGCGCCGCAGCCGCAGCCGCAGCCGCAGCAACCGAAGGCGTCGATTGAGAATGTCCAGGCATCGCCGGCATCGTCACCTGCAAGTCAGGTTCAAAAAGAAGCTCCGGGTCTGTCGCCGAAACAGACCCCGCAACCGACCGCCGTCCCGTCGCACGATGACTCCGACAAAGTGCCCTCGCTCGAGGAGCGCCGCCTGACCCGGTCCTCACCACTCGTTCGTAAGATCGCCAAAGAAAACGACGTCGACATCAGCCAGATTCAGGGCTCGGGCATGTCGGGCCGCGTGACCAAGCAGGACATCCTTCAGCATCTCGAAAGCCCCCGTCCCGCGCAGCAGCCGCAGCAGCGTCCAGCCGCCGCGGCATCCGCGCCAGCGCAGGCTCGTGCGATCCCGACCGTTTCAGCCTCTGCCCCAGGTGAGCCCTTCCGCATCGAGCCGATGACGAAGATGCGCAAGATGATCGCCGAGCACATGGTGATGTCCAAGCGCACCTCCGCGCACGTAACCACCGTGTTCGAGGTCGACTTCAGCGACGTCGACAAGCTCCGCCGCAAACACAAGCAGTCCTACACCGAGCGCGGGGCGAACCTGACCTTCCTCCCCTTCATCATCCAGGCAGTCATCGGCGCCCTGCGTCAGTTTCCCATCCTCAACTCCTCGCTGGACGGCGACAACATCGTCTACAAGAACGACATCAACCTCGGGATCGCCGTCGCCCTCGACTGGGGTCTCATCGTGCCGGTCCTCAAACGTGCCGACGAGAAGAACATTCTCGGACTCGCCAAGTCCGTCAACGACCTTGGAGAGCGCGCCCGCAGCAAGAAGCTCAATCCGGATGACGTTCAGGGTGGCACCTTCACAATCACCAATCCCGGAGTCTACGGCAGTCTCTTCGGAACCCCTGTGATCAACCAGCCGCAGGTTGCCATCCTCGGCGTCGGCGGCATCAAGAAGCGGGCGGTCGTGATCGACACCGACGAAGGCGACGCCATTGTGATTCGTTCCATGGCCTACCTCGCGCTCACCTTCGACCATCGCATCATCGACGGAGCCGTCGCCGATCAGTTCATGGCCAAAGTGAAGTCCATCCTCGAGGAAGGGCAGTTCATGCTTTGATGCTCTCCCCCTCGGCGCTTCTCTTCATCGCAGTCATCGGTATCGTGATCCCCGTGCTCGCCGCCTCCGGAAAACGGAAGCTCGACACGGGGATTGTCGTTCCCCGGGTGCCGCTGTACATCGAGACGATCATCCTGCAGAGCTGCCTTCTACTGTTGTCGGTATGGACCGCTCGAGCCAACGGAATCACGCTGGCAAATTCAGTCGACGTACGACCGCGCAACCTGCTGTTCGCCGGTACCCTGCTCGTTCTGGCCCTCGCTGGAATGCTCCTCGCCGATCGTTACTCCAGCGCCAGCACGCGCCTGCGCCTCTACGCGATCATTCCCATCAACCGCGACCAGCGCGTTCTCTGGATCGGCGTCTGCGCCGCAGCAGCGATCTCGGAAGAGGCGACCTACCGCGGCGTGCTCTTCGCCGTCACCGAGACCATGGCCCGGTCGTGGTGGATTGCCGCGGTCATCACAGCGCTGATCTTCGCTCTCGCCCATCTCATTCAGGGATGGAAGAGCACCGTCGTCGTGGCAATCTTCGGCTTCGCCTTTCAGCTCCTCGTCCTTCAGAGCGGTGGCCTGTATATGGCCATGATCGTTCATTTTCTGTATGACCTGATCACCGGCTTCTATCTCGGTCCGCGCGCCGCCCGCATGACCGCCGACGACAATGCGATCGTGTGAGGTCCGCCCGCTTCAGCTCGTGACTTACGAGAACGGCCTGCAGATGCAGGAGCGGCTGGTGGCCATGCGACAGCGGGAAGAGATCGTCGATCAACTTCTCCTCCTGCAACACACACCGGTTTTCACGCTGGGACGGGGAGGCGATCGAGGAAATCTACTGGCTTCGCCCGATCAGCTCTCCGCCTCGCGGATCCGCTTCTACGAGACCAACCGCGGCGGCGACATCACCTATCACGGCCCCGGGCAACTGGTCGGCTACCCGATTCTTCACCTGGGTGAGGGCAACCGCGACGTCCGCAAGTACGTGACGAAACTCGAAGAGGTGCTCATCAGAACCGCCCGCGACTTTGGCGTGGAGGCGAAGCGGTCGGAGAAAAATCGAGGGATATGGGTCGGCAACGAGAAGCTGGCGGCGATTGGTGTCCGGATCGCGCGCTGGGTCACGTCGCACGGTTTCGCGCTCAACATCGATCCGGACATGACTCACTACAGAATGATCACGGCCTGCGGGCTTCGTGACCGTGGGGTCACGTCTTTACGGAAACTCAGAGAAGCACCCATTGTCGTCGAAGAGGTCATCCCGGTTGTCATACGACACTTTGCCGACGTTTTCGAAAGAGAGCTCCAGGTTCGGCGGCCCGAGATGAAGGTCGCCAAAGTCGTCATTCATGACGGCGAGGGCGTCCTGCTCCTGAGACGCACGGCCGCGGCTGGTGACTTCTGGCAGCCGGTGACAGGCCGGGTCGAAGATGGAGAGCTCGTGGCCGACGCGGCACGGCGGGAGCTGATCGAGGAAACAGCCGTCGATGCGCCCGTTGAGCCGCTCGGAATCACGCAGTCGTTCCTGATCGATCCTCGCTTCACCGGGACATCGACACCTGTCTTCGCCGACGAGGAAGCGTTCGTGGCCCGCTTCGCTCCCGGAACGAAACCGGTGCTCGACCCCTCCGAGCACGTCGAAGCTCGTTGGTTTACGTTCCCCGAGGCTTATGAAATCATCCGATGGAGCGACGACCGGGAAGCAATCGAGAGGGTGCAGAGTTCTCTCCGGCTGCCAGCCTTCGGCCCCGTCAAAAACGTCGAACACGTCGAACAACACTCATGAACAAGCGCGCAGGAGTCCGTCCCGACTGGTTGAAGATCCGCGTTCCCGGCGATCTCCAGCGTCTGCCTGTCACGAAGCTCATCAATGACCTGAACCTGAACACGGTCTGCCAGGAAGCACGCTGCCCGAACATCTTCGAATGCTGGGGCGCAGGCACGGCCACGTTCATGATCCTCGGGGACATCTGCACGCGCCGCTGCACGTTCTGCGCGGTCGGGAAAGGCACGCCCTCCGCTCCCGAGGCCGACGAGCCCGAGCGCGTCGCCGCCGCAGTCGAGAGAATGCGCGTCAAGCACGCCGTCATCACCATGGTGAACCGTGACGACCTTCCTGATGGCGGAGCGGAACATTTTGCGCGAACCGTCGAGGCTGTGCGGAGCCGCACCGAAGCGGCAGTCGAGGTGCTGGTCTCGGACCTCGAGGGCAATCGCGAAGCCATTCGAACGGTGCTTCGATCGAAGCC
>DASZZV010000165.1:0-1689 GCA_035544835.1 Thermoanaerobaculia bacterium
AGTTCCGCTGCAACCACATCTCTTCGCGAGCCCAGGAATCCTCGAAGGCCCGCTCGTAGGATGAGAGCTGAACCGACGAGTAGTCGCCGGCCAGCAGTGACTCAAAGGCTGACTCAGCCGCCAGCATCCCCGACTTGATACCGAGATGAATGCCCTTCAACCGCGCTCCGTTGAGATAGCCGGCCGAGTCGCCGACGATGAGGAACCCATCCCCATACATCCGCGGCATCGAGAAGTAACCGCCCTCGGGGATGGCCTTGGCTCCGGCCGAGATCATCTTCCCCCCTTCGAGCAACTGTCTGATGGACGGATGCAGTTTGTAACGCTGGAACTCGTGATGCGGATCGAGCGTCGGGTTCTTGTAATCGAGACCGATCACCAGCCCGATGTCGATGATGCGGTCTTTCATCCCGTAGATGAAGCCTCCGCCGAAGGTGTCCATGTCCAGCGGCCAGCCCATCGTATGAGTGACCGTTCCGGCTGCGTAGCGATCGTCAGGAACCTGCCACAGCTCTTTGATCCCGATGGCGTAGACCTGCGGATTCTTTCCCTCGCCGAGGTCCTGCGACTCGGTGAGTTGCTTGGTGAGTGTTCCCCGGGGACCCTCGGCGAGGATGACGAGCTTCGATCGGATGTCGACTCCGGGCTCGTAATTCCCCTTGGGCTGATAGTTCTTGTCCACGCCTTTGTCGCCGGTACGAACGCCGGCTACTCGCCCCTCTTCCATGAGCACGCGCCAGGCCGGGAACTCGGGGAAAATATCGACGCCGGAGGCGGCGACGATGCCACCCATCCAGCGAACCATCTCACCCAACGAGATGACGTAGTTACCGTGATTCTGCAGAACGGGGGGAAGGATGGGAGGAGCGAACTTCCACTTCTCGGTCATCACCCAGAGGGCGTCGTCGCCGACGGGCGCATCGACCGGACAGCCGCGATCGAGCCAGTCCGGCATCAGCTCCGAGATTCCCCGCGGATCCATCACGGCACCGGAGATTCCGTGAGAGCCGATCTCCTTGCCTTTCTCCAGGACAGCGATGGTGATCCCTTCCAGCTTTTTCTCAGCAGCCGATTCATTGTGAGCTTTGATCAGCTGCGAGAGATGGAAGGCCGCGGCCAGGCCGGCTGGACCTCCGCCGACAATGACTACATCCATCTCCAGAGTCTCGCGTTCTACATCCGGAAGTTCCGGCATTCGTTGCTCCTCAAAAAATAGCGACTAGCCAGACATGACGGCGAAGTGCTGGCGTTGTACCGTGCCACATTCTTCCGGCTACTTCGATGTAATGAGCAGCACGTGCTGACTCTCGTTGTCCGTCACACTCACGAATGCCCAATACTCCATGCCGGGCGTTTCCGGCGTGACGCGCAGGTGATACCGCGCCACCTCGTCCAATTCTGGGAACGACCGTCTCAGGTCCAGGATTGCGTCGTAGCCGGCGACCTGCTGGAAGGTTGGGTCCTGCGCCTGCGCAATCGTGTTGTTTCCCGGGAACAGCCGCCGGGTCGCGAGGACCCGACCATCCTCAGCGAGCACGTCCACGCGCACGGTGCTCCCTTTCTGAAGACGCGGATCGTACACGCGGAGCGCCGATCGGACTGTAGCGCCCACCGGAATCCCGAGGAACGTCGACGCCTTTGTGAAGAACTGATCCTCCCGCACGATCGGGAGATCGACACCCGTCGGCT
>DASZZV010000166.1:0-10193 GCA_035544835.1 Thermoanaerobaculia bacterium
TGTGAACCAGGAGACTCGGATCAAGGATCTGACCGAGGATGACGTCCGCAAGATTCGTCAGAACATCCAGGACGAGGGCAAGGTCGAGGGCGACCTCCGCAAGGACGTCGGTCTCGACATCAAGCGTCTGATGGAGATCAACTGCTATCGCGGCATCCGGCATCGTCGTGGCCTTCCCGTCCGCGGGCAGCGCACGCACACTAACGCCCGTACTCGTAAGGGTCCGCGCAAGACCTCCATCGCCGGGAAGAAGAAACCAGGCAAGAAGTGATGTGTCGCGCGTAGCGCCAGCATCATCCTGAGGAAGCGTAGCGACCGAAGGATCTCTTTCGCGCTACTCGCTCTTGGAAACACCGATAACCAGCAACGCACAACGAGGAACGAAAACCATGGCAAAACCCAAAGCCGCAGGGGCCCGTCGGGCCGGAACGAAAAAGAAAGAGCGGAAGAACGTCGCTCACGGCGTGGCCTCGATTGCCGCGACCTTCAACAACACCATCGTCTCGATTGCCGATCCGGTGGGGAACATCCTCTCCTGGTCCAGCGCGGGGCGGATCGGATTCAAGGGATCGCGTAAGGGAACCCCGTTCGCAGCTCAGGTTGCAGCGCAGAACGCAGCGCAGCTGGCATCCGAGCACGGCGTTCGTTCCGTCGACGTTAAGGTCAAGGGACCTGGCGCCGGCCGCGAGTCTGCAATCCGCGCCCTCGCCGCGAGCGGTCTGGATATCAAGTCGATCAAAGACGTTACGCCGATCCCGCACAACGGCTGCCGTCCCCCCAAGCGTCGCAGAGTGTGAAACCAGATGTCAGGTGGCAGACGCCAGATGCCGGTAGCCTCGGGTATCTGAGGTTTGACATCTGACATTCCGAAGATTGATCCGTTGTCGTCAACAGTTTAGGAGGCACTACAAGTGGCCCGTTATTCTGATCCCGTCTGTCGGCTTTGCCGGCGAGAGGGAATGAAGCTGTTCCTCAAAGGGGACCGTTGCTTCAAGGACAAATGCGCCATCGAGCGCCGCAATTACGCCCCCGGCCAGCATGGCCGTCGTCGTTCCAAGGTTCTCGGTTATGGCCTGCAGCTTCGCGAGAAGCAGAAGGTCAAGCGTATCTATGGACTGCTCGAGAAGCAGTTCCGCATCTACTTCCACCGCGCCGAGAGCCGGCCGGGTATCACTGGCGATAATCTTCTCCGCCAGCTCGAGATGCGTCTCGACAACGTCGTCTACTCGCTCGGCTTTGCTGCGTCACGCCCTCAGGCCCGCCAGCTCGTTCGTCATGGCCACATTCAGGTGAACGGAAAGAAGCTCAACATCCCGTCGTATCAGGTCCGCAAGGGCGATGCGATTCAGGTGCGCGATAAGAGCCGCAAGAACGGGCAGATCCAGCAGGCAGTCGAGACGGCCAGTGGCCGTGGAATTCCCGGCTGGCTTCAGCTCAACCCAACCGAGTTTCTTGGTACGGTCAACGACCTTCCCAAGCGCGAGGATATTCGTCTCCCGATTCAAGAGCAGCTCATCGTCGAACTCTATTCGAAATAATAGCCTGTGGAAGGACGGCCGGCGGCCGCCCTCCTCATTCGCCCATTGTGGGCGAAGCGGGGAGCGCAACGTCCGGTGGTCCCCTCTACGTGATGGCAGGAGGCTTCATGCTGTGGTCAGAATTTCAAAAACCTAAAAAGCTCGATTACGACGCCGAGACCCTTACGCCCAACTTCGGACGTTTCGTCGCACAGCCCTTCGAGCGTGGATTCGGAACGACGATCGGCAATGCTCTTCGACGCGTGCTCCTCTCCTCAATCGAGGGTGCCGCCGTTTCGGCGGTGAAGGTCGAAGGCGTCCTTCACGAGTTTTCATCTCTCACCGGGGTAGTCGAGGACATGACCGACATCGTCCTCAACCTCAAGCAGATCCCGTTCCGCATGCACGCCCGCGGACCGAAGACCCTTTACCTCGAGCGTAAGGGCCCAGGCACGGTCACAGCTGCTGACATTCAGGCAGACGGGGACGTCGAGATTCTCGATCCCACCGCGCACATCGCCACCCTCAGCAAGGAAGGCTCCCTCAAGATGGAGATCCGCCTCAAGATGGGTCGCGGTTACGTCGTTGCCGACAAGAATTCCGATCCTGATCTGCCGCTCGGCTACATCCCTCTCGACTCAATTCACTCACCCGTCCGTCGCGTGAACTTCCACGTCGAAGGCGCCCGTGTCGGTCAGATGACCGACTACGACCGTCTCGTCCTCGAAGTCTGGACCAACGGCGCGGTCTCGCCGCAGGAGTCGCTGTCTCTGGCCGCGCAGCTCCTCGACGACCACCTTTCGATCTTCAGCGGTCTCGAGCCCGGGACCCATGAAGAGGAAGAGATGGACATGCCCGAAGTCGATCCCCGTCTCAGCGAGATGCTGTCCAAACCCATCGAAGAGCTCGATCTCTCCGTTCGCTCCGCCAACTGCCTCAAGAATGCCAACATCCGTACCCTTGGCGATCTGGTGCAGCGCTCCGAGCGCGAGATGCTCTCGACCAAGAACTTTGGTCGCAAGTCTCTCGATGAGATCAAAGACGTGCTCACCAGTCTCGGTCTCTCCTTCGGCATGCCGCTGAAGAGTTCTGATCGCCGCGAGCCCGTTCACTCCAACGAGTAGATCGAATGCGCGACGGCCCTCCGTCGCGCATTCTCTTGTACGCGTAGGATCTTTTACGCATTTCGTGACCAGCCCGGTCGCAGAGAAGTCAGTGAGGTAATACATGAGACATCAGATGGCCAATCGCAAGCTGGGACGCACGTCGTCTCACCGCAATGCGATGTTCCGGAACCAGATCAGCTCGATCATCGCCAGCGAGCGGATCATCACCACTCTTCCCAAAGCCAAGGAGCTGCGTCCTCTCATTGAGAGGATGATCACGCTGGCCAAAGAGGACAGCGTTCACAACCGCCGGCAGGCCGCGCGGACGATCGCCGACGGCACGCTCGTTCAAAAGCTGTTCGACAAACTCTCGCCGCGCTTCGCCGAGCGTCCGGGTGGTTACACCCGCATCGTCAAGCTCGGACCGCGCCGTGGCGACGGTACAGAGATGGCGATCCTCGAGTTCGTCGACTACACGCTCGCCTCTGCCACCGCGGCTCCTTCGAAAACTGCGAAGAAGACCAAAGGCGCTGCCGCTCCTGAGGGCGATGACGCTGCTGCCGGCGGCGACACCGAGAAGACGGCCAAGCCTGCCAAAAAGGCACCAAAGAAAGCCGCCAAGAAGGATTCCACTGACGACGCCCAAGCAAAGCCGAAGAAGCCAGCTAAGAAGAAAGAGAAGTAATTTCGATTCTCAGCTTAAGAATAAAGACCCGCTCTCGAGCGGGTCTTTTCACTTCACGAGCTTCGAGATCGCCCGGAACTCGTCTGTACCTGCCTCGATGGTCAGCTCGAAGAGGACCATCTCCGTGCTGGAGATCTTCGCTCCTTCCGAGACCAGGCGGCGCAGTGCGATGTCCTTGTTCGCGGCGCTCCGTGAGGAGATGGCGTCGCTGACCAGATGCACCTGGTAACCGCTTTCGAGAAGATCCATCGCCGTCTGATAGACGCACACATGGGCCTCGATACCAGCCAGGACGACTTGCTTTCTCGCCGCCAGCTTCAGCGACTCCGAAAAGTCGGCACAGCCGACCCCGGAAAAGCACAGCTTCTGGATCGTGTGTGCCCCGTAGGTCTCGTCGAAGGACTTCTGCACCATGCGGGTCGTGTCTCCCAGACCTTTCGGATACTGCTCGGTCAGCAGCGCCGGCACGTTGAGCAGGTGACAGCCACGAACCAGGCGATCGATGTTCGTCTGAAGCGACTCGCTATCCGTCATATGCTTCGCCAGTTTTTCCTGAACGTCGATGACCGCCAGGATCGTCGACTCACGTTTCAATCGCCACATAGAGATCTCCCAGGCACGGCAGTCACGATAGCATTGAAAAACCAACACGCCCTAAGCGACCAACCCTTCTCCCGAGGGAGAAGGTGGCCGGGTACAGACCACCCTCTCCCTCGGGAGAGGGGAGCACCGGGCGGAGCCCGGTGTGTGAGGCCCGGAGGGCCGGAAAGCTGGTAGCCAGTGGTGAGCGAAGCGAACCACTGGAAGACGCCACGAATCAATCATTTGCTTGAAGTTTCACCGAGCCCCGGCAGGGGCGAAAGCCGCCACCGGATGCCTCGATTGGACGCGCTCTTCTGTCGATCGCTCGCGCCCCCGCCGGGGCTCTGGAAAAGAAAAGAATCGTTATGATCCCGCGTCCAGTGGTTCGCTTCGCTCACCACTGGCTACCAGCTTACTGGCCCTCCGGGCCGCACACGAATGGCCAAACTCCTGCCCACGGCGTTAGCCGTGGGAAACGATCGGGGGAGCGTTTTGGCCGCCCCGTAGTGCGGCATCCGGATGCATTCGAGACACGATGCCGCCCCTGCGGGGCTCGAAATGCCCGGGGGCCGACCACGTTCCCACAACTTACGCTGTGGGCTAACTAGATGTCGCCGCGCTACGCGGCCGGAGTAGAACTCTACGTAACTCAGTAATTCGGCAATTCACGAACTATTCGGGACCGGCGCCCGGAATCCCCGAATTCAGCAGTGAGGAGGGATCTCACGAGCTGTACCCGAGCACCGGTCCCGAAGGGATTTACTGAATTTCTTACCTAACCGAGAGTGTCGCCGTGTTGCTGTTCACGGCCCCGCAGCTGTTGCTTACGCGAACCCAGTAACTCGCGCTCGCTGTCAGGGCCGGAGTTGTATAGGTCGAAGAATTCGTTCCGACCGGCTTCGATGGATCGCCAGACGCCCCTTCGTACCACTGGTAGCCTAGGGGCGATGACCCGGTCGCGGTGACGGAGACGACCGCGGTCTTCCGCTTTCGTACCACGCGGCTCAGAGGCTGTTGCGTGATCACAGGCGCCGTGCGCACCGTCACCACGGCCGAACCTGCAGCGGTTCCGGACGAAATCGAATCGGACACGGCCGTAACCGAATAGGTAGTGCTCACGGTCGGCGCCACCGTCCTCGTGGCCGGAGAAGCAGTGACTCCATTCTGCTGCACCCCATCTGACCAGGTCAGCGACCATGGTCCCGATCCTGTCAGCGTTGCCGCGATCGCGCTCGAGCTCCCGAAGCAAATCGACCCTCCACCGGAAACCGTGGCAGTCGGTGCGGCGACTGCAGCCGTCTGGTTGGCAGTGAACGTCAATCCGCCCACGCTGATCGACCCGCTCCGTGCCGCCCCTAAGTTCATCGCCACCGTGTATCCGACCGTCCCATTGCCTGACCCAGCGGTCGAAGCGACGATCCACGAGGCATTGGAGGTCGCCGTCCACGTACAGCCCTGCCCGGCCACGACATTAATACTTCCGCTGCCTCCGTTCGAGACGAAGCTCTGCGATGCCGGCGAGATGCTGTACGTGCAGCTCGAGCTCGAGGCTGGAATCACGAAGAGGGTGATGCTCTGCGACGGGAGCGAGGTGCTGATCGAATTCCCCGATACGGCCACGTCGGGTAGACGATTGATGGTGTTTGACGATGTGAGCTGCCACGCCTGCGCCGTGGCCGCGGCAGTAAAGTTCGACAGCGCGATCGTCGTCGCCGTCGACCCCGAGAGCACCTTGCTGATTACCATGACCGTCATCGACCCATCGCTGGAGCGAAGCGCGGCGAACGAGGAGAGATTGTCGGGATTCGCAGTCGTGGCTCGCACGCTGGTGTCACCGAATGTCGAATGCTGACCGTCGTAGTTCCGATAGATCCTGATCGACTTGTACGTTGGCGATGACGCATCGGGCGTGGTCCACCGAGTTGCGACGTCGAGGCCTTCGCGACCGAAAATCCCCAGCACATCAGCCTGTGCCGTCGCTCCGTTGATGTGACCCTCGGCACCCCAGTTGTATTCGGTGACGCCGATTCTTGTTCCTGGATAGTAGCTGCCTACCCATCCGCGAAGGCGCGGGATCAACTGGACCTTGTCCGAGATCCACGTTTCATCGACATAGTTCGGATCCCACAGCGAGCGCGTGGAGCGGTTGCGCCGGAGCTGCATGGAAGATGACGTGTCGTTCCCGAACTCTCCCCCTTGCGGGTAGTAATGAACTGTGAAGATGTCCAGGATCCGCTTGCCGGTGCTCAACTCATTCCGGCGTAACTGATCGAGCAGCCACGGGAGGTAGTCGGCGCCGCCGTGATTGATGCGGTCAGGAAAGCTCGACCAGTTGTGGGCCGCTCCGTACTGCTGGTCATAACCGCTGTAGAAATATCCCGACCAGCCCCATTCCTCGGGGGCGACGACGATTCCATTCGGGTCGGTCGCCTTGACCTTGCCTCCGTAGTCGATGATCTTGTCGCGGATCTCGTCCATGGTCGGTCCGACGGGATGGACGTCGTGATGAGTCTCCTGCCAGATGCTCGGCTCGTTGTCGAGGATGTAGTAGCGCAGACCTCCCGACCCGGCCTTGCCCCATTGCGTGACGAGATGCTGCATCCAGGCTTGCTGAAATGCCGAGTCAGCGGGGAGGTTGGCATCATTGGGATTATTGGTGCTGATCTTCTGTCCGGTCGCTGACGAGATGCCATTGCCGGCATCGGCATACCATTGCCAGTCGTTGCCAGTCTGCGCCCCGTATTTGGCGATGGAGTAACTGGCCAGCTTGCCCCGATTCGCTCCGAGCTTTGCTACCCAGCCGATCATCGGAATGGTGAGCATCGGCTCGGCGCCGCCGCTGCGGCTGTCGGCGATGAACGTGTCGCCGTTCTCGCCGGAGGTGGCGCTGGCCTCACCGATGCTCTCGAAGTACCAGTCCTGGGCGCGATTGGAGCCGTTGGCCTGCCAGTTGTAGCGCGTCGTGGCGTTGCCGCCGGAGCGATTGAGCGGACAGTTGAGATCGGAGAGCTGGCTGCTGCTGGCATAGGCGACTCCATAGATGAGAGGGCTGATCGGTTTCCTGTCCGCCGAGGCATCTACCGAAATCGTGGCTGTGTTCTGCGCGACGAGGGCTGGCGCCGCCGTAACAAGCATTAGGAGAAATCCGGTCTGGATGAACTTCATCTTTACCTCCGTTCGAGGCAGAGCTCCGCCCGTACGCCCAAAAACTCGAATGATCTTTGCGAGCCGCCTCAGTCTTGCTGACGGACTCCGGATGCAGTACCCGCGACGACAGGATGTGCAGATGGCGCCATTTGGTCTGCTTCCTCCAGAAACGACAAAAGGGGCTTTACGCCCCTTTGAAAGGCGAACAGTTGGTCGACTGCTCGCAGATGCTGTAACTGATGTCGGGCGAAACTATAACGCCGTTCGTGGGATGTCTGTGACGAAAATCACATCGAATGGCTGCTTCTTTAGCCTCGCGTTCTCGCGCACGTCTTTTTGCACCCCCGCAAATGCAGCGCGCGAAGCGCGCGGCAGACCTTTAGCGCAGGGCGTGAGCCCGGTGTTTCCCACGGCTTACGCCGGCTAACAAGATGTCGCCGCTACGCGGCTTTGGCCCGTGCGATGCTCTCGCTTACGCCGGCAGTGCCGATCCTTTCAATGACTCCAGTTGCTGCTCCGGGTACTTCGCCGGATTGACCTTCTCGTGCGCTTCCAGGATCGTTCCGTCCGGTCCGATCAGGTAGGCGATCCGTCGCGCGTACTCTTCATTCGTAGCGTCACAAGCGCCGTAGGCCATTCCCAGCTGCCGTTCCGTGTCGGACAGGAGGGGAAAGGGAAACTTGTACTTCTCAGCGAACTTGCGACTGTCCTCGGGCTTGTCGAAGCTGGCCCCCAGGATCGCCGTATTGGCCTTCTCGTACTCCGCGAAATGGTCCCGGAACCCGGAACCCTCCCTCGTTCAGCCAGGTGTGTCTGCCTTCGGGAAGAACCACAACACGAGATTTCGTCCCTTGTAGTCACTGAGCTTCACTTTCCGTCCGAGGTGGTCTGACACGTCGAAGTCGGGCGCTCTGTCGCCCACTTTCAGCATCGGAAATTCCTTCCTGAGGAAATGGTCGGTTGCGAGTTTAGTGATTCCACGAATCGTCATGAGTGATCTTCTCCGAGTTCACGCAGCCCCGTAGGGGCGTTTGAGAATAGCCCAGGACGAAGTCCTGGGACGTTCAACCATTCTGTTTTTTTCGAGCCCCGGAGGGGCGATTGAAGCGATCCCTCAATCGCCCCTCCGGGGCTCGACACTTACTTCCACGATCCGACACCCAGCACTTCGTGCTGGGCTATTCTCAAACGCCCCTACGGGGCTGGATGCCCTCCGGTTTCTTTCTCTTAGACGCTGCAAGCTCCAGACCTTCGAGACGACAGGCCTGAGCCGCAGCAACAGACTAACAACTCTATACCCACTTCTCATTCTTCGAACAGGGGATCGCATTTGAAACTTTCGTTTCTTTTCTACGAATACATCGTCTGAAACCAGTACGAGGATTCCATGAGTGCAAAAAGAACGAAAGTGAAAGTGTGGGTGGCCGTTGCCATCGTCGCGGTCATCATCGTCGCCACCGTGGCGGCAACGAAGGCCAAGTCGAAGGACCAGACGAAGCCCGAGGGCAGAACCGGTAAAGCCGAGTATGCCGACGTCCAGGTCAAAGTTACCGAAGTCGGTACGGTGCAGCCCGAGGTGAAAGTAGACGTGAAGAGTCCCGTGTCGGGAAAGGTCGTCGACCTCTAGGGTAAAGAACTGCGCTCGGGCATGACTGCCAACATCGAGGTGGCCGGGGAGAAGAAGCAACATGCCCTGACCGTTCCCGTCGAGGCGCTATTTCAGAAAGACGAGGGAGAGGTGGTTTACATCCCGAAAGCCATCGATCCGAAAGCTCCGGCCAAAAAGAAATCGGACGACAAGGCGAAAACCTTCGACAAAGACGCCTGGAGAGAGAAGTTCGACAGGAGAGTCGTCGTCACCGGTCTGTCGGACAACTCGCACGTCTCGCGGTTGGAGCCGGTGGAAGCGCTTAGATCGTAGTTCCGGCCACACAAGGGCGGATCGTTGAGAGCAACGAACAACGATCGGACCACTGGTCGGACCACTGGCAGCGCACACTCCTCACAGGCGCTATCATCGCTTCGAGGAAAGTGAAGAATGCTGATCATCAAGACGATTCAGGCCCGGACCCATGGTCGCTATCTGGTCGAGGCACCCGGCTCGGACGTGCCGCTGCCGGTCCTGATTGGTTTTCACGGTTACGGCGAGAACGCTGAGCGACACCTCGCCGATCTGCTGCGAATCCCGGGGACCGAGCGAATGATCGTGGTGGCAGCGCAGGGCCTCCACTGGTTCTACAACATGAAAACCAACGACGTCGTCGCGAACTGGATGACGCGACTGGATCGCGATCTGGCCATCAACGACAACGTACGCTACGTTCGGTCCATCCTCGATGTCGTTCGGGCTGATCACAAAGTAGACGGCCGGATCGTCTTCCTTGGGTTTTCTCAGGGTGTTCCGATGGCTTTCCGCACCGCCACGCTGGCTGATGTGGAAGGGCTCGGGGTGATCGGACTGGGAGGCGACATTCCGGCCGAGCTCGGGGAAGGGCTGGGAAAAATCCCGGCCGTCCTGCTGGCACGGGGAAAAGCCGACGAGTGGTACAGCGAAGAGAAGATCGCTGGCGATGTGCAACTCCTCGAGCGGGCGGGCGTGCGGGTGGAGACCTGCACCTTCGAGGGAGGGCACGAGTGGGGAGACGAGTTCCGAGCCGCGGCGGGAGATTTTTTGAGGCGGCTGCTGAGCTGATTGCGGAAGGGGACGGATTTCGGATTTCGAATTTAAAAGAGGCAGAGAGCCCATCGCCACTTGCATCTTTTAAATTCGAAATTCGAAATCCGCCCCCCCGTCTACTTTTTCTTCGCCGCCTCGATATTGACGGCAATGTTCACGTCATCACCGACCAGCATTCCACCGTTGTCGAGGGCCTTGTTCCAGTTGAGCCCGAAGTCCTTGCGGTTCAGCGTGGTCGCGGTGGAGAAGCCGGCCTTCTGGTTGCCCCAGGGATCCTTGGCGAATCCCTCAACGGTCACGGGAAGGGTGATGGTCTTCGAGACGCCGTGCATGTTGAGCACACCGGTCACGTCGAAACGGTTCTTGCCGTGTGGTTTCATGCGGGTGCTCTTGAAGGTGATCTGAGGATTTTTCTCGGCGTCAAAGAAATTGGCGCTGCGTAGATCCTTATCGCGGTCGTCGTTGTCGGTGTTGATGCT
>DASZZV010000167.1:0-11463 GCA_035544835.1 Thermoanaerobaculia bacterium
CGACCACGGCGACACCCGTTCGCGCGATATGGTCAACGTTCCTGGTCACGAGGGTCATACCGCGTACCTTCGCCGTGGCGGCAATCAGACTATCGATCACCGGGAGTGGATCAGGAACGTTCTGACGTCCCCACTCCTCAACGACGTCGAGCTCGATCGCCAGAATCCGATCGCCGTGATTGCTGATGACCCGCAAGAGCCACGCCTCGAGCGCGCCGGCGGATCGAGCATCGCGACGTCGGATGTTCTCGATCCCCTTTCGTATCTCGCCGATCGTAAGAACGCTGAGGAAGATCTCATCCTCCGCAACCCTGGACCACCATGCCGCGACAGACTCGTTGCACCGCTCTCCTTTACGCAGCTCGGAGATCACGTTCGTATCGACCAGATAGCTCACAGTACAACCGCTCGTCCGTGATCCTGAATCCGTTCGAAGTCTCGGTCATCGCCCACATCCGGCATTCCCGAGACGAGCTCCTTGAGCGCCGAGCCACGGTGCTCCGATCCGAGAGCCCGGCGCAGAATCTGCCGATGCTCTTCCTCCGCGGATTGCCCGTTCCGCGCCGCCCGGAGCTTCAGCTCCCGCACGAGCTCCTAAGTTGAGCTGCAACACAGTTCCACATATACTGTGCGAATGAAAAACATTACGCTCAGCGTCGATGAGCGAGTGCTGGTCACGGTCCGCCGTTACGCGAACGAACGGAACTCCTCGGTGAATCGTCTCGTGCGAGAGTTCCTGGACGGGATCGCGCGCCACGAGGACCGTGCCCGTGGAGCCCGTCGCAGGATTCGGAAACTGAGCGACGCCTCGAGCGCCAGCATCGGCGCGAAGTTGCCTCGCCGCGACGAGCTCCATGATCGCTAGGTCGTTCCTCGACACCAACGTGCTCGTCTACGCTGCCGCGGGACGGGGAGCGGACGAATCAAAGCGTCTGCGCGCTCTCGAATTGATCATGAGCGAAGAGTTCGGGCTCTCCGCGCAGGTTCTCCAGGAGTTCTACGTCACGGTCACGCGAAAGCTGCGTTCACCGCTTTCCCCAGAGACCGCGATCGAATGGATCGAGCAGCTCGACGCCTTTCCACAGGTGCCTATCGACGCCAGCCTGGTCAAGGTGGCCATCGAAAACAGCGTGCGGTATCGGATCTCCTATTGGGATGCAGCCATCGTTGCTGCCGCGGAGCGACTCGGTGCCCGTACCCTCTACAGCGAGGATCTCAGCGACGGGCAGATGTACGGATCCGTAACCGTGCTCAACCCGTTCGTCGATACCGCTTGACGATCTCTCTATGCCAGACTTACGGGAGGGAGCACATTAAATGAGCGATACCCCTTCTCTCTCCGACGATGAGCTCCGCAGAATGCACGCCTGGTGGCGCGCGGCGAACTATCTGTCGGTCGGTCAAATCTATCTGCTCGACAACCCGCTTCTTCGCGAGCCTCTCAAGCTCGAGCACACCAAGCCACGGCTGCTCGGGCACTGGGGAACGACGCCCGGCCTGAACTTCATCTACGTTCATCTCAATCGCATCATCAAAGCGCGCGATTTGAGCATGATCTACGTCGCCGGCCCCGGTCATGGCGGCCCGGGTCTCGTCGCCAACACGTATCTGGAGGGGACCTACAGCGAAACCTATCCGCACATCTCGCAGGACGCGGATGGGCTGCGGAAGCTCTTCAAGCAGTTCTCTTTTCCCGGCGGCATCCCGAGTCATGTCGCCCCCGAGACACCGGGGTCGATTCACGAGGGAGGAGAGCTCGGATACTCGCTCCTGCATGCCTACGGAGCAGTATTCGACAATCCTGATCTCGTTGCCGCCTGCGTCGTCGGCGACGGCGAAGCTGAGACCGGCCCGCTGGCGGCGAGCTGGCACTCCAACAAGTTTCTCAATCCGGCCCGCGATGGTGCCGTGGTGCCGATCCTCCATCTCAACGGCTACAAAATTGCGAGTCCGGCCGTCCTGGCCCGCCTGAGTCATCAGGAACTGGAGAGTCTCTTCGTCGGCTACGGCTATCGCCCGTTCTTCGTCGAAGGCGACGATCCGATGGAGATGCATCAGTTGATGGCCTCCGCGCTCGACGCGGTCTTCGACTCAGTACGCGACATTCAGTCCTCGGCGCGCAGCAACGGCTTCCGCCAGCGCGCCATGTGGCCGATGATCATTCTGCGCTCCCCGAAGGGATGGACCGGGCCAAAGGAAGTCGACGGAAAGCCGGCTGAAAACTCGTGGCGGTCACACCAGGTTCCCTTCGCCGACCTGGCGAAGAAGCCGTCGCACCTGAAACTCCTCGACGAGTGGATGAAGAGTTACAAGGCCGAGGAGCTTTTCGATGAAGGGGGAAAGTTTAGAAGCGAGTTAGCAGAGCTGGCACCGAAAGGCGACCGGCGGATGGGCGCGAGCCCGCACGCGAACGGTGGAGCTCTTCTTCGCGACCTCCGCATGCCCGACTTCCGCGAGTACGCGATCGAGGTGAAGAAGCCCGGCACGGAGTTATCGGAGGCAACCAGCGTCGCCGGTGAGCTGCTCCGCGATGTCATGAAAAAGAATCCCGACAACTTTCGCATCGTGGGACCCGATGAGACGGCATCGAACCGGCTCGGCGCCGTATTCGAGGTGACCGATCGTGTCTTCACGGCCGAGATCCTCCCCACCGACGATCACCTCTCGCCCGACGGCCGCGTCATGGAAGTGCTCAGTGAGCACATGTGCCAGGGATGGCTGGAAGGCTACCTGCTTACGGGACGGCACGGCTTCTTCTCCTGCTACGAAGCCTTCATCCACATCGTCGACTCGATGTTCAATCAGCATGCGAAGTGGCTGAAGACGACGCAGCACATCCCGTGGCGGCGGCCCATCGCCTCACTGAATTACCTGCTGACCTCACACGTGTGGCGCCAGGATCACAACGGCTTCAGCCACCAGGATCCCGGCTTCATCGATCACGTCATCAACAAGAAAGCCGAAGTCGTCCGCGTCTATCTGCCACCCGATACGAACACATTGCTGTCGGTCGTCGACCATTGCCTGCGCAGCCGGAACTACGTGAACGTGATCATCGCCGGCAAGCAACCGGCGCTGCAGTATCTCGACATGGATGCGGCCATCAAGCACTGCACGACCGGCATCGGAATCTGGGAGTGGGCCAGTAATGACGAGAACGTGGAGCCCGACGTGGTGATGGCCTGCGCCGGCGACGTGCCGACACTCGAGACGCTGGCCGCCGTCTCGATTCTGCGCCAGCGGGTGCCGGAGCTGAAGATTCGCGTGGTGAACGTCGTCGATCTGATGACCCTTCAGCCGTCATCCGAGCATCCGCACGGGCTGTCGGACCGCGATTTCGACTCGCTCTTCACTACCGACAAACCGGTCATCTTCGCCTTCCATGGCTACCCCTGGCTGATTCATCGCCTCACCTATCGGCGCTCCAATCATCAGAATCTTCACGTCCGCGGCTACAAGGAAGAGGGAACGACCACGACACCGTTCGACATGACCGTGCTCAACGATCTCGATCGTTTTCACCTCGTCATCGACGTCATCGACCGCGTTCCCGGCCTGGCCACGCGCCACGCCCACGTGAAACAGGCCATGCGTGACATGCTGGTCGACCACAGGCAGTACATCTGCGAGCACGGCGATGACATGCCGCTGGCGCGCGACTGGCGCTGGCCCTTCTGACGTGAGAATCCTCGCCCTCAATCCCGGTAGTTCTTCGCTCAAGCAGGCCTTGTACGAGTTTCCCGAGGGCGTGTTGGCAGCGGAATCGAACGCCATTGAGGCGGTGGGCATTCGCGTCGTGCACGGCGGATCGAGATTCGTGAAGCCGGTGCGCGTCGACGATGCGGTCGTCGAGGAGATCCTCAACCTCAGAGAGCTCGCACCGCTGCACAATCCGATCGCCGTTCGGGTCATCAAAGAAACGCGCAGCAAACATCCGGGAGTTCCGATCGTCGCCGTCTTTGATACGTCCTTTCATCAGACCATGCCGGCCATCGCGTCGAGTTACGCTGTCCCGCAGGACCTCGAGGTGCGGCGCTACGGCTTTCATGGCATCTCCTACTCCTGGATCTCCTCACGCGTCGATACCCGACGTCACATTGTTTGTCACCTCGGGAACGGTGCCAGCGTCTGCGCTGTCCTCGATGGGAGGAGCATCGACACCAGCATGGGCTTCACACCGATGGAAGGGCTGGTGATGGGAACGCGCGCGGGCGATCTCGACCCGGGAGTGATCCTCTACCTTCTGCGGAAGGGAAAGAGCGAAGCGGAGCTGGACGATCTGCTCAATCACAACTGCGGACTGCTCGGCGTTTCCGGCACGAGCGGCGATGTTCGCGAATTGGAGAAGTCAGCGGCCGGCGGCGACAAGCGGGCCGAATTCGCGCTGGAGCTGTTCGCTTACCGCGTGGCCAAGTACATCGGCGCCTACGCCGTGGTCCTCGGCGGTGTCGACGCCGTGACCTTCACGGCCGGCATCGGTGAGCACTCCCCTTCCATGCGCTCCCGCATCTGTCGACGCCTCGGTTTTCTCGGAGTCGAGCTCGATGGGGAACTGAACCGCGCCAGCCGCACCGACGAGCGGCGCATCAGCCGCGGGCCGGTCGATGTGTGGGTGATCCCCACCAACGAGGAGCTGGAGATTGCGCGCATGACCTATCGGGAGCTGCAACTGGATCGAAGTTGATCCGAGGACTTCAGCCGATGAGCGTCGGTGCGAAGGAACATCTCTTTGTTCATTCTCGCGGGAGGTGACCGTGGCCTCAAGGCTCCTGTTGCGACTCACACCCCTCCGGCGTATGGTATGTCCATCTAACCCAAATACGCGGCGTACAGTGGCGAAAGGAGAGTCCTTGTGAAAGAGACCCTGACCATGCTTTTTCTTCAGTCGGATACAGGAGGCAGCGCTGTCGGTGCCGGAGTCGGGATGGGCATCGCCGTCGTCTACATCGCCATCCTGGTGTTGATCATCGCCGCGATGTGGAAGGTCTTCGAGAAGGCCGGCGAACCGGGCTGGGCGGCCATCGTCCCTATCTACAATTTCATCGTTCTGCTCAAAATCGCCGGCAAACCGGTCTGGTGGATCATCCTGCTCCTGATCCCCTTCGTGAACTTCGTGATCCTGATCATCATCGCGCTGAGTCTGGCCAGAAACTTCGGCAAAGGCGCAGGCTTTGCGATCGGCCTTCTGCTCCTCCCCTTCATCTTCTATCCGATGCTGGCCTGGGGAGACGCGCAGTATCAGCCCGTCGCGGTGTGAGAACACCGCCGGGCGCTGGGCCATCATCGGCCGCGTTCCGATGAACCTGCCGACGGGACGGGCGCTGAGTGCTCGCACTCCGCGCCCGGAAGGGTCATTTCTTCGTTCTTCCTGAGGGCTGGCGAAGCACGTCAACCAGGGACTCGATCAACCGGGAGCTTCCATCGGCCTTGTTGACCACAGCGGCGATCTTCCCCCGCAATCGGTCGTGGTCGACAACGTTCAGGTCCTTGGCCGTGAAGACGATGATCGGGGAACCCAATGCATCGGAACGATCCGAATCGATTGCATGCGCGATCCCGAACCCGTCCATCCCCTCCATCAGCAAATCGAGAATGATGACGTCGTGGGCATTCTTTCCTGCACTCCGTAGACCTTCTTCTCCGCTATATGCATGAAGCACCTCATAGCCGCGCGATCCGAGGACTTCGTCCATCAGTTCGTGGACCATCCGGTCATCGTCGATGACAAGCACGCGCGGGTGCTCCTCTCGAGAAGCGGGAACGAGCTGCGAAAGCCTGCGAATGAGCGACTCCGGATCGAAGGGCTTGTTGATGTAGTCGGCCGCGCCGAGCGCAATCCCCAGGTCCCTGTTTGGAAGCATCGACACGATCAGGACCGGGATGTCGCGAATCTCGGGCTGACTCTTGATCTGCTTGAGTGCCTCGAAGCCATCCGTACCGGGCATGACGATATCGAGAATGATGGCCGCGGGTCTGAGGCGTGAAGCGAACGAGACAGCGCTCTCTCCAGCCTGGCACCATACCGTGTCAAAACCAGCCGTGGTAAGAGCGCCGGCAATCCGCTCGAACGCCACGCGATCGTCCTCCACGACCAGAATGAGACTACCGGTCCCCGGAGGCTGGGACTCGATCGACGGCTCCAGGGCTTCCTTGCCCTGAAAGACGAGTGGAAGGGTGACTGAGAAAGTGCTCCCTTCGCCCAACACACTGATCACGGAGATCACCCCTCGATGCAACTCGACGAAGCGCTTGACGAGTGCGAGGCCGAGTCCCGTGCCGCCCACACGCCGTGACGGTTCATGGAGATCCGCCTGTCGGAACTCCTCGAAGATGATTTCGCGATCCCTGGGCGAGACCCCGATCCCCCGGTCGATCACCGAGATCTGGATCGATTCGATCCCAAGTGGGGAGCGTTCGCCGGTCAGCCTGCGCGAGACAACGGAGACTGCCGAATCCCTGGGCGAGAACTTGATGGCGTTGGAGAGCAGATTGAACAGGATCTGCTTGAGTCGAACCTGATCGGCCTGGAGTCGCGGTAAGTCTGGGGCCGTGTCGATATCGATCGACACGCTCCGCTCTCTGGCCATCCCGTTGGTGATGGCACAGACGTCGTCAATCGTCGACGCCACCGAAAGCGACTCGGGAAACAATTCCATTTTCCCAGCCTCGATTTTGGAGAGATCGAGGATGTCGCTGATCAGGCTCAGCAGGTGTTTACCGGAGGCGTGAATGTTGCGCAGAAATCCGACGAACCTCTTTTCAGCTCGTCCATCGAAGTGGCCGATGAGTACTTCAGAGAATCCGATGATGGCGTTCAGCGGAGTCCTCAGTTCGTGGCTCATGCTCGCCAGAAAGCGGCTCTTGACTCTATCGGCCTCGATCAGCCTCAGGTTGGCCTCGGCCAGCTCTTCGGCACTCTTCCGCTCCTCCTCTCGAAGTTCCCTGACCTGGCGCGTCTTCCGCTGGAGACCGGTCACGGCCCGAAGAAAGAAGAAGGAAGCGGCGTAGAGGTTGACCATCAGGCCAACCGTTCTGAAGAAGGTTGCGTCGAAGCCACTGATTTGCCCCAGCAGCACCAGTACGCTGATGAGGCAGATCGTGCAGAGCAGTGCCGTAACAGCTGCAGCAGCCTGTCCCATCACGAACGCCGCGGCAGAGATGTTCACGAGGTACCAGGGGATGACGATCGAGTCCGATCCGCCCATCACCGATACGGCGAAGGACACCGACAGAATGTCGACTGCGATCCAGACGGGATCGAGGCCGATCCTGAAACGCTGAGGCAGCCTGGCGCGGCACAATGCCCAGATTACGAGCGCGGAGACATCACCCGCTGCCAGGATGATGATCACGTCGACGTACGAAGGCTTGAAATAGCCGATGCCCCGGAACAACAGCGCCAGCGAGCACGCGAGCGTGTAGACCGCGGCCCGGTTTCGCTGAATTGCGATTCGGAAGCGCGTTTCTCGATCGAGTTGCTTGGTGCCGGATCCCATGGTCACGGATTCTCTGAGTGCAGACTACGACTTCTCTTTCAGTATCGCCCACGCCTGGGCGTCGCTCAGGGTATCGAAGATCTGCTGCTTCCACGGGGATTCGCTGCTGTGGGCCTCGTAATAGGACGAGAGTTGCTTGATGGTCTCGTCCCTTGCAGCGATAGCCACTTTCACAAACGGGTTCGACAGCGCCGCAGCCTTGTCGTTGCTTGCCATGACCTCCATGTCATCCTGGGTGACGTCGAATCGCTCCACTCGCGTCAGATCGACGATCTGATACGTCATCTCGTCGAACCGCTCATCACCGTAGATCTCCTGGTTGGAACCGAGTAGCTCTTCCCCGGTCACGACACCCGAGAAAGTCCAGGTCACGCCTCGTGGTCCCCATGAAGTGGAATGCGGCAAGTCGGTTCCTCCTGAACAAGGGAGTGTACTGGGTTGAACCGGGAACCAGCCGTCGCAGGGGGTCGGCGACATCGAGATGCCCGATGGTTCCAATTCAACCAACACACTTCACCAGGGACTCAAAGCGCAGTGTAGCTGATCCGACAGAGAGCTCCCGTGTAGGCGGCCTCCTGAAACCTCGGTGCAGACCCTCAACGATGAAGGTCTCCATTCTCGGAATGGTTCAGGCGAACGCGTCACCGGGATTCATCTCGCTTCGCCCTCCCAGGGTGCGCACCTTGCACTACAACAGTGAGGAGGCACGAGCATGAAAAAATGGATACTTGCGGCAGCTCTGATCGCTTCGATGACCACACCCGCGCCGGCTCTCGACACGAAGGACCTCCTGGCGCTGATCGCCATGCCTCTGGCCGTAGCGGAGGTATCGAACCTCACAGGGGTTCCGGCCGGGCGGCTCAACAACGCTCTGGCGGTCCTTTCAGGGGCCAACCTTCAGCCTGTTCAGTTCGTCCAGGTGGTCGAATACACACCGGTCGCCCTGGTGTACGACGAGCGGAATCAAACCGACTTTGTCTACTTCATGACGACCGAGACCTCTCGGGGAGTCAGGGGCGATCGACTCTTCGACGCTGTCACTCACT
The DNA here is from genome assembly GCA_035544835.1 of Thermoanaerobaculia bacterium. GTDB lineage: Bacteria > Acidobacteriota > Thermoanaerobaculia > Gp7-AA8 > Gp7-AA8 > DASZZV01. Next base: position 8,543 of record DASZZV010000167.1, read on the forward strand.
ACTTCAATGATACGTACTCGATTCCGAGAACCACCTGGAGCGCTCCGCGTTTCACCGAGGTCTATTTCACGCGGCCTGTTCTGCCCCAGATGGTGATCAGGCGGGTAGAAGAGATTCGTCTGGCTCCGAGGATTACGACTCACGTAGTGACTCGCGAAGCGCCAGGTCATCCGCACGGCGGGCCGCCGGGACAGGTCAAAAAAGAGCTTGGTCTTCAGACAGGAGCCGAGGTCGTGCATGGCTACAAACCAGGCCGCGGCCATGAGAACAACGGACACGGTCGTGGTCACGAGAAGCGCGAGGAAGTGGTCCGCATCGCGCCGCAGCCATCGATGAATCCGGGGCTTCCGCCGGGTCAGGCCAAAAAGAATGGTGGAGGGCCTCCCGGTCAGATGAAGAAAGGCGGCGAGGGACATGGCGGTGGTAATGGCAAAGGTCACGGTCACGGGAAAGGAGGAAAGGGATGAGACAAGCCGTAACGACTCTAACGATTCTACTGGTTCTCGCCCTTTCGGCCTGTCAGAAAAACGGGCAGACCTCGCCTGGCAGCAATACGTCGCAGACCTCGGCCAGACTCTCTCCCGAAGAGTTAGGTGAGCTGGGAGCAAAAATCACGAAGAGTCCCAAACATGCGGAAGAGATGCTGTCTGGCGCGGGACTGACGGAGAGCAGCTTCGAAACTGCGATACGAAAGGTAGCGGCCGATCCCGAGGCATCGAAACGATACGCAGCGGCCTTCAAAAAGGCGAAGGGGTAGCGTTGCTCCCTGCTCGTCCGGATGAAGCAGGGTCTGATTTTTTACACCGGCCGCGCTTCGGCCGCTTCATCCCAGATCTCCACGCGGTGGCTCTCCTTCAACAGGAGCGAGCCGACGATGAAGGTAGTTAGGGCGACGGCCATGACCCAGTAGAGGCCGGCGAAGATGTTGCCGGTCTTCTCCACGAGCAGGCCGGCGATGAGCGGCAGCGTGCCGCCGAACCAGCCGTTCCCGATGTGATACGGAAGGGAAAAGGACGTGTAGCGGATCCTGGCCGGGAAAGCCTCGATGAGAAATGCCGCGATCGGTCCGTAGACCATCGTCACGTACAACACCTGCACGAACACCAGCAGCGTAAGCATCACCACGTTCGGATGAGACGGATCTCCGTAATGCCGCATAGCGTGGTAGATCGGCAGATACGTCAGGGCCGCTATGAGATTTCCGGCCATCATGATCTTCAGCCTGCCTATGCGGTCGGACAGCGCGCCGAAAACGACGAAGAAAGGCATGCCCAGCACCAGCGCCACGGCCACAATGATGCTGGCCTTCTCCAGCCCGATCTTCAGAACGGTCTGCAGAAAAGAGAGTGCGTAGAACTGTCCGGTGTACCAGATGATCCCCTGCCCTGCCGTAGCGCCAAAGAGGACCAGCAGCACGATCCGGAAGTTTCTCCAGTTTCCAAAGCTCTCCCGGAGCGGAGCCAGCGAGGCTTTGCCCTGACTCTTGATGGACGCGAAGAGCGGCGACTCCTTGAGCCGGAGCCGGATGTAGAACGAGATCCCCACCAGGAGAAGTGACAAAAGAAAGGGAATCCGCCAGCCCCACGATTTGAAATCAGCTTCGGGCATCATCCGGCGGACCGCCAGGATGACGCCGAGAGAGACGAAGAGCCCGAGTGTGGCGGTAATCTGAATGAAGCTCGTGTAGTAGCCGCGACGATTATCGGGGACGTGCTCGGCGACATACACAGCAGCTCCGCCGTATTCGCCGCCGAGAGCCAGCCCCTGAAGCAGGCGCAGCACGAGAAGGAGGGAGGGAGCGAGCAGCCCAATGCTGGCGTACGTCGGCAGCAGCCCGATGAGGAAGGTCGACAATCCCATGATCGTCAGTGTCACCAGGAAGGCGTACTTGCGGCCGATGAGGTCTCCGATGCGGCCGAAGACCAGCGCACCGAAGGGACGGACGATGAAACCGGTCGCGAACAGGGCCCAGGTCTTGATCAGAGCCCAGGCCGGGTTCCCCTTCGGGAACATGAGCTCGGACATGATCACGGCCAGGCTTCCAAAGATGTAGAAGTCATACCACTCGATCATCGTCCCGAGACCTGAGGCGAAGATGATGCGCCCGATCGGATACTCAACGCCTGCGCGACCGGCGACCTCGTTCTTTTGACTCATCCCCTCGTTCCTCCCGTGCTAAAGAATAGCTTCTTCATTCTTCATTCTTCATTCTTCATTCTTCATTCGGAACGGCTGAAGGTAGAGATTTACCCACCGACGGTACGAAGCTTGTAACCGTATCGATTGATATGGTCCGGTTTCTCTTGCTCTTGTGGCTTCTCTTCGCATGCCCGTCCGCTCTTCTCGCCTCACATGGGCGTCCTGTGGCCTCACCACCGATTGCAGAACCAATCGCGATCGAGCCGCTCATCCCCGGCCTCGAGCGGCCGGTGGCAATTGTTCCATCCCACGACCATACCGGCAACCTCTACGTCGTCGAGCAAAAGGGACGGTGCTTTTATTCGACGGACACAGGGTTCTCGATCAGCCGCGGGGCACGCGTAGATGAGAGCGAAATACGACGATGCCTCGTTCTCGAGAACAGAAACGACCATTGTCATCCTGAGCCGGGGAACGACGCAGGCGTCGCTGTTGAGAACAATGACACCCCGTGTAGCGCGGCCGCCCTCGGCCGCCCTTGCAACGAGAGTGCGATCGGAATCGTGCGAGACAAAGGCGGCCGAGGGCGGCCGCGCTACACGAAAAGCACATCGTGTCATTAGAAGCCGTGGAACGACATGACGTCGCTACTGGGAAAGATGACATGGACTGCGACTGACGTTCATCTATGTTTCTAGCCCCGTAGGGGCGTTTGAAAATAGCCCAGGACGAAGTCCTGGGTACCGGTTTCTCGAAGTATGTTTCGAGCCCCGGAGGGGCGT
>DASZZV010000168.1:0-2311 GCA_035544835.1 Thermoanaerobaculia bacterium
TGGTTCTACAGAGCGTCGATTCGGCGCTGTGCTGCCTCAACTCCGCCGGGATAGAAGATTACCTTCAAGGCCTCATGTCTATCGAACTTTCCGAGCCCTTCATGAAAGGCGTCGAGCGAGTCGAACTCGCCCTGGACGACCCAGCTCACGTCGAGTCCTGACTGCAACAGCGCCAGCATGCGCTGCCAGGTGGTGTACATGCGCCTGCCGATGATTCCCTGGATCGTCAGCCCTTTGAAGATTACATTGCCGGTGTAGTTGTTCAGCTGAAGGGCGTTCCCGGCGGGGAGTCCGAGCAGAGAAATGAACCCGCCCATGGCAGCGATGTCGAGAGCGAAGTTGATTGCTGGCGCAGCGCCGGACATCTCCAGAACTACGTCGGCTCCCCCCTCGGTGATCTCGACGATCGACTTCTTCACTTCGGCGCCGTCCATGGTCTTCACGTTGAAGGCGTGGAGGTTGCCATACTTGCGAAAGGCCGCCCAGCGCCGGGCCGTCTCCAGCGCGTGATCGCTGACATCGGTCACGATGACGCTGCTGGCGCCGCAGTGTTCGGCGATGGCTGCGGCCATCGCGCCGATCGGTCCGAATCCGGTGATTGCCACGGATTTACCAGCGAGATCGACCACCTGCGTGGCGTGCACGGCATTGCCGAGGGCGTCGAGAAACGCTCCGACCTTCAAAGGGACGAAGCTCTTGTTGAGCTTGATGATGTTGCTGGCCGGCACCTTCACGAATTCAGCGAACGATCCATCGCCGTGAATGCCGAGAATTTTCGTGCGTGCGCATATGTGCCCGTGGCCGGCCCGGCACTGTTTACACTCACCGCAAACTACATGCATCTCGGCCGAGACGAAGTCTCCGGCGGCGAGATCGGTACGCTGAACGGCCGTTCCGATCTGCTCTACGAAGCCGCAGAACTCATGGCCGTAAATTCTCGGTGGCACGAGTGACTGTTGAATCGAAGGGTCCCAATGATAGATGTGCTTATCGGTGCCGCACAGGGCTGCTGCACCGACACGCAGAAGAACTTCCTGAGGTCCCGGAACTGGTTCTGGACATTCACGGATCTCGGTTCCTGCCGCCCCATCACGGGGAGCTGACTTCACGACTGCTTTCATTCAGCGGCACCTCGGTCACAGGTCATTCGTTCCTCGTTGCTCGTGCTCGTACTTGATCCTGGCGAATGAAATCAGCGCGCTGGCCGGCGGGGAGGGTTCTTTTTCCCCGGCGCTTTCGCGCGCCTTTTACCTCGCAGCTCGTCGATCGCGAGCTCTGCGGCGCGACGGCCCGAGAGAAACATCGCTCCGAAAGTCGGTCCCATTCTCGGTGAGCCGTCGACGGCCGCCACGGCCAGCCCGGCGATCATCAGGCCGGGGTAAACGAAGCGGGTATTCTGCACCACCAGGTCTTCCGACGACTCGATCCACATCGCGCCATTTCCTGGAATGGGCTGCTCGCCGGTGCGCTTGCGGAGTTTCACGACCATGGCGGCATCATGGCCGGTGGCGTCGATGACGATCCTGGACTGGAGGGCGATCGGGTCGACGTGCCCGAGGCCTTTGGGCAATGCGTAAACGCTGGCGTAATTGATGACCAGACCCTCGACACGACCGTTACGGAGCACCAGATCGGTGGCTCTGGTCATCTGAATGAATCGCACGCCGGCGTCGAAGGCGGCGGCGATCAATTTGGAGCAGGCGTGCGCAGCGTCGATGAGACACAGCCCCGCTTCGACTTCCTCGTAGGGGCAACCGATCTCTTCGAGCAGAAGGTGCCCGGGTTTACGGACCGTCACCTTGTTCATCTGGTACCCACCCATCCAGAAACCACCGCCGAGAAAGTTGGCTTCTTCGACGATGGCGACGTTATAGCCGGCCCTGGCCAGGTCCATCCCGGCGACGAGGCCGCTCGGTCCGGCGCCGACGATGAGAACATCACAGTCTACGGACTTTTCGAAATCCTTCAAAAAACCGCGAATGATGGCGCGCGTGATCGGCACTTCACCAACGGGGGCAAAAATCGGTCGCGGTTTTGCGGCTCTGGCCATGAACACTCCTGTAGGCCGACTCTACCAGAGTCCTTAGGCGGGAGCGATTGCTACAATCGGGACGATATGAGAACGCCGTCTTCCCATCGTTTTGCGGAGAGTCGCCTTCGCGTTCGTTACAAGGAAACCGATCAGATGGCGGTGGCCCATCACTCCAATTACCTGGCCTGGTTCGAAGTCGGTCGGACCGATCTTTGTCGTGAGGCGGGCATTTCTTACCGGGAGATCGAGGCGCGTGGGTACGTGCTGGTCGTCACCGAA
>DASZZV010000169.1:0-22538 GCA_035544835.1 Thermoanaerobaculia bacterium
CTGGGCGGGGGCCTTAGACCCTTGGCAATCGAAAATGTTTGCGAGCACCACGATGGAAGGGCCCCCGCCCAGATCCCTCGCTGCGGCTCGGGATGACACATCGGGGAACCCGCGTAAATACAGGGAGTTTCTTAGAAGCCGTGGGATGACGACACTGGCACACCCGGCCTGGCAGGTGCAGTATCGTGCACACCGATGAGCAGTCGTTTCGGAATTGCTGGAGACACGGAGGTCGCCGAGCGGCTCGACTTCGCACTGACGCGCCACCCTTTCAATCTCTCCCGTCGCGAGGCGAGGCGCCGCCTGGCCGAAGGGAACGTTGTACTCGATGGACGCCCGATCTCCATCGCCTCGCGAACCGTGCATGTCGGTGCTCACATTAGTGTGGTTGCCGCAGATGCCGACATTGAGGTTCTGCTGGCCGCACGCGACCGGATACTGGTGAACAAACCCGACTCTCTGCCGACGCAGCCGAGTCCCGGCAGCACCAATCCCTCGCTGATCGAAGTGCTGGCGGTGGTGTTGAGGAAACGGGAAGAGCCGCACGAGCTTTATCTAGTCCATCGACTAGACACCAACACGACCGGAGTCACCCTGCTGGCGCGGGAAAGGCCGGCCGCGGAACGCCTGTCTAACGTGATCTCCGGTGGCGATTGCATCAAGGAGTATCTGGCCATTGTGGAAGGGAAAATGGACTCAGGCCGGGTAGTCGATGCGCCGATCGGCCGGGTGTCGGAAAACATTTTCGGAGTCGTTGCGGACGGTAAGCCGGCAACGAGTAACGTGACGCCGTTGGCAACGACCGACGAACTCTCGTTGCTCCGCATACGGATCGCCACCGGTCGAACGCATCAGATAAGGATTCACCTCGCCCATATCGGGTTCCCCATCGTGGGCGATCGAAAGTACGGCAGTGACAGGACGCGGGAATCGGCCGCCCGCCCCCTTCTTCACGCAGCCCGACTCCAGCATTCGAGCATCGGTGACGTTACGGCCCCGATTCCGGACGACTTCCAGGCGTTCGCAGCCGCTGCCGGACTGGAGATATCGGGCCTCTCGGGCCAGGCGAAGGCGAACTAGGTTTTCTTGGCCTCTCGAATCGCCTCCGTCACACGCTCGATCGCCGTCTGCGGATCAAGCAGCTCCTTGACCTTCTCGCGGCGTGTGCTGAATTCCACGTGACCGTTGGCGAGACTCTTTGCTCCCACCGCGATTCTCAACGGGAATCCGATCAGGTCGGCATCCTTGAACTTCACACCGGGGCGCTCGTCACGATCGTCGAGGATGACGTCGATGCCGGCGGCACGGAGCTTTTCGTATAGATCGGCGGACGTGCGATGCACGGCCTCATCGAGACCGATCGTGGTGATGACGACTTCGAAGGGGGCGATCGGAATCGGCCAGATGATTCCGTCGGCGTCGTTGTTTTGTTCAATGGCGGCCGCCACGGTCCGTCCGACCCCGAGTCCGTAACAACCCATGATCATCGGCTGGCGTTCTCCCTTCTCGTCCAGGTAGACGCAGTTCATCTTCTCGGAGTACTTCGTACCCAGCTTGAAGACGTGACCGACTTCGATACCGCGATGGATCTCCAGCGGAGTACCGCAGTGGTTGCAGGGGTCGCCCTCGCGCACCCTGGTGAAATCAGCGAATTCGCTCAGGTCGAAATCTCGTCCGACGTTTGCGTTGGCGATGTGCTTGTCGCGTTGGTTTGCCCCGACTACCCAGTTGCTCATGCTGCGAAGCGATTCGTCGGCGACTACGCGCAACGGCTTGCATCCGACCGGACCGCAATAGCCGGCCGGCCCTCCCACAGTTGACTCGAACTTCTCGTCGGCCAGCATCTCCAGAGTCTGCACGCCGAGGAAGTTCTTGACCTTGACCTCATTGGCGTCGCGGTCGCCGCGAACAAGAACCATGACCGGTCCCTGATCGGTATCAAAGACCAGAGTCTTCACCAGCGAAGAAGTCGGCTTTTTCAGGAAGCGCCCGACATCGTCGATGGTCTTCGTTCCCGGAGTATCGATCTCCTCGAGCGCAGCGGCTTCCCCTCCGGAAGCCGAGCCGTCGAAGAATCGAGATGCCGCTTTTTCCAGGTTCGCTCCATAGTTACAGCCCGGACAGCGCACGACGGCATCTTCACCGGATTTTGCCAGCACCATGAACTCGTGCGACGCCGAGCCGCCGATGTTTCCCGTGTCGGCATCGACCGGAACGTGATCGAGATTGCAGCGATTGAAGATCCGGCCGTAGGCCTCGCGCATCTTCTGGTAGGTCTCGTCGAGCGAGGCCGCCGAAGTGTGGAATGAGTAGGCGTCCTTCATGATGAATTCGCGGCCGCGCATGAGGCCGAAGCGGGGACGGACCTCGTCACGGAATTTGGTCTGGATCTGATACAGATTGATCGGGAGCTGGCGGTACGAGGAGACTGAATCGCGAACGGTCTCGGTGATTACTTCCTCGTGAGTCGGTCCGAAGATGAAGTCCCGGTCGTGCCGGTCGCGGATACGGAGCAGCTCTTTCCCGTACTGAAACCAGCGCCCCGATTCCTGCCAGAGCTCGGCAGGTTGAATGGCCGGCATGAGCAGCTCGATGGCGCCGGCGCGGTTCATCTCTTCACGGACGATCGCCTCCATCTTCTGGATGGAGCGGAGCCCAAGCGGCAGATAGGTATAGATGCCGGCGGCGACCTTGCGGATCATGCTGCCGCGCATCATCAGCTTCTGGCTGACCACATCGGCGTCGGCAGGAGCTTCTCTGAGTGTATTGATGAAGTATTGTGTCCAGCGCATGAGTCGAGTGTCCTTGGTAAAGCCGGTCATTCTACGTCAGATGCCAGATGTCAGATGTCAGATGACGGTGCAAGGCGTTCGTGAGCGGAAGCCTTTTCGGTTGTCATCCCGAGCAAGGGCGTGTGGGTGGGAGGGGCGAGGGACCTCACAAACGACGAACGATGTAGGTTTGTTGCTCCTGATCGTTCCCGAAGGCGGATTGATTTTCACATCGGCGTCGGTTGCGAGGTCCCTCGCCCCTCCCGCCCCTCCGCCCTTGCTTCTAAGAAACTCCCTGTATTTACGCGGGTTCCCTGATGTGTCATCCCGAGCCGCAGCGAGGGATCTGGGCGGGGGCCCTTCCATCGTGGTGCTCGCAAACATTTTCGATGGCCAAGGGTCTAAGGCCCCCGCCCCCAGATCCTCGCTGCGGCTCGGGATGACACCAACCCAGTTTCTTTTCTCAGTGGCAGCGCGCACGCTGTCCCTTGCTCGGGATGACACAATCACTTCTGTTACCATCCTGTTACATCGTGAAAACTTTCACAATGTAGGGCAAAATTTGCGTATACTGCGCTCGTTGCTAACAAAGTTAACTGGGTGCCCCGGACGGAAACTCTCTTCAACGTCGTAGCCTTCCCCCGTTTTACGGGAAAGAACGCCTTACTTAAAGCCGCAATTCAGCTTCCAGCTATCTGCCGCAGCATAAGGTTTCCAACCACATCCAGTGTGTTTCCCGACCCCGACCTGAAAAGGCGGGGTCATTTTTTTTGCCTCTTTTCGTTCCCCGCGCTGGGCTCCCCTTAGAGGACCACATCCGTCTCAGCTCCCTCTCTTCGTAACTTCCACCAGCGCCCGCTCCATGAGCAACCGGGCGTCGGCGTTTACGACCAGCCGCGTGCCGGCGATCAATGAAGACGACGCAGCGCGAAGCAGGGCGGCGCGAGGAATCCTTTCCTGGATGACTGTGAACGCCGCTTCGTCGATACTCTGCGCTGGCTCGAGCGAAGCCAGGTCACGCAGAAGATTTCCCAGCACGGCCAGAGACTGAGCCGCGGAATCACCGCCGGCCAGGTGCGCCGCGATCGAGAGCAAAGCTCCGATGTCGTTGTGCTCCGCGAAAAGGCGCAGTCGCTCGAGGATGGTGCGCGTCACCTCTTCGGCCTCGGGGGGAAGAAGGCCCTGGGTCGCGTCGAAAGTAAGACGCCGCAGTTGAGCCTTCCCGGTGAAGGGGCTGGAATCGATCGGACGGAGAGAGACGATCTGGCATCTCGAGCGAATGGTGGGCAGGAGAAGATCGGCCGATCGCGTGCTGAGAATGAAAAGCGTATCGGAGGTCGGTTCCTCGAGTGTTTTGAGCAGCGAATTCGCTGCCGCGGGACTCATCGTTTCGGCAGATTCGATCAGAAACACTTTGCAGCGTCCTTCATAAGGCCGCATGCTCGCCTGGCCGACCAGCTCACGGACCTGATCGATGCTGATCATTTTGCGATCATCGTTCACGGCCAGCATGTGCACATCGGGATGACTGCCGCGGGCAATTCTGCTGCAGGAAGAGCAGTCGTCGCCGGTCGAGCCGTTCGGGCAGTTCACGGTCTGAGCGAGGCGAAGCGCGGCATCCTGTAGAACCGAGGTTGGTGTCCCTTGCAGGATCAGGCCGTGGTGGAGTGAACCGTCGCGAGCGCGCTCGAGGAGAAGGTCGGTGGTCGCTTTCATCAGCCGGGATAGTGAGTGTGGAATGCCGCCAGCGTTTTCTCGAAGACCCCTTCGATTCCGTCCGCGGAGTCGATGACCACGAAACGATCGGGCTCCGACTCGGCCAGAGATAGATAGCCTTCGCGAACGCGACGGTGAAAACGTAGGTCTTCGCCTTCCAGGCGGCTCTCCTTCTCGAGGTCGCTCGCGGCATTTCTACTTCGCGCGCGCTGCAGTCCCGCTGCTTCCGGAAGATCGAAGAGAAGCGTCAGATCGGGGCGGAGTCCATCAGTAGCGATGTCGTTGACCTGACGCAGGCGATCGAGATTGAGGAGTCGTCCGAAACCCTGGTAAGCGAGTGTGGCATCGGTAAACCGGTCGGACAGCACGATCGCTCCGGCCTCGAGTGCAGGCTTTACGACCTCGACCACATGCTGTCGCCGCGAGGCGGCGTAGAGGAAAAGCTCAGCTACGGGATCCATCCCATCCTCTTGCGGATCGAGCAGGATGGCCCGAATGCGATCGGCCAGAGGCGTGCCGCCCGGCTCACGAGTGGTGACGCAATGCCTTCCGGCACCACGCAGGTGCAGCGCCAGCTTCTGCAGCTGCGTCGTCTTCCCGCAGCCCTCGATCCCTTCCACTGTAAGAAAAAATCCGCGCGCCATGAGGGCGACATTCTAGCCGATAGGACCATTCCGTTTGTTGTGGACAAAAAGCCTGCAATCTCCCCTCTCCCCGAGGGAGAGGGTGGACGTGAGGCCGGGTGAGGGCAATCGCGGCGAGATAATAATGAGAATGTTGAACTGAGGCGGATGGGCAAGTCCTCTCGTTCACTCGAACCCGCGTGTTACCGCGGTGGGAGAGCGGCATCGCGGAGCTCGAAGGGCGACCAGCCCTCCGACGTCCTACGCGAAGGCTCGACATGGGCCGACGCACTCTCGAGAAAGCGGAGATACTCATCGAAGGAAAGCCTGCTGGCTTACTTCGATGGCGGCGCGCCGTGCTCCGCGAGGTATCGGCGAAGCGCTTCGTTGACCGTTTCGGAGTCGCGAAACACCTCAGCTACGTCGGGCGCGAGAAGGACGACGTTCGTACCACTCATGTATCGCTCGTAATACTTGCCGCGAATTCCACCTGGTGCGGCGGTCTGCAGGATGACAACGTTCCCGAACCCGCGTAAATACTGGGAGGCGGTTCGGTGACTTGAGGAGTGCTGCTCGTGCCGATCGCTTCTTGTGTGGCACAGGCACTCTTGCCTGTGTGCCGCGGCGTCGAGCCGTGGCGTTCCTGTGACGATTCACAGAGAGCTCGGCCTCGAACCAACACACAGGCAAGAGTGCCCGTGCCACACAAGAGTCGGCGGCAAACACTCAGGAGTGTTTCACTCCCTCGACCCAGTCTCTCCATAGCCAGGGATACTCGTCGGGGGTCTCGACCAGTCCGCGGCGGACGGGGTTGTTGGCGATGTATTCGGCCTTTTGTCTCGTGCTCTCATGGGATCGAAGGGAGTGATCGAAAGACTCGTCCTGCCACAGCGTCCCCCTCCTCCCGAGCAGTTGATTGATTCTCCGGGCAGAGACGCCCTTGATCGGCTTCATGATCTCCTCGATTCCGAAAGGGGAGCCGCTCGAATCATCGAGAGGAGTAGTGAGGATATGAACGTGCTCGGGCATGATGACGACGGTATGGATGTGATGTTTGACGTCGTGCTCTTTGAGACAGTGCTCCAAAGCGATGTCTCGTGCGGCGGGAGGTAAAAAGAGTTGCCGGTTCATGGCGTTGAAGGTGATGAAAAGCGTAGCCCCGCGCTTCTGGAAGTGAGGCAGGTTGCGCCGATAAGAATCCTTGGCCTGCTTAGCGATGCTCATGCTCCGAGATTCTGGCAGAGGGCACTGTCTCTGTGCATTCATCGCTTGTCTGACTGGCATATTGCCTCTTGTGTGGCACAGGCACTCTTGCCTGTGTGTCGGCCGTCGAGGCCGAGCTCCCTGTGAATCGCAACAGGAACGCCACGGCTCGACGCCGCGGCACACAGGCAAGAGTGCCTGTGCTACACAAGAAACAAAACGACCTCGCAAACTACGACCGGTAGTCCGCGTTCAACGAGACGTAGTCATGTCCCAGATCGCAAGTCAGGATTGAGGCGTTGCCCGTTCCGCCGCCGAGGTCGATGACGAGACGGACTTGTTCCTTCGAGAGGAGTCTGGCGACATCTTTCTCGCGGTACGACACCGGCATTCCTGCTCGAAGCAGTGAGATCGATCCGATCTGCAGTCCGACGCTCTTCGGGGAAAATCTCGCGCCGCTTCGCCCGAGGGCGGCGATGATGCGGCCCCAGTTCGGATCGCCGCCGTGAAGTGCGGTCTTGACCAGCGGTGAGGTCGCCACGGCATGTGCGGCCAAACTGGCGTCACGCGGCGAGCGGGCGTTCTGAACGGTGACATCCATGACGCGCGTCGCACCCTCGCCATCGCGCACGATCATCCAGGCCAGCTTGCGACAGACCTCTTCGAGCGCTTTCTGAAATGACTCGTCATTCTTTCCATCGCCCAGCGTTGGACCGGCAATCGCGCCGGAAGCCATGAGCAGGACCGTGTCGTTGGTGGAGGTATCGCCGTCGACGGAAATGGCGTTGAAGCTGACTGCGGCGGCTTTGACGAGCACCTTCTTCAGCGCCACAGGCTCAGCAGCGATGTCGGTCATGACAAAGGCGAGCATCGTGGCCATGTTCGGATGAATCATTCCCGCACCTTTGGCGAAGGCAACGATCCGGCCGCGCCTGCAACCCCAGGCGAACGATGCCGTCGCTGTTTTCGGACCGACGTCGGTCGTCAGGATGGCGTGAGAGGCAGCGTCGAGACCGGCGGACGACAAGCGCATCAGCGCGTCGGGAAGAGCGGCGCGAATCTTTGCGTCAGGCAACAGCTCGCCGATCACGCCGGTCGAGCAGAGAAATACCTCATCCTCTTTACAGCCGACGAGCTCCGCCGTTCTCGCGCGAACTCGCTTCGCTGCCGCGATTCCCGCCGGACCGGTCACGGCATTTGCGCAGCCAGCATTCACGACCAGCGCGCGTACTCTGCCGCCGCTTCGCTTCAGCGCTGCCCGCGACAAAACCACGGGAGCGGCCTGAAAGAGATTCTTCGTGAAGATCGCGGCGGCGGTCGCTCCCTTTTCGGCAACGACGACGGCCAGGTCGGGCCGCTTCTTGCGAATGCCGGCGCGGACACCGGAGGCGACGAATCCCTTCGGAAGCTTCATCGGAGATCTCTCAACTTCTGCAGCGCCGCAGCTGCGGCACGCGCTACCTGTCCCGGAGCAGTGCCGCCGAAAACATTCTTTCTCGCCAGCGAGGAGTCGACATCCAGCGCCTCGAGGTCCGTAGCGGTGATGTCGCCCCCGTGTCCCGACTCGCGAAGCGAGATGCCTCGCTGCTGCGCGATGGCGACGCGGCTACTGACCTGCTCGTGTGCCGTCCTGAAGCCGATGCCGCGTGCCGACATGGCATCGGCGACCTCGGTGGCGAGAAGCACATCGCTGGAGGCGGCATCACGCATGATCGGCCCGTTCACTTTCATTCGCTCGATCAGTGCCGTCAGGGCCGGCAGCAGCGCTTCGAGCACATCCTGCATCCTGAATAGCGGCTCTTTGTCGAGCTGGAGGTCTTTGTTGTAGGAGAGTGGGATTCCCTTCAAAAGAGCGAGCGTCCCGGTCAGATCGCCGATCGAGCGGGCGGCGTGCCCGCGCACCAGCTCGAGCAGATCAGGGTTCTTCTTGTGCGGCATCCGCGAGGAGCCGGTCGACAGTGCGTCGGGCAATTCGACGAACCCAAATTCATCGGTGGAGAAGACGATCAAATCTTCGGCCATGCGCGACAGGTGCACCAGCATCAGCGACAGCGCGTATTGCGCGTCGACGACGAAATCACGGTCCGATACGGCGTCGATGGAATTCGCCGTCGGTCGTGCAAATCCGAGCGCTTCGGCCAGCTTCTGCCGATCGATCGATAGTGGGGTCCCCGCCAGCGCGGCCGACCCCAGCGGACATTCGTTCGACCTGTCGATGGCGCACTGCAGACGGTCGGCATCCCGCAGAATCATCTCGACGTAGGCAAGACACCAGTGGCCGAACGTCACCGGCTCGGCGCGCTTGAGATGCGTGTAGCCCGGCATCGGCAGTGCTGCCGAGATCTCGGCCCGTCTGGCCAATGCCTGGCCCAGGGCAAGAAGCATCTGACGGTCGCTTGTCAGCGCCGATCGGACATACATCTTCAAATCGGTCGCGACCTGATCGTTGCGCGATCGGCCGGTGTGCAGCTTTCCAGCGAGCTCGCCGACTTTGCCGCGAAGGAGCTCCTCGACGAGCGAGTGCACGTCTTCATGTCCGGCTTCGAAGACCTGCCGGCGGAAATCGGAATCTTCCAGATCGGTGGGGATCTGCTGAAGAGCGCGCACCACCTCGCGGCATTCCTCCGAAGTGAAGACACCGGCGCCCTGGAGCGACTCGGCCCAGGCGATCGATCCTTTCAGATCTTCGGCGAGCAGCCTGTAGTCGACGTTCAGAGACTCGTTGAGTCTCTTGAAATCGGGATGGATGGCTTCAGAGAAACGACCTCCCCACATATTGTGCACGGTCATGACATCCTCGCTTTCAGCCGCCCTGCCGCGGGCTCCTCGACATCCATTGGGGAGAGTCGTGCGCGGCCCCGCGTCGGCAGACCGAAGAGTTTTATGAATCCCGCCGAATCGGTGGCGTCGTAACCGGTCATATCGAAGGAAGCGAGGTTCTGTGAGTAAAGCGAGTTAGCCGATGACCTACCGGCCACGAGGCAATTTCCCTTGAAGAGTTTCAGCGTCACTTCGCCGGACACGTTGGCCATGAGAGTGTCGAGAAACGAGTCGTAGGCCTCGCGAAGCGGGGAGAACCACTGCCCGAAGTAAACCAGCTCGGCATAGCGAAGCGCGATCCGCTCTTTCTCATGCGAACAGTCGCGATCGAGCGTCAAGGATTCGAGAGCCTTCAGCGCCGTGACGAGCATCGTTCCGCCGGGCGTCTCATACACCCCTCGCGACTTGATTCCGATCAGCCGGTTCTCGACCAGATCGACCCGTCCCACTCCATGACGTCCACCGATCTCGTTGAGGCTCTCTACGATCTTTCTCGGCGACAGCATCTCGCCGTTGACGGCTACAGGAAGGCCGGCCTCAAACGAGATCGTGACCCGCTCCGGCTGGTCGGGCGCCGTGGCCGGATTGGCGGTGAGCTGATACATCGACTCCTCGGCTTCGAAGGCCGGATCTTCCAGCGGTCCCCCCTCGTGGGAGAGATGCCAGAGATTGCGATCCCGGGAGTAGGGATCTTTGCGCGTCACCGGAATCGGGATTCCCCGCTCCGATGCATAGTCGATGGCCTCCTCTCGAGAGGTGATATCCCACTCGCGCCACGGCGCCACGATTCCCAGCTCCGGGGCCAGCGCCTGGTAAGCGAGCTCGAAACGAACCTGATCGTTGCCCTTGCCGGTGCAGCCGTGCGCGACCGCGTCGCAACCGGTGCGCAGTGCGATCTCGACCTGCTTGCGCGCGATCAACGGCCGGGCCATCGACGTCCCGAGCAGATAGTCTTTCTCGTAAATGGCACCGGCGCGCAGAACCGGGAAGATGTAATCGGCTGCGAACTCATCGCGCACATCGATCAGATAGAAATCGCTGGCCCCGCTGGCGTAGGCCTTGACCTCGAGAGGAGCGGTCTCCGCACCCTGCCCGACGTCGACGGCCACGGCCACGACTTCGCAGTTGTAGTGCTCGCGAAGCCAGGGAATGATGATGGAAGTGTCCAGCCCTCCGGAGTAGGCCAGAGCGATTCGTTTGTATTGTTTGTTCGTCATGTTCAAGCTCCTGATGCGGTGGCGTTGTTACGCCATCGCGAATTTGTCTTTCGATCTGAGCCGCGTAGCGGCGGCATCCCTGTAGCCCACGGCGTGAGCCGTGGGTTCGTGGCAACTGGTTTCATGTCCAGCCCCGTAGGGGCGACATAAGGTTCGTCGAATGTGATCAGCATCCGTCGTGGACCGATGCCGCCCCTACGGGGCTCGAAATATCGGACGCTAATCACGTTCCCACGGCTTACGCCGTGGGCTAACGAGATGCCGCCGCTACGCGGCTTGGTGTCGCACACGGTATTGCGTTTCAAGCCGTTGCCTTCATAGGCAGAGCCTGACCGTTTGCTGCAGTCGAGAGAATGTCGCCGAGCTCCCATACGAAAGCCTCCAAAGCCCCACGGGTAATCACATACGGCGGGAGAAGTCGTAACACCCGCTCGCGGGCCGTGCCGACGACGAAGCCGCGATGGAGCAGTTCCGTCGCGATCGGCTTGGCTTCTACGTCGAGCTCGATGCCCCACATCAGTCCCCGGCCCCGCACGGCCACAATGGAAGAGTGGTGAGCGGCGAGGTTCTCGAGCTCTTGTCCGAGCCATGCACCGAGGCTGTTGACCTTGTCCAGGAGGCCTTCCTGCTCGATGGTGTCGAGCACGGCCAGACCGAGGCGACAGGCCAGCGGATTGCCTCCAAAGGTCGTCCCGTGATGGCCGGGCCTGACAACCGACTGCAGCTCGCGTCCGACGATCACGGCACCGAGAGGAAGTCCTCCTCCCAGCGGTTTGGCGAGCGTAATGATGTCGGGCTCGATGCCCGATTCCTGGTATCCGAACCAGGCACCGGAGCGCCCGAGGCCACATTGCACCTCGTCACAGACCAGAAGCGCGCCGGTCTGTGCAGCCAGCCGGCTGGCCGCCTGCAGGAACTCGACCGACAGCGGAATCACTCCGGCCTCGCCCATGATTGGCTCGAGGAAGATTGCCGAGGTCTCTTCCGATACGGCCGCTTCGAGCTCGGCGACGGAGTTAGGTTCTATGAAGCGCACACCTTCGACGAGCGGCAGGAAGGGGGCGCGATATGCGTCATGACCGGTGAGTGAAAGAGAGCCCATCGTCCGTCCGTGGAAGCTCTCCTCGAGCGCAACTACACCGGAGCGTCCGGGGTTCCGAAGCCGCGCAAATTTCAGCGCGGCCTCGTTGGCTTCGGTGCCGCTGTTGCAGAAGAAAACGCTGGAGAGATGCGTCAAGGCCAACAGCCGTTCGGCCAGCAGTCCTTGTGCCGGGTGATAGAAAAGGTTGGACACATGAAGCAATCCCTTTGAGGCTTCATCGAGCACTGCTTCCAGCGATGGGTGGCCATAGCCGAGGGCGTTGACGGCGATGCCGGCCAGCAGATCCCAGTAGGCCTTCCCGGCAGCATCGAAAAGTCGCGCACCCGAGCCGCTGCGCGGATGAAAGGCAGTCCGGCCGTAGGTCCCGAGAATGGAGGAGTGCTCGCGGCTCTCGACCGCGCCGGGAGATTCGTCATGCAGCAACAAGATGGGTTCCTCCTTTTCCTTCGAGCATGGCCGTGATGTGCTGGTCGGGGCCGGCGATCACGACGCCGTGCACTCCCGATCGCATCGCGGCGACTGCGGCCTGAACCTTTGGAAGCATGCCGCCGGTGATCGCCCCTGAACCGACCAGGTGTGAGACTTCGTCGAGCTGGAGCTCATGAATGATTTCGCCCCGGCCGTCTTTCAGCCCGGGCACGTCGGTGAGAAACAGCAGTCGCTCCGCCCGGAGCTCTGTCGCGATGGCAGCGGCAACGGAGTCGGCGTTCACGTTGAAGAGCGCGCCGTCAGAGCCGATCGCCACGGAGGAGATGAGAGGCATCATTCCGATCGCCAGAATGGCGTCGATGAGCATCGTGTTCACGCCCGTCACAAAGCCGACGTGACCAAGCTCGATGCCGTCGATGGGCGGGTGCTGCGACGCCTCGATGGTATTGCCGTCGGCACCGCTGAGGCCTGCCGCAGTGACTCCGAGCTGATGAAGCTCGCTGACCAGCATCTTGTTGACTGAGCCGGCGAGTATGGAAACGACGACCTGCAGCGTCGGGTCATCGGTGACGCGGAGGCCACCGGCAGTCTTTTTGATCAGACCGAGCTTCTGCATCATGGCGTCGACGTTCTTTCCGCCGCCATGTACGACGACAAACGGTTTTCCGGAGCGCTGCCAGGCCTTAGCCAGAGCGCTGAGGGCCCGATGGCGTTGCGCTGAGTCTTCGAGAAGACTGCCGCCGAGCTTCACCACGGTGAGCGGCGCCTTCATCGGAGTCCCTCGGCCTCGTGGAAAGAGCAGGCCCGGTTGAAATTCTGGATGGCCTGTGTCGCCGCTCCCTTGAGCAGGTTGTCGATGGCTGACACGATGACGGCGCGCTTGCCGCCGTTGAGGAGAACCAGTCCGATCTCGGCAAAGGGAGTCCCGACGACGTCACTCAGTTGCGGAAGCTCGCCGAGCGGCTTCACGTGAACGAATGGAGAAGAGGAATAGGCTTTGTTGAAAGACTCGATCAACTCGCTGCCGGTGCGCGGCGTGAGAAAGGCGACGTTCAACGTCGATAGGATTCCTCGCACGGTTGGAAGCAGATGCGGGGTGAAGACGAACGGCGTGTAGGTCGCCAGCTCGAGGTTCTGCTTCATCTCCGGAATGTGACGATGTGTGCCGACCGAGTAGGCCTTGCAGTTGCCGGAAAGTTCGGAGAAGGAGTAGGCGAGATCGCTCTTCTTTCCCGCGCCGGAGACTCCGCTGAGGCTGTTGCAGATGATGGGCTGCTCGCGATCGAGAAAGGGAATGAGCGGCTTGAGAGCCAGAAGCACGGAAGTCGGATAGCAGCCCGGATTGGCGATCAGGGAAGCGGTGCGCAGCTCGCCATTACACCACTCCGTCAGGCCGTAAACGGCGTCTTTGAGCAGGTGAGGCGCGGGATGCTCGAAGCCGTACCAGATCGGATAGTCGGCCTTCTCTTTCAGACGGAAGGCGCCCGACAGGTCGATGACCGTGGCTCCGAGCTCCAGGGCATCTCCGGCGATTTCTGCTGAGACTTCGTTCGGGGTGGCTAGAAAAACGAAATCAGGATCGCCTGCTTTCAATGCATCTTTCGAAAACTTCTCGATGGCTGGCCCATTACTGCCTCGCAGAGAAGGATGGATCGTTTCGAAGCGAGCGCTACCCGGCTCGGAGCTCGAGTAGACGCCGACGATCTCGGCGCCGCTGTGGTGAGCGAGGCGGGCCGTGAGCTCGGCTCCGGCATACCCACTGGCTCCAACAATAGCGATACGTTTTCTCATGAAAATCTCCTGGGCGATCGGGGAAAGGAACGCGACGTCCTGAAATCAGGGTCGCGTACGGCGGGTACTGCGCGGGGTAGGCAGGTAAGAGCGGAAGCGTTTGAGCAGGCGCTCAGCGGCGCTCTCTCCGATGGTGGCGACGAAAATCGTGTCGTCTCCACCGATCGTTCCGGCGACCTCGGCCAGGCCGCTCTCATCGATGGCCCGCGCCACCGGTTGCGCGGCTGCGACAGTGGTGCGGATGACGACCAGAGTTCCCGCCTTCTGCATCTCCAGTACGAACTCGCGAATGGCGCGGGCCAGCTTCTCTTCGCGCCGTTCCTGGGAGGTGAAGGAGGCTTCGTCAGCGCCGGCAGCGAGGTCGGATGGGAGGGTGTAGCCGACCTGGGTCTTGACCAGCCCCAGCTCGGCGATGTCCCGCGAGAGGGTCGGCTGCGTCACGCGCACGCCGTTCTTCGAGAGGAGCTGGAGAAGCTCGTCCTGAGAATGGACCGCTCGCGACTTGACCATTCTGGCCACCAGATCGCGACGTTGGTGCTGTGAATATGTATTCATCGAATGAAATACTTATGCATCGAAAGGATCAAGTCAAGAGAAAAATTTCATGAGAAGGCGCCACCAGCCGCATAGCGGCGACATCTCGTGAGCCCACGGCGTAAGCCGTGGGAAGGTGGTGGCCGCGAGATTTTGAGCCCCGGGCAGCCGTACGTGTACCGAGAGCAATCTTGATCGTGCACGCGCCTATGTCGCCCTCCGGGGCTCGGCATAAATTATGGTGGTCCGCAAACCCACGGCTGACGCCGTGGGCTAACGAGATGTCGCCGCTACGCGGCTGGGGGAGGAGCGTGACAGTCTCGCCATGGGTGCGGTCACCTTAGATCCGGACGACTTGCGGCAAGTGATCGAAGTGTTGATCGCGATCGTGCAGAGTCAGGTTGTGTTGAAGCACCAGAGCGGCGATCCAGATGTCGTTGATCGGAATCGGTGTGCCCTGGCGGCGCAACTGGCGGAACAGGCTCGCATAGTGGTGCGTGGTCTGGTCATCGGCGAAGATCACCTCGACGCCGTTCTTGAGCAGAAAGCGCCGCAGTACATGTTCGTTCTCCACACCGCGCCGCCCGAGCGCGAATCCGGCACGGAGCTCCGCGATGACGACGAACGGCATTAGGACCGCATCGGCCGTCGACGCAATACGAGTCGTCTCCTCGAGTCCTTTGCAGAGATCTACGTAGCGGTTGGTGTCGAGCGCCACCCTCAACTGGACATCACTTCCACAGTGACTCGTCCACCTGGTCCTGGGCAGCAAACGCCTCCTCGGCGGCGGCGTCGCGCGACCAGGTCCCGGTTACATCGCTCAGATCGCGTCGAGGGACTGAGTCCTTTCCCAGACCGAGCCCCTCCGCGAGAACCTCGACGGCCACTTCGTTGAGGCTCCGCCTCGCAACGCGCGCCCGATTGCGCATCGCCTTGTCGACGGCGTTCGGGATGCCTCGAATCGTGTATTGCATGCGCCTATTGTAGGCAGTGCATGCAGCAAGTGCAAGCAAGGACGAACAGGACCTCGCTGGCGCTGCGTCCCTTACCGTGTCTGCGCGGCGCGCTCTGCGGCCAGGCCGTCGCGCAGACCGCGGAGGTAGTGTTCGCGCATGAGCGCCTCGAACACCTTCGGTCGCGCCAGGAATCGGAAGCGCTCGCCCAGAACGGCTTTGCGGCGAAGGGAGCGGATCTGCGCTTCGTCGGCCAGTGTGCGGCTGTCCAGCTCGTGGATCCCGAGGAAGTGACCGAGCTCGGGATGCTTGCCGTAGAAAATCGCTCCCGATTTACCCACCGTGTACTGGCGCCGCGCGAAGGAGTCGACCGTCATCGGATGGTAATGACGGGTGACGGCGTTCCTGTTGTAGCGAATCTTGAGGCCGCGGGCATCGAGGCGATAGGCCAGCTCGATGTCTTCCCAGGCTGCGGAGGGAAAGCTGGTGTCGAAGGGCTGCTCGACCATCAACTGCCGATCGATGGAGATGTTGGAGGTATAGAAAAAGTTGAATGGGACGATGGCTCCGTGCTCGATGAGCTGGTAACCGAACTGCAGTCCGAAGTCGTTGATGTAATCCATGAAGGCCGTGACGCGTTCGCCGGGAGGCCAGCCGGTGTAGCCCAGACAGGCCAGATTCGGGTCATCGTTCGACTCGACATGAATCCGCGCGTGTTCACTCAGAAATCCGGACTCGGGAACCGTGTCGTCGCCGATGAAAATTACGAAGCGACCCTTTGCCATCGAGACTCCGACGTTTCGAGCGCGCCCGGGGCCGCTGTTGTCCTGACGTTGGTAACGCAGCGGATACTCCATCTCGCCGGAAGCCAGCTTCCCCTTCATCAGCTCGTCGGTCTGATCGGACGACCCGTCATTGACGACGACTACCTCGAAGGGCGGGGCGTTCTGCTGCCGCCGCAGCGCATCGAGGACGCGGAGGAGCATGTCGCTGCGGTTCCAGGTCGGTACGACGACGGAGAAGTAGAGCTCGCTCATAGAAGCTGCGGCTATGCCGAGGTGCCGCCATCGACGGACAGCACTTGTCCGGTAATGCCGCTCGACTCGGGCGAAAGCAGGAAGGCGATCACCGCGGCTACTTCATCCGCCTTGAGGATACGGCGCATGGGAATCGAACGAATCATCTCTTTTCTCGCCTCGGCATCGAGCGTGGCCGTCATGTCCGTCTCCACGAGGCCGGGAGCGACGCAGTTCACGCGGACGCCCGATCGCGCCGCTTCCCGCGCCACGGTTCGCGTGAAGGCGATCAGCCCTCCTTTCGAAGCCGCATAGTTGGCCTGGCCGACGACGCCATGCAATCCCGACAGTGAGGCGACATTGACGATGCCGCCGCTGCGCTGCTTCATCATGATCGGCAGCACGGCGTTGGTCATGTAGAAGGCGCCGTCGAGATTCGTGGCCAGCACTTCACGCCATTGCTCGGGCGTCATGTTGTAGAGCAGCGCGTCCTGTCTCACTCCGGCGTTGTTGACCAGAAAGTCGATTCGTCCGAATTTCTCGGCGACGCCGGCGACCGCCACCGCGCATGAGTCGCCATTCGCAACGTCGGTTTCCAGCGCCATCGAGCCCGCCGCGCCGGCAGCGGCGAGCTCTGTCTCGAAGGCTGCTGTGTCTATGGACGTCCGATATGTGAATGCCACGATGACGCCGCCTCGCGCCAGCCGCAGCGCTGTGGCGCGGCCGATGCCTCGCATTCCGCCAGTGATCAACGCAACCAGGGGCGTCTCGCTCAACCTTCGGTGTCCTCGTATTTCTTTTTCAGCGACGCTACGACCGACGGATCTGCCAGAGTCGTGACATCACCCAGCGCCCGACCCTCGGCCACATCGCGAAGCAGGCGACGCATGATCTTGCCGCTCCTGGTCTTCGGGAGCTCGGTCGTGAACAGGATCCTCTCGGGCCGAGCCAGTGCTCCAATCTTGTCGACGACGTGCTGCTTGAGCTCAGCCTCGAATCCCTCCACGTTCTTTGCCGCACCGCTGTCCTTCACGATGACAAAGGCGGCGATGGCCGTGCCCTTGATCTCGTGCGCGATCCCGACCACGGCCGCTTCGGCGATGGCCGGATGATCCACCAGCGCCGACTCCACCTCCGCCGTGCCGATGCGATGGCCGGCGACGTTCATGACATCATCGACCCGGCCCAGCAGCCAGAAGTAGTGATCTTCATCGCGCTTGGCACCGTCGCCGGTGAAATAGATGCCCTTCCATTTCGACCAGTACTGCTCCTCGAAGCGTTTCGGATCCTTGTAAATACCGCGCAGCATCGAAGGCCACGGTTTGGTGATGGCCAGATAGCCGCCGCCGACATCAACTCGCGAGCCGTCCTCGTTGAGAACCTCGGCTTGAATTCCGGGGAAGGCCCGAGTCGCAGATCCCGGTTTGGTAGGGACGAGTCCCGGCAAAGGAGTGATCAGGATGGCCCCGGTCTCGGTCTGCCACCAGGTGTCGACGATCGGACATCTCTCGCCGCCGATGTACTTGTGGTACCACATCCAGGCCTCGGGATTGATCGGCTCGCCAACGCTGCCGAGAAGTCGCAACGAGGTGAGGTCGTGCTTTTCGGGGAGGTGATGACCCCATTTCATGAAGGCACGAATCGCCGTCGGCGCGGTATAGAAAATCGTCACCTTGTGCTCTTCGATGAGCTTCCAGAATCGGTCTTTCTCCGGCCAGTCCGGCGCTCCCTCATACATGAAGACGGTGGCGCCGTTGGCGAGCGGACCGTAGACGACATAGGAGTGGCCTGTGACCCAGCCGATGTCGGCCGTGCACCAGAAGACGTCGTCCTCTTTCAGATCAAAGATCAGCTTCGTGGTGGCGTAAACCCCGGTCATGTAGCCGCCGGTGGTATGCACGATTCCCTTCGGCTTACCGGTAGTTCCCGAGGTGTACAGGGTGAAGAGCATGTGCTCGGAATCGACCCACGTGGGCGGACAATCGGTCGATTCGGCCGCGATGAGGTCGTGGTAGAAATGATCGCGCCTGGAGCGATGAGCGACGGTGTCGTCGGCCTCCGCGGAGGCCTCGCGACGCATCACGACGACGACTGCGGTGATGGACGGCGTGTCGCGCAGGGCCTCGTCGGCGAGCTTCTTCAATTCCACGAGATTTCCGCGCCGGTACCCACTCGTCGAGGTGATGAGGATCTTGGCCTCGGCGTCGTTGATTCGATCGCGTAGCGCCTCGGCCGAGAAGCCACCGAAAACTACCGAGTGCACGGCGCCGATCCGGGCGCAGGCCAGCATGGAGACGACGGCCTCGGGGATGAGTGGAAGATAGATGGCGACCCGATCGCCTGATTCGACTCCGAGTCTCTTGAGTGCGTTCGCGAACTTCGAGACTTCCTCATGGAGCTGTCGATACGTGAGCGTCCGTGAGTCCCCCGGCTCGCCTTCCCAGACAATGGCCCGCTTGTCGCCTCGCAGTTTCAGATGTCGGTCGAGACAATTGACCGACGCGTTGAGCATTCCGCCCACAAACCACCTGGCGTTAGGGGGCTCCCACTCCAGGATCTTCGACCATTTCGTCTCCCAGTCCAGCTGCTCGGCCCAACTGGCCCAGAAGGCTTCGGGATCCTGCTCCGCTCTGTCGTAGATGGCCGCGTCACTGGCGTTGGCGTTCGATCGAAACAGCTCGCTCGGCGGAAACTTCCTTTGTTCCTTCAGCAGGTCGTCGATGGTCGAGGTCATTTCCGCTCCTCCAGAGACTGCGGATTGTATCGAATGAGGAGAATTGAGAATTGAGAATTGAGAGTTCAACAGATGGCGTGCGGGGCGGAAGCGTAGGGCCGCACAGCGTGCGGCCGGCACCTGGGAACGACGAATCAACCAGTATCGCAAGTCAAGCAGTCGGTTCGGTTGCTTCTTGTGTGGCACAGGCACTCTTGCCTGTGTGTCGGCCGTCGAGGCCGACTTACCTGTGAATTGCATGAGGAACGCCACGGCTCGACGCCGCGGCCCACAGGCAAGAGTGCCTGTGCCACACAAGAAGCAACGTGGACGACCTTACGCCCGCACGAGCGCGTTCACTACCGATTGAAAGATCCGCAGGCCGTCGGCGTTGCCGAGGATCGTTTCCGCGCAGCGTTCGGGATGCGGCATGAGCCCGAGGACATTGCGTCCTCGATTGCAGACCCCGGCGATGCTGCTGGTCGATCCGTTCGGGTTGGCTTGAGCGGTGAGTTGCCCCTCGCTGTTGGCGTATCGGAACAGGATCTGATCGTTTCGTTCCAGCTCATCGAGCAGGGCCTGATCGGCGTAGTAGTTCCCCTCGCCGTGAGCGATTGGAGCGCGCAGGATGTCCCCGACGGCGAGACCTGACGTGAAGGGAGATGCCGTGCTCTCGACGCGGAGATGGACGTCTCTGCAGATGAAACGGAGATGAGCGTTGCGCATCAGAGCGCCAGGCAACAGACCGATCTCCGTCAGAACCTGGAAGCCGTTGCAGATGCCCATCACCAGGCCGCCGGCGGCAGCGTGACGCCGGACGCTGTCCATGATCGGAGCGAACTTAGCGAGCGCGCCGGCGCGGAGATAGTCCCCGTAGGCGAAGCCGCCTGGGATGATCACGCAATCGCTTCCGCGGAGATCGGTGTCTTTGTGCCAGAGCAACTCGACTTCGCTCTCGAGGATATCGCGCACAACATGCACCGCATCGTGGTCGCAGTTGGAGCCGGGAAGAATGACGACGCCGAATTTCATGACCTGGTGCTCATTATATCCACGTAGAACCAGTGATCATCGAGGGAGCTTGTAGAGCGTCAGAGTCCCGGCGCGGTCGGTGGCGACGATTCTCTTGTTGAGAGGATCCCAGGCGAGCGCATAGGCGTTGATACCGTAGAGGGAAGTGGGAACGGTCTTGCGCGCCGAGGCCGTGAAGGTCTCACTGGCGCTGCAGCGGCGCTCCGGAAAGACGATCAGATTCGAGTCGGGGAGGGCCAGCAGCGTCTGGGGACCGTGATGTTCGGGCAGGCAGATCTGCTGGCTGCTGATCAGGTCGCCGAAGTCGAAGGTGAGCCGGATACCGTCTTTGCTCCGGGTTACGTTCCTGGCTGGGCGTGATTCGACGGTCGTCTCGGCCAGCCAGTCGGAGGCGGCGATCACGAGTGCGCGATCGCCCGCACCGAGCGTGGCGGCGTCGATACGGCGATCGGTCTGCAGGGGACGACGATCGATCTCTTTCAGGGAGACGGGATCGAAGATCGCGGCGATGGTCGCTTTCCCCGATTCGAACTGCTCGCTGGCCACGATCACGAGAAACGATCCGGCGGCATTAGTGGTCACAGCCATGGGATCGTCGAGCTCAATGGTCTTCAACTCGCGCTCGCCGTCGATGTCGTAGACGTGAACGGATCTGCCAAGAACATAGAGGTATCGCCCGGCCGGGTCGGCGATGATGTCGCGGATCGGCTCGCCCTCGATGGTGATCTCGCGGAGGATGCGGAGGTCGGGGATCCCGAGGATCGTGGCGCTCTCGTCGCTTCCGTTGGCGATCAGGAGACGCTTCTTCGACGAATCGAGTCGAACGGTGACGAGCTCTTTCGTCGAAGCGATATCGACGGAGTCGAGAACGACTTCCTGCCTGATCGCTCCGGCCTTAGGGTCGATTGCTACGATCGACTGCCGGGTGGCCAATCCGACGTAGATCGTCCCGTCCGGGCCGACGGCGACGCCCCGAGGATCTCCCGGTAGCTGCCACTTCCGGATGACCCGTTTGTCGCGATTGGTGGCCGGGGTGAGCAGTCCCTGCGCCGCAGCACAAGGACGAGACGTGATCAAGAAACAACTAGTGATCGAGAGTAAAAGAAAAGTTCTCGACGACAGGATTGGCCAGAAGCTTCTCGCACATCTGTTTGATCTGTTTCTCACGCTCTGCCGCGTTCCCCTCGTCCTTGAACGTAATGCGAAACATCTTCCCGACGCGAACATCTTCCACTCCGGAGAATCCGAGTGTCTCGAGGGAATGCTGAATGGCTTTTCCCTGCGGATCGAGCACAGCCTGTTTGAGCTCTACGGTAACAGTGGCTTTCACGGAGACTCCTTGTAAGACGCTTTGATGAACGCAGTATTCATACGAGGAATGATTTTGTCATCTGCCTGGATTCGAACGCCGGTAGGCGTTCCGGCTCGGTAGCCGGTGGTCGGCGCGAAGCGCCGCCCACCGGAATTGGTCGCCCGCGCGATTTTGAACGCCGGAGGCGTTCCGGCAGATTGCCAACAGAAACTGATGGCTGAACGCGCCGGAACGCCTCCGGCGTTCAAGAAGGGTGGGGTCCGCAACCGGTGGGCAGCGCTTCGCGCTGACCACCGGCTACCGAGCCGGAACGCCTTCGGCGTTCGTTTGCGTTGGCTGTGTACTAGAACAACGACATCTGCGCGGCCACGGGCCGCGGCACTCTTCCGCCGCGCCGTGCCACGTGCATGAGCGGCATCGGCTCTTTCTGCTTGGCGATATCGAGCTGCAATTTTGCGCCGGTCAGAGTCACCAGACTCTCGGCCATGGTCCGCACAATCGATTCGTGATTGTTCTTTTCGGACAGATGGATCAGGCAGAGATTTTTGAGGTCGGCTCCGACCATGTCGCGCAGCGCCAGCATGGAGTCGTCGTTGGAGAGGTGTCCGTAGCGCGACAGGATGCGCCGCTTCAGGCCCCACGGATACGTGCCGCTGCGAAGCATGTCGACGTCGTGATTCGCTTCAAAAAGCAGTCCATCGCAATTCTTGAGATGTTCGAGTACCGGCTTGTCGACGCAACCGAGGTCACTGGCGATGCCGAAGCGCGTGCCATCGCCGGCCTCGATCACGAAGCAGGCAGGATCGGCGGCGTCGTGCAGGGTCCGCCTCGCGTGCACGTTCAGGTCGCCGATGCGAAACGACGTGTTGTTCTGGAAGACGGCGAAAGGTGTGCTCTGCCAGTCGATCGAGCTGGCCTTGAGCGTTCCCTCGGTGACGAAGACAGGGATCCCGTATTTCTGGCCGATCCGCTCCGCGCCTCGAATGTGATCGTAATGCTCATGGGTGATGACGATGGCCTGAATCGATTCGATGCTGCGGTCGATCTTCTGCAGACGGCGACTCGTCTCGCGCGGGCCGAATCCGGCATCGACGAGAATCCTGGTTCCCTCGCTTTCGAAAAAGTAGGAGTTGCCTGCGCTTCCCGACCCGAGGGCAGCAACGATCATGGGCAATTCCGAAGAGAGCGAGTTGTGGGGTAGCCGCCGACCGTCATCCATTCAAAATAAAGCAGAAGTCGGGTTTTGGATAGGGGCGGGATGGGACCATCTTGTCATCCTGAGCAAGGGACAGCGTGCGCGCTGCCA
>DASZZV010000170.1:0-3428 GCA_035544835.1 Thermoanaerobaculia bacterium
CGAGCAGGACCTGGAGAACGCCGACTTCGCCTGCGCGCAGGTCCGCGAGCGCTGCTGTCAGTGCAAGGAGTGGGTCGGGATCAAAGTGGCGAGGACATTCCAGCGGAACCATGAACGCCCGCGCGAGGCCGAACTCGACGACGAGGCGTTCCCGCCCGTGTGCTGTCTGCCATGCGTTGGCGAGCGCGCCGGTTCCTTCCCGCACGAGGATCGCCGGAAAAAACGCGGTGAGCTGATCGCGCAGCAGTGGCGCATCATACTCTGTCGCGGCGAACTGCACGATGATGCGCTCCGCATTGCCGATCACCTCGAAGACCACAGGTGCATGGCACGACGCGGCAGCGATAAGGAGCGCTTCCGCTGTGTCGCGGGCCACGGCAGCGTCCGGCGGAAGCGTCACCGACAGCTCAACGTACGGCGCAGTCGATGCGGGCTCCGGGACTGGTTCGGGCAACAGATCTTCGAGGAACGCTATCGAAACGCTCGCGGGCGGCGCGGCGGGGGTACCCTGTGCCCAGCGTTCGAGAAAGGCCCCAATCTTCGATGGCGCGCGCCGCGTATCGTCGTGGGCGGGTCCCGTATCTGGCGGGACATAGTGGCCGAAGAAGGGACGAAACGGAGGTTCGAGATCGACGGGATACGGCCAGACGGCCCAGCCGCGCCCGCGCTCCTCCCAACGGGAGAACTGCTCGATCAGCCGCGCCTCCCGATCCATTCAAGCCCTAACGGAGACGCGTGAGATCGCGATGCTCCGGCCGCCGTTCCAGATCGGACAGACGTGGAATGCCCTTCTCTCCCGTCACGGCATCCACCACTTCCAAGAGTGATCCATGCACCGCCTCATGAAACATGATGGCCGTGTCGATGCGATAGAACGTGGCTGGCCGAAACAGTCGATCGTAGAGCCACCCAATCCCCGGCACCCCGCGTATAAAGTCCTCGGAAAAGACACCGTTTCTCGCGGCCGTGAACAGGCCCCAAAGGGCGCCCGCGACCGTCAGGAGGTAGAGGGTCCCTTTGAAGTTCGCGAGAAAGCCGAGATGCCACCAGATGCGGGACTGAAAGAAGACGCCCGAGAGGAAGAGAAACGCGACAGCGAGGAGGAAGAGCGCCACCAACCCGACGCGCGGCTGTGGCTCGGTGAGCCACGAGGAGAAAAAGAATCCGCTCCCAAACGGGGCGGCGCAGATGTCGATCGCGTGTTCGCCGCGTCGGATACGCAGATACTCGCGCTGTGCAGAGAAGAGGCCCCCCTCTTTCCACTCGAAGCGGGAGATCTGTGCGCCGACGATGGCGCGCGCTTTCAGTCGCTCTTCAACATCGGTGTAGATCTGCTGACCTGACAGATGGAGATCTGGGTAGAGATGCCCCCACCGGGCAAGGACTCGGTACTCGTAGCGCATGCGATCTTCTCTCCTTGTTTTCCGGCCCGGCGATCAGCGGCAGACGATTTCCCGCAAACGAGTCTGCTTAAGCTTCACGGCGGTGTCACTTTAACTCGGATCTTCCCCCCACGACTAAGTGGGCGCATCGGGAACAACGAACTCTCAACAAGATAGAGGAGTTTCAAAGGAGTAAGGCGAAAAGTAACGACGATCAGCCCAAATGCTGCCGATCGTGACGATCAACGGCAGACGGTTCTTTGTCGGACGAGCGGCCGATCGTACTGAACGTGATGGTTGGTGGCGCGGTCACCCGCGCCTTCGGACGAACCGCCATGTGAACGCTTCGTCCGGCAGTGTGAGAAGCTCGATGTGGTATGGCCGCTTTCGCGAGATGCAGTTCGTGATCACATCGAGGAGTCGCTCGCGCGCGTGCCGCGTCAACTCACCTTGAAAACAGGACGGGACGACTTCGTGTCGTCGCAGAGCTATTCTGAGCAGACTCGCGAGGGTTGCTGACCGCGGGCGGTGATGTAATCTGACATGCTTCTTGAGAGTCGAGAGCTAAAACCCTTGCCCACAACACCGGCTTCAAGGGCTGGTCGATCGCTACTGCCTCGCCGCTCGCTCCCCACGGGGATCTGGTTGATGAATTTCTCCTGCGGATCCCCGGAGAACCGGATCGAGGATGTGATCATCCTCGATCCTTCCGACACCGAATTTCCGGTGGGATTTAACCTTCTGGCCGCACATTCCGATCTTGAAGCGACCCTTCTCGCCTCGGACTTTGTCGCCGTCTTCAAACGCCTCTCGACGTCGTGGGGCGACCAGACGCACTCCGTGCTCGCGAACGCGATTCAAGCTTTTCTTGCTTCGAAGACCGGTGGCACTTTGGCAGATTTCCACCGCTTTATGATTGAGCCAGACTACCGCGATGAATTTCTCAGAACCGCTGAGGACGAGGAGACGGTCTATTACTGGCGCAAGGAGTTCCCTTTGCTTGTGGGAAAGCCTCAGGGTCCGATTCTCACTCGTCTCGATTACATTCCTCCGCCCAAAACCGCTCCGCAGTCTGACGCACGCCGCCAGACCCCGTTCTTTTCGAATCTCGTGCTGGGGGTAGGGAAACCCTAGGTCTAAGACACTCCAAAATGAGTGAGGTGATACCCATGAAAGGAATCGTATCAGTCATCGTCGTCCTCATGACGTTCCCGCTTCTTGCCCAGAAGGGAGAGGAGTTCCAACCCGGTTGTGAGCTGCCGTTCGACCAGATAGCCGTGCATCAGGACTTCGATGATGTGTGTGGCGTCGCTGGTGATGGCACGAAGGCGCCACTCCTGCTTCAAAATCGTGTAAAGAACAACTTTTGTGCGACCGGCGATCCGGTTCTCTTTACCTTTACCAGCTTCAAGAAGCTCCAGGCACTTGTCGAGAAACCAACCGTGCTCGGTCTGAAGTACAACGAGCCGGCCTCTCGCCATGACCGGCAGAACATCGCTTATACGACGACCGAAGGCGAGACCGTCGGCGAAGGCGGTGTCGTGACATTCGCTGCTTTCATCGAGGAGGCGCATTTCGCCGATACTGATAAAGGCGAAGGCGTGAACTGCAAACTCTCTGGACCAGAGAACAATGATATCCACATCGCGCTTGCTCAGCGCGCGAATGAGTCCGACGAGTGTAAGAGCGTTACCGCAGAAATGACTCCTCACTTCCGCCCCCCGGTCTGGACGGAAAAAACGCTAAACGACATCAGCCGGCCGGTGCGCATAACGGGCCAGCTCTTTTTCGATGCAAGTCATCATCCGTGCTCAGGGGCGAAGCGGCCCAATCCCAAACGCCTCTCGAGCTGGGAGATCCATCCGGTGTACAACATCGAGGTTTGCAAGAAGGCTACGCTCGTAAGCTGCAAGGCTGACGATGATGAAGCGTGGGAATCCCTCGACGCGTTCATGAACCCAGGGAAGACCGTTATAAAAGAGGATCCCGAGGAGAGCAATTGAGGTGTGCTCTATCGCGGCTTCTCGACACTTGTCGCTGCCTTGT
>DASZZV010000171.1:0-2625 GCA_035544835.1 Thermoanaerobaculia bacterium
TTCCATCGTGGTGCTCGCAAACATTTTCGATGGCCAAGGGTCTAAGGCCCCCGCCCAGATCCCTCGCTGCGGCTCGGGATGACACCAACCCAGTTTCTTTTCTCAGTGGCAGCGCGCACGCCGTCCCTTGCTCAGAATGACGGAGCCTTGTGTCCTTAGAAGCCACCCTTTTGCTCTGACATCTGACATCTAAACATCCACCCCATCGATTGATTTCGGCCAGTCGGACTTCAGCAGCTTCGAAAGGGCGCGATCGGCCAGCAGTTTGCCCGCGGTCTGGCAGCGCGCGCAGTAGTTGGTCTCGTTCTCGGCGTAGACAATTCTTTGCACCGGAGTACTGCAGACCGGACAGGGCTCGCCGAACTTTCCGTGCACGGCCATCTCTTTTCGAAAGGCCATGACTTTCGCCGGAAAGGAGCCCGCCGCTTCGTGGCGCAATCTTTCGATCCATTCCAGCAGCGTCGCTCGCATGGCGTCGTACAGCACCTCGACCTGCCCATCGCTCATTCGTGAGGTCAGCAGCACTGGAGACATTCCGGCCCGGTGCAGGATCTCGTCCGAATAAGCATTCCCGATTCCACTGAAGAGGCGAGGATCGGTGAGAGATCTCTTGATGGTGTGATTCTCGGATCGAAGTGCCCGGGCGAAACTCTCGATGGTCGTTTCCAGAACCTCGATTCCACCGGGATCGAGCTGTCGCAACTCCTGCTCCCCTTTCAGAACGTGGAGAGAGGCACGACGCTTCGACCCCGCTTCGGTCAGCTGCAGCGTCCCCAGAGGAAAATCGAGCGCGGCAAGAGTTGCCTTGCCACCAATCTTCGCTCC
Organism: Thermoanaerobaculia bacterium; assembly: GCA_035544835.1. GTDB lineage: Bacteria > Acidobacteriota > Thermoanaerobaculia > Gp7-AA8 > Gp7-AA8 > DASZZV01. Next base: position 826 of record DASZZV010000171.1, read on the forward strand.
CGGCGCCAGCCATTTGAGGCGTCCCGCGATCATGAGGTGAATCACGAGGAAAAGATCATTCTCGAATCCGAGAACGATGCGCTTACCGATTCGACCAAGCTCGATGACCCTCTTTCCCACCAGGTCCTGAGGCGCGGGAGAGACGGTTCGAAGAACGAATGGATTGGTCAGGCGAATTCGCTCCAGTCCTTCGCCGGCGACATGGGTCGACAAGGCATCGAGGTAAACGGTGATGTCGGGGAGCTCTGGCATGTTCTAAGTTTTTCTGAGGCGCTTCGATTATCTTATGCGCATGCGTGCCGTCACCACCTTCCTCATCGGCGTCATCCTCGGGGGCGTATCGGTCTTCCTCTATCTACAGCAGACCGGTATTGCGCGGGTGCAACGGGAGCCTCGTATCGCCCTGCAGACGACATCTCGCGCCGAGGTCGCCGACGATCTGGGCGGTCCGCCGGAGGCTCCGGTTGGAACGCCGAAACCTGCAACGGCACCGGCGCAGGTACAGCTGCAGGTGGCGATGAATCCCGAAGAGACCATGGCAATCCCTGTCGTCGGTATCCGCCGCCAACAGCTGGTTGACACCTACACGCAGGCCCGGAGCGGTGGCCGCTCCCATGACGCCATCGACATTCTGGCGCCCCGAGGGACGCCGGTCATCGCCGCCATCGATGGCAGGATCGTGAAGCTCTTCATGAGCGCCGCGGGTGGGATCACGGTATACGAGATGGATCCCGCCGAGAGCTGGATCTATTACTACGCCCACCTCGACCGCTACGCGTCCGACCTGGCCGAAGGGAGAAACATCAGCAAAGGCGAGGTGATTGGTTATGTCGGTACGACCGGCAACGCGCCTCCGGGAACTCCACACCTGCATTTCGCCATCGCCAGGCTGCCAGCGACGAAGGAATGGTGGAAAGGGCAGGCCGTGAATCCCTATCCCCTGCTCATGCAGCGTGGCGTGACGTTCGACGTCGCAACGCCGTGAGCGAACCGAATCGCCAAGCTCGTTGAAGTGCCTACTCGTCCGTGTTAAAACACATTTAGGTAAAGCGCGTTTGGCCGACCTTGTCATCCTGAGCCGCAGCGAAGGATCTCAAGATGCGAACGATCTGAATTCACATCCTGCCACTGGAGATCCTTCGCTGCGGCTCAGGATGACAAGCTTACGATGGGTGAGATTCTCAGGAAGCGGATCAAGCAGACGAAGTTCGACAGTCCGGTGCAGGAAGCTCTGCTCAACCTGAGTGTCGCCGCGAATTACATACGCGACGAACTGGAGCGCGTCCTGGCGCCACATGGCGTCACGTCGGCTCAGTACAACGTCCTCCGGATCCTCCGAGGCGTTCACCCGGAAGGGCACCCTCGGGGCGAGATCGCGCTGCGGATGCTCGATCGCGCACCGGACGTCACCAGACTGATCGATCGGCTCGAGGAGAAGGGCCTCGTCCTCCGCGACCGCACCAGCAGCGACCGGCGTCATTCCATCACCAGAATCAGCGACGCCGGCCTCGACCTTCTCGAAGAAATTCATCCGACCATCCGCGATAACTTCAAGAAACTCCGCAAGCGGATGTCGGATGAGGACTGCGAGGCTCTATCCAGAATCTGCGAACAGATCTACGGGCCTGATTCAGAACCGAAGTAGGAATCCAGAGGACTGCTTGTCATCCTGAGCAAGGGACAGCGTGCGCGCTGCCACTGAGAAAAGAAACTGAGTGGTGTCATCCCGAGCCGCAGCGAGGGATCTGGGCGGGGGCCTTAGACCCTTGGCAATCGAAAATGTTTGCGAGCACCACGATG